>NZ_AXCD01000067.1:0-311591 GCF_000475335.1 Acinetobacter sp. COS3
GCTAATTCAGCACATATCAGAGTGCCATTCTAAGGCAATATTTGAATAAGGATCATATTCAGTTGTATCATCACTGAGCATATAGCTGTTTTTATTAGGCAGCCAAGTAACATAACATTTAAAATTTTTAGGATATTCAATTAATTCGTAAATATTTCTGTCAAGTTTTATAGTAAGATCATGAATTTCATCATCTGTTAACGATTTTTTATAATAACGATCATACATCTCATCAAAGTCTAAATTTGCATCATTCATTTCGAATGTACAACCTTCAAAAGCAAAAATATCATAACCTTGAGTTTTCTGAAAATCCAATTCTAATTTTTTTCATTCTTTAATTGCATCTTGTTTATTATAAAATAGATGGTGTATCGAGTTTTCACAAGAATAAGGTTGATAATATTCATCGGTATACCAATAGCCACGATAAACAATCACATAAACTTTGTTATCTTCCATATTTAATTGACCTTTTAAGCAATCTTCGTTTTTAATTCTTGTAGTTTAAGAGCACTCGGTGGTGCGGCCATCCCATTATCCATCCACAGTTCAAAACGCATTGGATTGAAAAAGAAGTCTGGACTGATATCAAAATCAATCAACTTGGCTTCGCTTTTTCCCATCATTGGCAAAATGGTATTAATAAACCAACTATTGTGCGTAATCAGTAAGGACTTTAATTGACCGGTCACTGATAATGGAGAGAGTAATGTAGCTGACAGCTTTGGGTCATCAATAACATCAGCGTGGAATTTCTCTAGGCGTTTCGCTAGTCCATCTGAGGGGATATCCTGCATTGCTGCAACAAAGTCTCCGATCGTTGGAATAAAACGATGGTGGAAATCGACCAGCAAATGATCTTTTTCGCATAAGTCTTTGACTTCGATACTTTTGCCTGCACTATTTTCAAAGTGGTGTCCAAAAATCGGAATAATCACTTCTTGCACGCCCCAAAAAGTATGCAAGATACGATGGCGATTGTCAGTGCATAGCATTTTGGTGCTGTCGATCAAAGCGTGAATATCAATATAATCTTCAAGCTCGCCCCCACGACGTTTCACCGAAATATTGGCATGTTGGACTGGATTCATTTTTGCATTTTTATAATCATTGATGTTTCTGAAAAATAGCAGTTTTTTAGGCAAACGCAAATAGAATGAATGGGCTAAACGTTAAGTTATGTCGTGATTAAAATGTAAGTAGTTTTTAGAAGGCTTGATATTTTTGATCTGTCCAATCTGTATTTAAAATTGCCCAACGCTCATGGTCTTTCCATGCTTTTCCACCGACTCGAAGATATTGGCGAGAGAAGCCTTCTTTCACAAAACCTGCATTTGCGGCAAGGCGAATAGAGGACAGATTGTCTGGTTGAATATTAGCTTCTAGTCGATGTAGATTCAGTGTTTGAAATGCTTCTCTTAGAACCAGTTGAAGCCCATGTCGCATATAGCCTTGTCCTGCATAAGGATAAAAGGCTTCATAACCTAAATAGGCAGAATGAAAATAACCTCGAATAATATTTGAGATGTTAAAAGTGCCTACAATGACATCATTTTCTATTAAACAGACAAAATAACGATGTTCTTGAGTGAGATATTGTTCAAAATCGGTTGGTGGATAAGTCCAAGGTTGATGAAGTTGAATACTATTTTGATAGGCGAGTTTAATTTCTGCTAAATCATTTGGTTGAGGTTTGCGTAAATAGATAGCACTCATTTAATCGCCATTTCCCAAACCATTTCAGTCAACTCATCAATTTTGACTTTACCTTCTGGTCGATACCAAGTCACAGTCCAAGAAATAGAACCACCAACTAAACGACGCCAGATAAAAGCATCATGTTTAACTTTACCGAGTACGCGTAATTTCTCAATGACATCGAGCCAAACTTGCTCATATTCATTGCGCATTTTTAAAAGATAATCTTGTTTTTCTTTAGAAAGGGCAAACCATTCATGCACAAGTACCGCCATGGCTGCGCCAGTATCGCCAGCAATCGAAAGTAATTCAGCTTTAATTAAATGACGTAATTGCTGTTCAGGATCATTTGAGCGTTCAGCTGCTTCTTTTAAACGGGCAAAATTATAAATAATGGTTTGTTCCATCACTGTTGCAAGAATTTCATCTTTACTTTTGAAATGATGAAATAAACTGCCAGATTGGATACCAATAAATTCACCGAGTTGGCGTACTGTGGTTTTGTCATAACCTTGTTTGTAAAATAGATAGGCAGCACCTTGCAATAAGCGCCCGCGTGGAGTGTCATCAAAACAAACAATTTTGGGTATTTGCTCAATTGAAGTTGCGATCATGCCGATTTTTCTATCCCGTCTCATCTAAAGTGTATTGTAACAAAATTCATTTCAAGAATTGTCTTATCTTTTTATAACAAGCATTTGCCTGTGTTTGTCTCATTTTGCCAATACAGCATATCATTATGCACTTTACAAACCAAGCACTTGCTTGGTAATGTTAAGTCGTTTTTAGCAATAACAATGAGAAAGCGCATGACAAGTGTCAAACAGGATGAGCAGAGGGTAATCAAAATAGGCTGTGCATCAGGATTTTGGGGCGATACCAATACTGCTGCATTTCAACTAGTGCATTTGAGTGACATTGATTATCTAGTTTTTGATTATTTGTCAGAAATCACCATGTCGATTATGGCAAAAGCGATGATGACTGATCCAAATCATGGTTATGCACTAGACTTTGTTAGCCGCGTCATGTCGCCGCTGCTCAATAAAATTGCTGAGAAAAAAATAAAAGTAATCAGTAATGCCGGTGGGGTGAATCCACTGGCTTGTCGTGATGTGTTACAGAAAATTATTGATGAAAAAGGTTTAGATTTAAAAGTTGCTGTGGTTCTAGGTGACGATGTATTACCTAAGCACACTGAATTACTCAAGCAAAATGTGCAGGAAATGTTTAATGGCGAAGCTTTACCACATCATGTAGCCAGCAGTAATGCTTATTTAGGCGCAGTTGCGATCCGTGATGCACTAGATTTAGGTGCTGATATTGTGATTACTGGGCGTGTGGTTGATTCGGCGGTTGTGCTTGCCCCATTATTGTATGAATACAAATGGTCACTGGATGATTATGACAAGTTGGCACAAGGATCATTGGCAGGGCATGTGATTGAATGTGGTGCTCAATGTACAGGTGGGAACTTCACTGATTGGCGTTTAGTACAAGGCTTCGACAATATGGGCTTTCCAATTGTTGAGGTCAGTGAAGATGCTTCATTTATTGTGACGAAACCACAAGGCACAGGTGGACTGGTTTCAAATGCAACGGTGGCAGAACAAATTGTCTATGAAATTGGCAATCCGCAGGCTTATTTACTTCCTGATGTGACGGCTGATTTTAGCCAAGTGCATTTAGAACAAATTGATGAAGATCGAGTCAAGGTGACTGGTGCAACAGGTCGAGCACCAACACAACAATATAAAGTTAGTGCCACTTATGCCGATGGTTATCGTGTGTTAGTGAGTTTTTTGATTGCTGGGCGTGAAGCACCTGAAAAAGCACAGACTATCGCTGATGCCATTATCAACAAATGTGAACGAGTTTTGGCTTTGCGTTCTGTGCCACCTTTTAGTGAAAAATCTATCGAAATTTTGGGTATCGAAAGTACCTATGGATCTCATTCTCGAATTCAAGAAAGCCGTGAAGTTGTGGTCAAAATTGCGGTCAAACACATGTTTAAAGAAGCCTGTATGTTCTTTGCTTCAGAAATTGCACAGGCTTCAACAGGGATGGCTCCTGCATTGGCTGGGATTGTCGGTGGGCGTCCTAAAGCTTCGGCAGTGGTGAAGTTGTTCTCTTTCTTAATTGATAAAGATCAAATTAAGGTTGAAGTTGATTTTGCAGGGCAACGTCATCCAGTGCAGATTCCAACAGGTTCTGCCGATCAAGCATTTACTCAACATCCTGTGGGTGAGGTCGCAGTTTATCAGGGTGATGAAATTGAGGTTGCTTTAGTTGAAGTTGCACATGCGCGTAGTGGTGATAAAGGCAATCATAGCAATATTGGCGTGATAGCGCGCAAAGCAGAATATTTGCCGTGGATTCGCGCTGCTTTGAATGAGCAGGCTGTCGCTGAATATATGCAGCATGTTCTCGATCCAGAGAAATCAAGAGTGATTCGTTATGAACTGCCTGCCATGAATGCATTAAATTTCATGTTGGAAAATGCCTTAGGTGGTGGTGGTATCGCTAGTTTACGTATTGATCCACAAGGCAAGGCATTTGCTCAGCAATTGTTAGATATGCCAGTAAAATTACCTAGAAAACTATTATCTTGAGCTGCATTTACCTGGTGTTGGAGTCTCGTTTGTCGTAAAGCGGCACAAACGAGATTCTGATACTTTTTACATTATGTCTAACCCACAAGAAACCAGATAGTTATAGATTGAGTCATAGTATTTTTGAGGTCTTGTTGGATCTTTTCCATCTACAGCAGGAATAAAAATAACCATACCTTGTCGGGCTCGGGTTAATAGAACTCTATAAGCATTGAGAAGGTAACTTTTAGCTGAGTCTTTATTAATATTCTGCCACTTTGAACCTTTAAAGTTTTGAAATTTCCAACCTTGATCATAATAGAGGTTAATATCCCAAGCTACGCAGGTAGAGTCGATTTCAAGTCCTTGGATATCGAACTCAGTCGCAATATCCTCTAAATAATAAGATGATCGGGTATCATCTTGATGATTTAAAAACCAATCAGTTGGAGATATATTATTCTTAACATAGATACCTTCTGCTTTTAGTCTTTTAGCGCCTGAACTTGTGATTAGTCCAATTCTTTCCGTACCTCTAGCTTGATGTCTTAACCAGTTTTTTGCCTTGTCTAAATCTCTCGTGATTTTAATTGGATAATTATGTTTGATGTCTTGGAAAATTTGAGCGGCTTGATCATTTTGATTGTCTAAAATGGATTGGATCAAGGATGCAACTTTTTCACTTCGAAATGAGCGGACAGAGGTGGATAAATGAAGATCAGTTTTTTGATGTCCATGTTGTTCTAACCAATGTGATAAATCTGAATTATTTAGATAGGTATTAGGTTCAGCCAAAATCTTATCTGAATAATAAATATCCCAAGATTGGTATTTTGTTTTTAACGACTCAATCCATTCTGAAACACCGGCTTCACCTGTATTGATTTCTTGTCCGCCTCCGATTAAACATATAATTGTACACCAATCTTCATGTCGATCCATTACACTGATTAAATATTCGGGTTCAGACATGTCAAAGTTTGTGATTCCCTTTTTCTGTTGCATAAACTTGGAGACTTGTTCTTTTTGCCAAGCTCTTTGTGCTTCATCGAAAACGACAACCTTTTCAATAGGGGCATGAGGCGTTCTTAAATTGTCATCTCTAAAATGATGAATATTTTGGATAAAAGCCTTTGCTTTCCTTTCAGCTTCTGTGCGTAATATTCTCTGACCACTCCTTTTAGCAGATTCTACTGAATCTCTGGTCAATGCTTCTCTCAAGACATCAACTAACGGACCATTACCAGATAGAAATACTGAGTGTTCTGATTCATCTGCTTTTAGTCGTTCATTTGCGATGTTTAGACCTGCAAGCGTTTTTCCTGCACCAGGAACACCTGTTAAAAAGCAGATTGATTTCCTATGCTGGGCTTTAGAGTCTTCGATAATTTTATTTATTAAAATAGAGGTGTTGGAGAGGTTAATTGCACCAGCATCACTTCTTGAAATTTCTTTAACACTATGGCCTTTATATAAAGCTTGAGCTGCTTCAATAATAGTTGGTGTAGGTTTATATACGCTATTTTCCCAAGTCTGAATATTTAAACTTTCTTCTATTTTTATATGGTCTAGAATTTTGATCAGCGTTGCTTTAAAGTTTTCTTTATTACATAGGATACAACTGTTCAGCGCTAGAGAGCTCTCAATCTGAGAGGTAGTATTAGGGGCATTCGTCGCGATAAGGATCGGGATAATCGTTTTATTATGACTTCTTTCATGAAAATTTTGTAAATCTAAGCAATAGTCAATTGCCTGATTTTGAGCATAGTTTGAATAACTTTTTTCGCCTACTTTGAACTCTATTACAAATATTAAATTATTTATAATTAATATATTATCTACTCGTTTTCCCATTCTAGGGATAGAGAATTCAAAATATAAGTGTCCACAAAACTCTTTAAGTTCCTGTTTTAGAAAATCAATTTGTTCAAGCCAAGCATTTTTCTGTAAATCTTCTAAATCATGTTGATGATGACGTGCAAGTTGTCCAAAAATGGCATTTTTATTTTCATTTAAAAAAAAATCTATTGAACTTTGATAATAGCTTGTATTCATTGTCAGTTTTTAAAATTTAAAAAAAATCTTAGATTGAACAGCATGTTAGCACTATAAATAATATTTTAGCAAAAAATGACATTTTAATTTGAATAAGAAAGGCATCTTGGTACTTTACAAACCAAGCACTTGCTTGGTAGTGTGTATTCAGTAAAAAATAATAGATGAATGGATCATAAAACATGGGTTATCAATCAATTTTCAGGACAGATGCATTTGCTGACAAAGTTGTGATTGTCACAGGAGGAGGCTCTGGTATTGGCCGTTGTACTGCACATGAGCTGGCATCTCTGGGTGCTCAAGTTGTGATTACAGGTCGAAAAATCGAAAAGTTAGAAAAAGTCAGCCAAGAAATTATTGAAGATGGTGGCAAAGTCCATTTCATCGTCTGTGATAACCGTGATGAAGAACAAGTCAAAAACATGATTGCTGAAGTGATTGAAAAGTTTGGCAAGTTAGATGGTTTGGTGAATAACGCGGGTGGTCAGTTTCCTTCTGCATTAGAGAATATTTCTGCCAATGGATTTGATGCTGTCGTACGTAATAACTTGCATTCAACTTTTTACCTGATGCGTGAAGCTTATAACCAGTGGATGGCAAAACATGGTGGCAGTATCGTCAACATGACCGCAGATATGTGGGGTGGGATGCCGGGAATGGGGCATTCGGGTGCAGCACGTTCAGGTGTCGATAACCTAACCAAAACTGCTTCTGTAGAATGGGGGAAATCAGGTGTACGTGTCAATGCGGTTGCACCGGGATGGATTATTTCATCTGGGATGGATAACTACAGTGGTGATTTTGCCAAAGTAATCATTCCAAGTTTAGCTGGCAATGTTCCATTAAAACGCATGGGAACAGAATCAGAGATTTCATCTGCCATTTGTTATTTGCTTTCCGATGCAGCGGCTTTTGTTTCAGGTGTGACTTTACGTATTGATGGTGCTGCTTCGCAAGGGACACGCATGTATCCATTGGCAGATGCAACAAATAATGAAGCCTTTAATGGCTTCCATCGCGCATTTATACCAGACATATTTAAAACAGATGGAGAAGAAAAATGAGCATTCTCCAATCTGAAATTGCGGTGGGTAGCGAACAATATGAACAAAATCGAGAGGCTTTATTAGCACAACTTGCTGAGGTCCGTGCGGTTCAGCAAAAAAGTATTGATAAATCTTATGCGGCAAAGCCGAAATTTGATAAGAAAGGCAAAATTCTACCGCATGAACGAGTGCGCTTACTGCTTGATGCAGACTCTCCATTTGTTGAGCTTTGTAGTCTTGTCGGCTACAACATGCATGATGATAAAGATGGCTCAGAAGCGGGTGGTGGCATCATTGCAGGAATCGGATTTGTCAGTGGTGTTCGTGCTTTAGTGACTGCCAGTAATAGTGCAATCAAAGGCGGTACGATGTCGCCAATGGGCGTACAAAAAACCTTACGTTTACAAAAGATTGCCCTTGAACAAAAATTGCCGATCGTCACACTGACTGAAAGTGGTGGCGCGAACCTCAACTATGCTGCTGAAGTATTTACTTATGGTGGCATGACCTTTGCTAATCAGGCACGCATGTCTGCGGCAGGGATTCCACAAATATCAGTTGTTCATGGTAATGCTACTGCAGGTGGCGCGTATCAACCCGGTTTATCGGACTATGTGATTGCAGTTCGCAAACAAACTGAAATGTTGTTGGCAGGTCCGCCATTGTTGTTGGCGGCAACAGGTGAAGTTGCCACGGCTGAGGAACTCGGTGGTGCAGAAATGCATACCCAAGTATCAGGTGTTGCTGAGTATTTAGCTGAAAATGATGCCGACGGTATTCGACTTGCTCGTGAGATTTTAGAGCATTTGAATTGGAAGGAACAAACCACTCGTTTAGATCAAAATTATAAAGAACCGCGTTTCGCACCTGAAGAATTGCTTGGCATCATTCCTAAAGATCCAAAACAGCCTTTCGACATGAAAGAGATCGTGGCACGACTTATTGATGACTCAGATTTCCTTGAGTTTAAACAGGAATACGATGCTTTAACGATCTGTGGTTGGGCGAAAATGGGTGGGATACATATTGGCATTATTACCAATAATGGTCCGATCACACCACAAGGTGCGGTAAAGGCTGCGCAGTTCATTCACCTCTGTGAACAGACGCAACGTCCGCTGTTATTTTTGCATAACACCACTGGCTTTATGGTGGGAACAGATGCTGAACAGAACGGCATCATTAAGCATGGTTCGAAATTAATCCAAGCGGTTGCTAACGCTACCGTGCCAAAAATTTCGATTGTCATCGCTGGTTCTTATGGTGCAGGTAACTATGCCATGTGTGGTAGAAGTCTATCGCCTGATTTTATCTTTGCTTGGCCGAACTCGCATGTCGCTGTGATGGGTGCTGCACAAGCGGGCAAGGTGTTAAGGATTGTCGCTGAGGGGAAACAAAAAGCTTCAGGGATGGAACCAAATCCACAAATGTTAGATTTCCTTGAGCAAAGCACCTCCATGAAACTAGAACAACAATCAACGGCATTGTTCAACACTGCAATGTTGCATGATGATGGCATTATCGACCCACGAGATACTCGTAAGGTTCTGATCTTCTTGTTACAGACCATTTATGAAGCACAGCAACGTGAGTTAAATCCAACACGTTTTGGTGTGTCGAGATTTTAAAAAATCTCCCCTAACCCCTCTTTAAAAAGAGGGGGACTCCTCCCTTTTGAAAAGGGAGGCTGAGAGGGATTTATGAAATTAAATTTAAGGAAAAAACAATGAAATTTACCGCAGAGCATGATGCATTACGCCGTACAGCACGTCAGTTTGTAGAAAATGAACTCAATCCATTTATTCCAGAATGGGAAGAAGCTGGGCGTTTTCCAATTCATGACGTCTTTAAAAAAATGGGGGATTTAGGTTTGCTGGGTATTTGTAAGCCTGAGGAAAATGGCGGTTTAGGTCTCGATTATTCTTATAACCTTGTAGTCGCAGAAGAATTAGGTCGTGCTGCATGTGGTGGGGTGCCATTGGCCATTGGGGTGCAAACTGATATGGCAACACCTGCACTGGCTCGTTTTGGCAGTCAGGAATTACGAGATGAGTTTTTAAATCCTGCAATTCGTGGTGAATATGTGGCATCGATTGCCGTGTCAGAAGTTCATGCTGGTTCTGATGTTGCAGCAGTAAAAACGACAGCAAAAAAAGATGGAGATGATTACATCATTAATGGCAGTAAGATGTGGATCACTAATTCACTACAAGCAGATTTCTTTTGTTTACTTGCCAATACCTCAGATGACAAACCGCATGTTAATAAATCGATGATTATTGTTCCTGCTAAAACTGCCGGGATCAGTTTTTCAGAACCGCTCAATAAATTGGGTATGCGTTCAACGACAACAGCTCAAGTTTATTTTGACAATGTTCGTGTACCACAGCGCAATTTAGTCGGTGCTGAGGGCATGGGTTTTATGATGCAGATGATGCAGTTCCAAGAAGAACGGATGTGGGCATGTGCCAATGCCATTGGTGGTTTGGAAAATGTGATAAAACAAACCATTGATTACACAAAAGATCGTACTACTTTTGGTCAGCCGCTCATTAACAATCAGTATGTGCATTTCCGTTTTGCTGAGTTGATGACCGAGGTCGAAGCACTCAAAGCACTCACTTATCAAGCTTGTGAGCAACACATCGCAGGCGAGAATGTCACCATGTTGGCGTCGATGGCGAAACTCAAAGCAGGACGTTTAACTCGTGAAGTTGCTGATAGTTGCTTACAGTACTGGGGTGGAAATGGTTTTATGTGGGATAACCCAGCGTCACAACTTTATCGTGATGGTCGTTTAGGCTCAATTGGTGGTGGTGCAGATGAAATCATGCTCGGAATCATCTGTAAATTGATGGATATTTTGCCGAAGAAACAGAAATAAAATAGGAGAAGAAAAATGACACTTTCAACTTCTCTTACTGATCTACAGGTTGATGACAGCATCCAACTTGAACAACACGGCAGCATTTTAACACTTTGGCTGAATCGACCTGAAAGCCGTAATGCCATGAGTTTAAATATGGTCAATGCCATTCAACAGGTATTTACCCATATTGAGAATGATACTTCGATTCGCGCTGTCATTCTGCGAGGTCAAGGTGGTCATTTCTGTGCAGGTGGTGACATTAAAGATATGGCGGCATTGCGTCTCGAAGCAGCCAATCTCGGCAGTTTGCAGCCTTATGTGGATTTCAATCGCCGTTTTGGTGCGATGATTGAGCAAGTCGATCAAGCTCCACAAACGGTAGTGGCCGTTTTGGAAGGTGCTGTGCTAGGTGGTGGCTTTGGCTTAGCCTGTGTTTCTGATATAGCGATTAGTCGAGATACAGTACAGTTTGGTTTGCCAGAGACTGGTTTAGGTGTTTTGCCAGCGCAAATTGCGCCGTTTGTGGTGAAACGAATTGGACTGACCCAAGCACGTCGTTTGGCATTGTTAGGTTTACGCTTCAATGGTGACACTGCACAAAAATTAGGTGTGGTACATGATGTAGTTCGTGATGAAACTGAACTTGAGCAGTTACTCAGTGAGACCATTCAATACATCAAACGTGCCGCACCTTTAGCCTCCCGCAATACCAAAGCACTGTTACATCGTACTTTGAACGAACCTTTAGAGTCTTTACTTGATGACGCTGCACAGCAATTTGCGCAAGCAGTCGGTGGTGCAGAGGGGCAGGAAGGTACGATGGCATTTATTCAAAAACGTTTACCAACTTGGACTGAACAATAATGAAATTTTCAAAAGTTTTAGTCGCAAATCGTGGTGAGATTGCTGTTCGTGTGATGCAAACCGCAAAAGCGATGGGTTATCAAACAGTCGCTGTGTATTCAGATGCCGATGCTAATGCTCGTCATGTTCAGGTTGCTGATGAAGCGGTTTATATTGGTGAATCGAAAGTTTCAGCATCTTATTTATCGATTGCCAATATCATTGCTGCGTGTCAAAAAACAGGCGCAGATGCCGTACATCCTGGTTATGGTTTCTTGTCTGAAAATACCGATTTTGCTCAGGCTTGCAGCGACAATGGCATCACTTTTATTGGGCCAAATGCTGCTGCAATTCATTTGATGGGGAGTAAACGCTTATCTAAAATTGCCATGATTGAAGCAGGTGTTCCTTGTGTTCCGGGTTATGAGGGAGATCAGCAAGAGATTGAATACTTGGCTGAGCAGGCTGAAAAAGTTGGTTTTCCTTTGATGGTTAAGGCCTCAGCGGGTGGTGGTGGTCGCGGTATGCGACTGGTTCATCAATCTGCTGATTTACTAGAGGCATTAAAAACAGCACGTTCAGAAGCAGAAAATGCCTTTGGTTCTGGTGAGCTGATTATTGAAAAAGCCGTGATCGCACCGCGTCATGTGGAAATCCAAGTCTTTGGTGATATGCATAGCAATTATGTCTATCTATTTGAACGAGATTGTTCGATTCAACGCCGTCATCAAAAGGTTGTCGAAGAAGCACCTTGTCCAGTAATGACGCCTGAATTACGTCAAAAAATGGGTGAAGCAGCAGTTGCTGCCGCGAAAGCTTGTGACTATATCGGCGCGGGAACGGTTGAGTTTTTGTTGGATCAATCTGGCGAATTTTATTTCTTGGAAATGAATACGCGTTTACAGGTTGAACATCCTGTCACTGAGATGATTACGGGATTGGATTTGGTAGAATGGCAACTCCGTGTTGCCAATGGTGAAACTTTACCACTGCAACAACATGAACTGACTTTAAATGGACATGCCATCGAAGTGCGTTTATATGCAGAAGATCCGCGTCAGGACTTCTTGCCGCAAACAGGCAAAGTATTACGTTGGCAACCTGCTGGCTCTGATGGAATGCTACCGAATGTTCGTATTGATCATGGCATGTTAGAGGCGGGAGAAATCAGTCCGTTTTATGATCCAATGGTGGCGAAGGTGATTGCTTATGGTAAAACCCGTCAAGATGCGATTCGTTTATTAGCGCGTGCAGTAGATGATTGCGTATTACTTGGTGTAAATAGCAATAAACAATTTTTGGTGAATTTATTACGTCATCCGATTATTGTGGCTGGCGATACCAATACTGCATTTATCCAACAGCATTTTCAGGATGATGTGAGCTTGCATCAACAAGTTCCAAGCATTGAAAGTCTAGCGATTGCAGCAACATTATTTGCACAACACAGGGCTTTAACGGTATGGCAAACAGGCATTGCAACGCCGTTACCATTAAAGTTGAAATGTGCAGATCAACAATTGTCACTACAAGTCGAGATGGATCAGCAGCAAGTCACCGTGCGATTATGTGATCAACACTGTACGATTCAGGTTGTAGAAATAACGGATAATCAGATCATCTATAACGTTGATGGTGTGCGCCGTAAATTGAGTTATGTACTTGATCACAATCAACTCTATTTAGATGCAGCAAACGGTAATTTAGTGATTGAAAATATCACCTATGCCGCGCCTGAAGCTGCTGAAGTGGTGGGTGATGGTAAAATTCGTGCACCGATGGATGGAGCAATTGTGAATCTATTGGTCAATGCAGGAGACACGGTTGTTAAGGGGCAAACCTTATTGATTTTGGAAGCCATGAAAATCCAGCAACAAATCAAGTCGGATGTGGATGGGGTTGTGGATGAGTTGATCGGGCAAATTGGGCAGCAAGTGAAAAAACGACAATTGTTGTTGAATGTCTCAATTACATAAAACCGAATAATTAAAAAGCTAGGCTAGACCTAGCTTTTTAATAGCTTCTCTACTGCTTTTAAGGAGTTGTTGGAGTTACCTTTTAATTCTTGAGTTGCAAACTCTGCTAGAGCTTGCTCATGCGCTAGTAAATATTGAAGAAACACTTGAGTTTGAGTATCCGCATGTTGATTCATTCGCTCAAAAGTTTGCATAAAAGGTTTTGTACCCTGTTTAAGCAAATGCATTGCAACTTTCCAAGGAAGTTTTGCCATAGCAATCCCTGATGCTTTGGCTTGTAATCTAATATGTGGTCGAATTTTTGCTGTTTGACTATTTTGAATCAGAAATTGCTGTAATTTGTGTAAGGTCTGAGTTTCTAATTGGGCCAAAACTTGCCACTTATGCTGTTGCTCCTTATTACGACAATGCTTTGCTGCATTAATAAAAATCAATTCACCTAAGATTTCTGATTCTAATGCGATATTTAAGTCATGTTGAAATTTGGGATAATTCATTCCATTGATTTCCAAAAAGAGGTGTGGGATATCACAAGCTAATTTTTCAAATGTTATTAGCAGTATAGGAAAAAATGGAATATGGTGAAATAGTCGCCACCCAAGTTGCTGGATGGCGCGAAAGCTAAGGAAACATTTTCAGTCTTAAATTTTCTAATCGTGTTTCATATTGCTGTTGCCATTCAGTGTTTGAAAGCTGAGTTTTTAATGGCTCCATATCTTGTTGTAATTGTTTTAATGCTTGTTGATATTGATCAACTTTTTGCTGCTGTTGCCCTTCACGTTGTTCTTTAAGTTGCATATCAACTTGTTCTTGTTTGGTCAAATAACGCTCTTGTAAAGTCTGCTTTAATCGTTCTGTTTCAGCAGGATTACTTGAGTTTTGATTGAGCAAACGTAACGCTTGTTCATATATGCCAATTTTACTTTCCTGTTGAACTGCATCTGGATATTGTTGCTGTAATTCATCAAAGGCTTTAAGACGTTGTTCCGTGCTAAGGCTCGAATTATTTACCAAGTCATTGTAAGCAAATCGGTAATCTGCATATTGACGTTCTTGTCCAAAACCAAGTTTGGCTTCGGCTTGTCCTAAAGTTTGTTCTCTTAGTTTCCAGATCTGATTAAAGCGTTCTTTAGGCGATAAGCTTGTTGAGAGAACTGTACTTTGCATTTGTTGTTCATATTGCGGCATACGCTGTAATAAATTTTCAACTAAATGCGCAAATTTTTGATCAGGATAATTGGCTAAAGCTTTGGCAAGCGCAGCATTGCAATCCTGAACTTTACAGCTTGCTTGAAAATCAGTTAAGAACTGAGTGATATTTCCTGGTTGTTGCTGCAACAGATGTAATTGTTTTGATAAAGATTCTTGAAGAAGCTCATCCTGAGTTTTATTTTGCATCGTCTCATTCGTTGAATGTTGTGATGAATCTGTAGATGCTATTGTGGATTTGGTTTGCTGGATTGCAGCGGAAGAGGCGGTGCTCTTCCAAACTACAATCCCGACCAAGACCACTAAAACAATAATTATTGTCAGTAATAGTCTTTTGTTCATACCGTTTTCCGAAGTTTAAGGACTGTAATTAAATTGTCCCATTACAGGGAAGTGGTCTGATAAATCCCAAGTCATATAAAGTGGGTCAGCAGTCGTACGTAAAATACGAACATCATTGCGTGATTGGATCGGTTGACGATGTGTATTTGACGCAACGATATAATCGAGGTATTCGACAGCTGTACCACCTGAACCTGCTGCACCAGCCAATTTATTGACACGAGGATCAAAAGTTGATGCCGTATAACCTGTGCTTGGAGCTGCGGTTGCATTGAGGTTCATCAACATATTTTGATAGTCTTGAGGCCATAACAATTTATTGACGTTGAAGTCACCACCCATCAATACAGCGTCAAAACTTGGAACATTTTGCTGATTTACAAGTTGGCGAATTTGCTGGAATTGAACTTGACGTAGCGCACGAGCTTCATCCGTATCAAACGATGCGGTATGCGTTGAAGTCACATGGTAAGCCTTACCGTTTTTAATGATTTCAGCATATAGCACGCCTTTGTCTGCAAAACAGTCTGTTCCAGTACAATCTGGGTAAATAAATTGTGCTGTTTTCACAATAGGATATCGGCTTACGATAACTAAACCACTATCAAAGAGGTTATAGCCTGAACCTACAGGGATATGTGTTTGATATGGATACTGTTGTGCAAGTTGATTCAACATACCCGTACGAGAAGAGGCGAATGCTTCTTGCATCATAATCACATCATAACCACTTAGATGATTTGGAAGCTCTGCTAAACGTTCACTAATTTTACTCGCAACCATTGGTAAAGCGTAAATGTTATACGTCAATACCTTTAATTCATCTGCACTCGCAGAGACTGGTTCTTGTACAGTATTTTGGTGGATTGTGTAATGGAAATCATCATAACCACCTGTATATTCAGCCTTTACTGCAGCTTGAGCTGATAAGCCAGCATAGTTGGTATTGATACGATGTACATCACGATCAGAATACCAAGGAGAAGTTGTAGATGCTGTTTGGATGCCATGTTTAATTGAGCTGCCAGACCAAGTGCCAGTCATGGTTTGTTTTAGTGTCACTTGTGAATTACCACTTGTGACTACAGTATCAAAATTATAAGTTTTACCTGACTTTAAACCTGTATAACGGTTCATACGCAGAACACGTTTAGTCTCATAAGGTGCAATTTGAGTGGCTTCTTGAGCCCATTCATTTCCTTGTTCTAAAATATCAGTCCCTGTATGGTTTACTTGTATTGATACAGTTTGTGGTGTGGTATTTGTAACAAAAACATAAGAATCAGCGAGCGCATCTTGCATTGCAAAACCACTCACCATTAACGCTACCCCTGCGCCTAGTTTTAAGCTCTTCAGCTTCATTTTTCTCTCTCCATAGTGCATAAAGTCTATGAACAAAGAACAATCAAAGTTATAAAATATTCATTATTGAAAAAATGATGATTGTTATTTGTTCGAAATTTATATTAGTGAAAATTTGTTTCTGATTCATGTAAATTTTTGACCATTCATCTGAACTAATTGCTTAATAATTATTGTTTTTTACTATTATTGTGATTTATTTTGCTTTTGTATCATTTTTAAAGAACAAAAATACTCAATAATTTTCTTAAATGAAAATTACTGGGGTGTGAGTTTATCAATCTTTTGTTTTAAATTTTATGAAAAGTAGTGTTGTTACAGAAAATTGAAAAGAACTTTTATAACGAGCAAGAATGAAAAAACCGACAGCCTTGACCACTGTCGGTTCTTAATAATAAAGAAAAAAGTGTTATGTTTGATCAGCAGCAACAATCGCAGCACTGGCTTGCTTTAAGCTGTAAAGTAATTGACCGAGCAAAACATCTTTATTACTGAGTGTTACCATTACCATTGGATGATGTGGGGCGGGAATGGACGTTAAAATCGCTTTCCCATTCTCAGCATCTAACGTGATACTCTGACAGCCTGTGAGTTGAATCTCATTTAAAAATGCGCTTACCATCGCCAAAATAGAGCTACTCACCGCAGCAAGTTTAGTACTGTTGTATGGATTCTTTTTGTAGATAGAAGCCAGCTCAAAGCCATCGGTCGAGCAAAGCATAATATAATCAATCCCACGGATATTGGTGATGATCTCATTGGCTTGAGCTTTAGCCAATTGGATAAGTTCAGTTGGCGCTGTACGTTGTTGACTTGGAATGCTGAACATAATTTTTCTCTTTTATAAAGTAATTAATTTGTTGCTCTGAGATTCACTTCAAGTGCTGCAATAAGTGATTCAACCATCAGCAAAATGTGTTCTTGTTTTCTAGCATCAATAAAAAATAAAGGATATTGGTAGTCATTTTGGATCAGCCAATCTCGATAAATTGAAATTGGTTGTCCTTTATTCTCATCTACATGAGTAATACCAATCGAGATATTTTTTGTATAGTCTTTAAATGTATCTAAATACCCTTCGAGTTCTTCGAGAGGGACTGTACTGTTATGATCAACTAGAATAATTGCACCAAGAGCTCCTTGGCAAATCACTGGCCAAATAAAGTCGAAACGTGTTTGTCCAGGTGTTCCATACAATCCAATTTTGGCGCCGTCGTCTAATGTAATTTCACCATAATCAATGCCAACAGTAGTTTGCATTTTATTATGAGCCTGACTATCTGTATTGAATGCTTCAGTCGCAAGTACAGGAATTTCAGAGAGAGATTTAATTGCTTCAGTTTTACCTGCACCCATGCTTCCTGCAAATACGATTTTATATTGTTGGAGAATCATAGTATTCCTTAAAGCCCAAATCGGCGTCTGATTTTGCCGAAAAATTTATTTAAAAAGCCGTTTTGTTCAGCGGATTGTTCATCTGTTTCTGATTTTAAATAATGGCTGTCTGATGCTGAAATAATACCGCCGTTATTGGATGCAATGCAGGCAGCAATAAATTGTTGAACCGTTTGAATAGGAAGTTTTAATTGAGTTGCGACTTGAGAGAGTTGAGCTCCTTGTATAAAACATGCTGCGAGTAAAAGCGTTGTTTTGCGGTCAGCACTTTTGAAAGGCTGAGGCCAATATTCGATTTTAAAGTACTCATTTTCGCTTGGTGCGAGCGCTTGAAACTCCAAAGAATGCCAAAAAAGGTTCCACAACCAATCTTGTAGATCGTACTCAACCTTACGAGATACCTTGGTAAAGTCAGAGGTCGTTGCAAAGCTATAATTAAAGCTATGATTGGTTTGAGTTTGTGTTCTCGTCGGCTCCAACCAAGCAATTTGACTGCGTGTATCAATAATTGCTAGCGTGCCATGATCATCAAAAAGATGTAGCCGAGCATTATCAGGATTCAACATATCGTTAAGAAATTTCTCATTCACAATATGATGCGCAGAAACTTCTTCTTTTGCTTTCGGTTGTTGTGATTGTTGATGTGATAGATAGCTCAGCAGTCGAAGATGAATCCAGTTTTTTAAAGCATCGGTTTGTTGGAATGGCAAATAAAGTGTGTTGTTTTCCTCAATGTTGCAAGCACCTTGAGCTTTAGAAACTTTTAAGCATGGTAATTTTTTTTCTTCGATAATACGTTGGATACCTTCGGTATCAAAAAAATTTTCATTTATTAATAATAAGTCTATATTTGGATCGGCAATATTAATCCAGTTGATTCCAAATTCATTCGGTATTGTTTTTCTAAGTTCTATTTTTAATTCATCTGAAACTTTTAAACTTATACCTGAAATTGCGATATTAATGCAATGTCCATTCATAGTATCACTTTAATATTTTATAAAACATTGGACTGCACAACTTTAGTCTTAATACTAAAGACTAATAATAGACCGCTTGTATTATTTTAAATTTACTTACTGGTCAAATAAATAAAATTAAAATATATACAAGAAGTCTAATATATTAAAGATTCTGCAAAACTAATTAAGCAAAGTCTAATTCTTTCTCGAAAGTTTTAAGTTCGTGGCGAGCCATCGCTAGGTTAGATTTAGTACGGTCTAAAACGAGGTAGAGAAACAGATTGCCATTGCTTTCTAATGGACGGATTAAGTGATATGCCTTGCCAAGAGTAATCAGGATATCTTCGATGTCATCGTTGAGTTTCAATGAGTTGGCAACACGGCGTTTTGCTCGAATAACCTCGGTATTACCTGCAGCTGCTAATTCTAAGTCGATTGCACCCCCACCTTGTGTTGCCAGCGCCAAACCGCTTTCTGTGTCTACTAACGCTGCTGCAACGAAACCATCAATATTTGTCAAGCTTTCTAATGAAATTTTAGCCATGATATTATCTCTACTAATACATCTTGTTTATGAATTTATATTCCCTACTTTTGTTTTAGATTATTCTTCAAAAGCAGTTAATTTCATTATAGGAAACTCTTTTATTAAATCAATCATGTTTGAAAATAATTAAAATCACAACAGTGCTATTAATTGACAATTTTTGTCAATAAAACGTTTTAAAGTGGATGGTGGGGATAATATTTTTAATTTTTTGTGATTTTATTCACATTAATATTTTATTTTAAGTATGTTTTTTGATTGTAAATAAATGTAAAATATTTTTTATTAAAAAGTTTTGAATTAATAATTAAATAAATTTAAAAATATTTTAAGTGTATGATAGAAAAAGGTTTTGTACTTTTCCTATCATAATCTTTAAAGAAATTAATGCCCGATTAATTGACTATATGAGCAATAGAGTGACAGCAAAATGACCAATGCAACGATTGGGGAAAGCAGGTAAGACCAGCCTGGGATACTTGGTTGTTCAACGTCAAGTTCTTCTGCGTGATGAACGTTAGGCTGTGCTTGATTAACCATTTGATTGAACTCCTGCATGGTTGCTTCTAAAGAGATTTCTTCTTGTTCGATTGGTTTGGAACCGATGAGCTCAGTGAGCTGATTGGTCGACCAAACCCAATCTTCTGCTTGGCCAGAAAGATGTTCAACCTGTCCTAATAACAACTCTGCTAAGCCAGTTTGACCAAAGTTGCCTGTCTGATCCAACTGATTTAATTCATTGAACTGTAAGCTCACAATCTCAGAAATACTGGATTCTTGCTCTGATGCAGTTAATTTCGATTGGTTCTTTGCAGAGGTTGTTAGATGGCGTGCAATTTCTTGAATATAAAGCGGATCAGTCGCTTTAATTTCTTGATATAGCTTTTGTGGATTTTGTTTCCAAAGACTAATTAACTGACCTAATGTCAGCGCATTGACTTCATCAACAAATGCACACTTCTCTTTGGGCGAGTGTGTGCTAAAAAGTTGCGGTTTTTGAATTTTAATTTGTTCAGAAAAATACTGAACTAAGTCAAATGCCATCTCGGACGTCCTCTTTTATTTTTAATCTAAGATTCTTAAAGACGGCTTCTTCTTGCTCGGTTCCGCCTCTTGTTTAGTTTCATCTGTTTGCGTAATTGGTTGCTCTTGAATATCTTCATATTCACTTGGATCGAAAAATAATCCTTGACCATTTTCACGTGCATAAATACCGAGAACTGCTCGAATTGGCACATAAATTTCTTTGGCTACACCACCAAAACGCGCTGAAAAAGTAATTGCATCATTACTCATGTGTAATTGATGAATTGCATGAGGAGCTAAATTTAAAACGATTTGACCATCTTTCACAAATTGTTGAGGAACTTCAGTATTCGGCTGAGTCGCGTCAACTAATAAATATGGTGTTAGTTGGTTATCGCAAATCCATTCATAAATGGCACGAGCAAGATACGGGCGTGTTGGAGAAAAAGTGATTTGCTCAGACATAATTTATAAACTTGTTAAATCGTTGAAATGAATTCATTGTAGCTGTTTTTTTCTTGAGCTGTCATTGATTTAATGAAAGAAGGTCGGCTAAAGATACGATGACAATACAAGAAAATAGGTCGACAGTGTTGTTGTGGTAACTCGATTCCCATGCTTTTTAAGCGCAAGAAGATCGGGGCTAACATACAGTCCAAAATTGAAAAGGTTTCAGACATAAAAAAGGGAAAGTGTTGAAATAGAGGCGTCAATGAAATCAATGTATCTCTTAATTCTTTTTGCGCTTTTTGCTTTTGAGTTAAATCTAATGTATCTGCATGTCGAAGCATACTGTCTGCAAGCTTGAACCAGTCTTGTTCAAAACGCCAAATATACTGTCTTTGTTCTGCTCTTGCCATAGGAGCATCGGCATAAAGTTTATTCTGGCGATAGCGGTCATCTAAGTATTCTGCAATCACATTCGGAGAAAATAGCTTTAGATTTTGCTCAATTAACATTGGCAACTGATTGTATGGATTGAGATCAGCCAAATCCTCATCTTCATGGTCTGTGAGAGTCAGATGGTATTTGATTTGTTTTTCAGCAAGCAAAAAACGAATCCAGTGCGAACGGAAATCATCGGCATGACTATACAATGTGATGCCTTGAACAGGGCTTGGGGGATTTTCTAAAGACATAAATCCGAAAAATTATGATTGACTGTTTAGAATACTAAAATTAACGTTGGAAATCACTTAAAGCTTAAGAATATGATGATTCAAATAAATCTAATATTCAATAAATTCAAAGAGAGAAAAAATTAAATGAAATATTATGGCTTGATGATCTTGTCGAGTATGTTATTGCTGAGCAGTTGTGCAAGTGTGTCTAATCAAGGATCAGCAGTTGATGTTCGATCTGAAAATGATGTGCAAATCTCAATTGCGGCGGATTCTTGTGATGATCAGAGTGCTGATGCTTGTAATGAGGTGCAAGATTACGGTGGTATCAAAAGTGAGTACGTGGTCAAGGGATGTAAAGTAACGATTTATAATAATGGGCCGATCAAAATGGTAAATGAAAAGACTGATCAGCCATGTAATGCACCAATCCCAGAAGACCATCAGTTTTCGAAAGGTGGAACTAAGACTTATATGCAAGATGGTTGTCTTGTGACAGAGTATTCTACAGGTGATGCTGTTATGGATTGTTCTAAGAAGAAATAATCGGCAAATAAAAAAACCTCGGAAATATCCGAGGTTTTTTGTCCAATTCGTAAAACGATTAACGTTTAGAGAATTGAGGACGTTTACGAGCTTTACGTAAACCAAGTTTCTTACGTTCAACTTCACGAGCGTCACGAGTAACGAAACCAGCTTGACGAAGAGCAGGTTTTAAAGTTTCGTCAGCAGCGATCAATGCACGAGTAATACCGTGACGGATAGCGCCAGCTTGACCACCCATACCACCACCTTTAACAGTGATGTAAAGGTCATATTTTTCAGTTGCTTCTAAAAGCTCTAAAGGCTGACGCACAACCATACGAGCAGTTTCACGACCGAAATATTGCTCTAAAGTACGATTGTTAATTACGAGTTTGCCTGTACCAGCTGATAAGAAAACACGTGCAGTTGCGGTCTTACGGCGACCTGTACCATAGTTAGTAGCCATGTGCTGTATCCCTTAGATGTCCAAAACTTGTGGCTGTTGAGCAGTATGAGGATGCTCGCTACCAGCGTACACTTTCATCTTCTTGATCATCGCATAACCAAGAGGACCTTTTGGCAACATACCTTTTACAGCACGTTGGAAGATTTCTTCTGGTTTGTGCTCAACTAATTTTTCAAAATTAGTTTCGCGAATACCACCAGGGAAACCAGTGTGGCGATAGTATTTTTTATCAAGTGATTTGTTACCAGTCACTTGAACTTGTTCAGCATTGATCACAACGATGTAGTCACCAGTGTCAACGTGAGGAGTATAAGATGTTTTGTGCTTACCGCGTAAACGACGAGCGATTTCAGTCGCAAGACGACCTAAAGTTTTGCCTGAAGCATCAACAACGTACCAGTCGTGTTGAACTTCAGCAGGCTTAGCGCTGAGAGTTTTCATTAACCACTACCTATTATAGTTGGTTTGAGCAAGGAATCGCCCAAACAAAAGGAGACCGAATTCTATATGAATTTATAAAAGGGCACAAGAACAATTCAATCAAGATGTCATATTTTGCTGCAATGTGACTGATTTTGTAAACAACAAGCGTGGATGGAAATCATGATTATTTATCTTGTGAGTGTATAGGATTTACCCTATTATTTTTATACCAAGTAATTAAAAAATAGAATTATTTATTTGTTTTTATGGGGAATTTGATGGAGTTGTCGTTTTCTACAAAAATAGTTGTAGTTGCACTATTAGTCGGTGTTTGTTCAGCACAGACAAATGCTCGACGACTTTATAAATGGGTAGATCAAACCAGTGTTACGAACTACTCTGAATTCCAGCCAAAAGAAGGTACTAGCCGAAAGCTTGAAGTTATCGAAAGTCGTGGGGATGAACATATCGACCCGATGATGGCTGTTACGAATGAAATGAAAGCGATTGAAATCCCTGTGGATCCGATGAATCTTCAAGACACATCAAGTGGCACAGCATCTCAAGCACCGAAACCAACGACGCAAACAATTGTTAAGCAAGGTGTCCTTGCTGCTCAACCTTATGTGAGTCCTGCAAGTGGTGTGGTTGCTTCATCGCCAGTTGAAAAGAAAGAGCAACCAATTGCTGTTGTTGAGAAAAAGGAAACAGTTGTAAATCCAATCGCTGAAAAAGTGAGTAGTAGTGTTGTGGTTATCGATAGACCTAGTAGTAGTGTCGTTGTCGTAGAGAAAAAAGATGAGTCTGCAACTGTTGCTCGTCCTGAGCATAAAAAGACACAGCAAAAGATTAATCCTTGGTCAAGATCACCAAATTTTGTACCTTCCAACTTAGTGCCTGAAAATTTACCGAAGTCTACAATGCCGTAGCGAAGATGTTTTTCAAAGGAATACTATAGCTACATTTAGATTTTCGCTACACTATATTGAAATCTAGATGATTGGCTGTTTCTATGCTTCCTTTATATGTGACTTCAGGTGAACCTGCGGGAATTGGTCCAGATATCTGTCTGAGTTTGGCGGATCGTGTAGATGAACGCCCAGTAGTTATTCTCGCTGATATAAAAATGCTAGAGCAGCGTATTAATCAGTTGAATTTAAATGTTGAGATTGTTCCATATAATGGCCAAGTGCAATCGAGTTTAAAAGGGCAACTATTTGTAGAACATGTACCTTTGAAAAACTCAGTTGTTCTAGGTCAATTGGATTCGGCTAATTCGGCCTATGTAATAGAACAATTACGACGTTCTGCTGATTATGCGATGACTGGAAAGAGTGTCGGGGTTGCGACAGCGCCTGTGCAAAAGTCAATTATCAATGATGCTGGTATTCGCTTTAGTGGTCATACTGAATATTACCAAGAGTTTGCGGGTGCTGATCGTGTGGTGATGATGTTGGCCACTAAAACTTTACGTGTTGCATTAGTGACGACTCATTTGCCTTTACGCGATGTACCAGATGCAATTACCAAAGAGCGCTTAAAGCAAGTGATTGATATTTTAATTCATGATCTAAAAACAAAATTTAAAATAGCTGCACCCCGTGTTTTAGTCTGTGGTTTGAATCCACATGCGGGTGAAGATGGCTATTTAGGGCGTGAAGAAATTGATGTGATCAATCCAGCTTTGGAAACTTATCGCGATCAAGGTATTGAAATGAGTCTGAGCTTACCAGCAGATACTCTATTTACTCCAGAAAATCTGAAAGATGCGGACGCTGTTTTAGCGATGTATCACGATCAAGGTTTACCTGTGTTAAAATCACAAGGCTTTGGTGAAGCAGTCAACATTACCTTAGGCTTACCATTTATTCGTACATCTGTCGATCACGGTACAGCACTTTCTCTTGCAGGCACTGGACAAGCAAAAGCATCGAGTTTGCATGTTGCAGTAGATTTAGCACTTGATTTAGCTCGAATCTCCCCAAATCCCTCTGCGTAAAAGAGGGGAGAGTTAAATCTGAAATTTTGAGTATAAATATATGTATCAAATTAATGCCCTAAACCCTAAAGATGAAGGGCATCAGGCTCGAAAACGTTTTGGTCAAAACTTTTTACATGACCAACGTGTGATTGCCAAAATTGTACGTTCAGTGAATCCCCGTGCTGGCGAAAATATTGTGGAAATTGGTCCGGGTTTGGCTGCGTTAACATCGCCTTTAATTGGTGAGTGTGATGCATTGACTGTTGTTGAGCTGGATCGCGATTTAGCAGCTGGTTTACCGGGGCGTGTACCTCATCCTGAACGTTTGACGATTATTGAAGCAGATGCTTTGAAATATGACTTTACTCAACTTTTCCAAGAGGGTCGTCCGCTTCGCGTCGTTGGGAATTTGCCATATAACATTTCAACTCCGTTATTGTTTCACCTTTTGGAGTTTGGCGACAAAGTGAAAGATATGCACTTCATGTTGCAAAAAGAAGTGGTTGATCGTATTACTGCAACGCCAAACACTAAAGAATATGGTCGTTTATCAGTGATGATTCAGTATTATTGTAAACCAACGTTCTTATTTGAAGTGCCGCCCGGTTCATTTAACCCTCCACCGAAAGTAACATCTGCTGTGTTCCGTTTAGAACCTTATGAAACTAAACCAATCGTTGCAAAAGATGAAAAAGCATTGGCACGGTTAGTGGGTCATGTATTTACCCAACGTCGTAAAACCTTACGTAATAGTTTAAAGGGAATGTTGGCGGATGATGGTTTTGAAAAAGCTGGTGTTGATCCAATGGCCCGCCCTGAAACCTTGAGTTTAGCCGATTTTGTCGCATTGTCGGATCAAATGGTGGCTTAATGTCTAAACGCTATAATTATGTCATTGGTGATGTCCAAGGCTGTTTTGAAGCACTGAAAGCATTGCTAAAAGAAATTCGTTTTGATCCTGATCAAGATTTTTTATGGTTCGCTGGTGATTTGGTTGCGCGTGGAGAGAATTCTGTAGGTGCTTTACGCTTTGTAAAAAAGTTAGCTGATCGTGGTGCTGCCTCAACCGTATTGGGTAATCATGATCTAACCTCGATTGCATGTGCGCGTGGTTTTAAAAAGGCAAAAGAGAAAGACGGCACGCAAGATATTATTGATGCCATAGATGGTGATGAACTGATTGATTGGTTGCGTAAACAACCTTTAAGTTTAAGTCCAAATGCTAAAACGCTAATTACACACGCGGGTGTTCCATGTATTTGGGATGCTGAGCAAACAATTCAGTTGGCAAGCGAAGTACAGCAGATTATTGGGCATGACGATCTAACTGTTTTGGATACTTTTCTTGCTGAAATGTACGGTGAACAACCTGATCTTTGGTCAGATCAACTGACAGGAATGGCACGATTGCGTTGTATTACCAACTATTTAACCCGTATGCGGTTAACCGACGCTGAAGGACGCTTAGAGTTTGGTTTTAAAGATGCGCTTGATGCACCGATGCCCGTAGGTTTCCAGCCTTGGTTTGAGTTTGAAAGTCTTGCAGCACAAACCCATCAATTAATTTTTGGGCATTGGGCTGCTTTACAGGGCAAGACTATTAATTCTCAAATTCAAAATGTTGATGGTGGCTGTGTTTGGGGGCAGCAATTGATGGCGTTCCGTTTGGAAGATCAACACATGTTTGCGGTGGATAATCCTTTGAGTTGATTATCTGACGATATGGTTTGAATGTCTAATTTCATGGTGAGGTTGGGCATTTTTTATTTTAAGACTGTCAAAAAACTGTCATACACTGATCATTAAATTGTCAAAAATTATTTATAAGCTATAAAGCATGAAAATAACGACACAAATGGATGGCGATATGCAAAGTACATACGCGACATCTTTATTAAAGCAAGATCAGTTTCCAGATAGTTTTAAATTCTACTTCAAAAGGAAACAGCTTAAAAATAAGCAAAATGAGTTTTCTGAACTTGAAGAACTCGTACGTCCCCGTTTAAAAATAGCAATTGTGACTGAAACATGGCCACCTGAAATTAATGGTGTTGCTTTATCAATGATGCAGCTTTGCCAAGGGTTACAACGCCTTGGACATAAAATCTTATTAGTCCGTCCAATTCAAAAAGCAGCATGTACTGAATTTCATCCTGATCAGGAATGTTTGGTCATGTCACAGCCAATCCCTAAGTATCCAAGTGTGCAGTTTGGCTGGCCGCAGTACATTAAAGTATCTAAAGCTTTTGAACGCTTTTCACCAGATGTTGTGCATATTGTGACAGAAGGGCCATTGGGTCTGACTGCACTCCAAGCGGCGAAGTCAAAGAAAATTGCAGTCTCAAGCGGATTCCACTCAGCATTCCATGATTTTAGTCGTTTCTTTGATTTGGCTTTTTTGGTAAAACCGATTCAGCGCTATTTAACATGGTTTCATAACAGTACGGATGTAACTTGTGTTCCAAGTCAATATACGGAACAAGCCTTACGTGGTTTTGGTGTGACTTGTCCTTTAGTCATTGTTGGGCGTGGGGTAGATACCAATAAGTTTTCTCCGCAACATCGCTCGCAAACGCTAAGACAACAGTGGGGTGCCGACGCTGATACCCGTGTCATGCTATATGTGGGGCGATTATCTCCTGAAAAAGAAGTGGATGTATTGATTAAGAGTTTTCATGCGCTGCAAGCACAACAGGGTGAAAATGTTAAATTTGTGATTGTCGGTGAAGGACCAGATCGAGTTCGTTTAGGAAAATTAACAAGCTCGAAAGACGTTATTTTCACTGGTAGTTTGAGTGGGCAAGCGCTTTCTGAAGCATATGCGAGTGCAGATGTATTTACCTTTGCAAGTCAAGCTGACACTTTTGGAAATGTCGTTTTAGAAGCAATAGCGAGTGGTCTGCCTGTTGTGGCATATGATTATGTTTGTGCGCATCAATATGTAAAACAAGAAGTCACGGGATGGTTGAGTCCGCTTGGACATACATCCGGTTTAATCCAATCCATTTGTCATTTACCAGCACTTCCAAAACTAAGACAAATGGGATTGCTGGCGAGCGAAAGCGTACAAGAAAGTAGCTGGCAGTTTCCCGTACAACAATTAGAACAAGCACTTTATCAGGTAGCAAAGGAGTCTCCCATGACCTCTACCTAAAGTATCCTCAGAAAGGAGAAAAAATATGAATCTTCAAAATGCAAAAATAAAAATACTAGATTTAGATTTAAAAGGGTGTGTATACCTTAATCATCTCTCACATTCTCAACGTATCGCCTTATTCTTTAAAACGATTAGTCGTTTGGGCGATGGGCCATTTTGGTATGTCATGTTGTTGTCCGTTTGGGCTTTACAAGGCTTGGCATATGGTCTTCAAATCTTATATCTAATTGCCGCAGGGTCGGTCGGTACGCTGATATACAAATATCTAAAACACAAAACAACACGACCAAGACCTTATCAAGTTCATCAAGTGATTGTCCTCGGTGAGCGACCTTTGGATCATTTTAGCTTTCCGTCAGGCCACACTTTGCACGCAGTTATGGTGACAATTACTTTAGGTTATATACAGCCAATTTTGCTGATATTGATGTTGCCATTTACAGTGTTGGTTGCATTATCAAGAATGGTATTAGGACTTCACTACCCAAGTGATGTGATCGTCGGGGCGACAATCGGTGCGACAGTTGCAAGTAGTATTATTCTCTTAGCACCAAGCTTTAACATTGTTTTGTGAGCAATCGGGTTGTGAATTTCTCAACAGAAAACTATTTTTTCAAGCGTATGTTTTGTTAAAGTAGCTCCAATGTTAAATATTTATTCAGGTTGTCATATGGGCTTACGTTGGACTGATACGATTGATATTGCAATTGAACTCGTAGAAGCACATCCAGATGTTGATCCACAATGGATTCGTTTCACAGATTTACACGCATGGGTTTGTGCTTTACCTGAATTTAATGATGATCCTAATAAGTCAACTGAAGGTTTGCTAGAAGCAATCCAAATGGCATGGCTGGATGAAGTTCGATAAAAATTCATCAGAAATCGCTGAACTTTTACAGATTCAAGCTGATTATTGGCGATGACATCGGTATAATGCGGCAAATTTTTTTTAGTTTACACCATAATAGGAGTCAATCATGGCGATTGAACGTACTTTATCTATCGTTAAACCTGATGCAGTTTCTAAAAACCACATCGGTGATATTTTTGCTCGTTTTGAAAAAGCTGGCTTAAAAATCGTTGCAACTAAAATGAAACACCTTTCTCAAGCTGATGCTGAAGGTTTCTATGCAGAGCACAAAGAACGTGGTTTCTTTGGTGATTTAGTTGCTTTCATGACTTCAGGCCCAGTTGTTGTGTCTGTTCTTGAAGGCGAAAATGCAGTTCTTGCTCACCGCGAAATCTTAGGTGCTACCAACCCTAAAGAAGCTGCTCCAGGTACAATCCGCGCTGACTTCGCTGTAAGCATCGATGAAAATGCTGCTCACGGTTCTGACTCAGTTGCTTCAGCTGAGCGCGAAATCGCTTACTTCTTTGCTGATAACGAGATCTGCCCACGCACTCGTTAATCCAAAGCATTCGAACCAGATAAGTGGTATACTGCTTATCTGGTTTTTTGTTTTCTATAGATTGAGTTGTGTAAGTACTGCACAGCATTTCTAGCGTTGATATGGTTTAGGTAAATATTCATGAGTTCTGCAGTGGTCGTTTCATCAGAAAATTTAGATGAAAAACAACAGTCTGTTTCTACGCCTGTCGTTCATGCTGCCGACAAAAAAGTGAATCTACTAGGCATGTCACGTGCAGAGTTAGAAAAGTTTTTTGAAGATTTGGGTGAGAAGAAGTTTCGTGCTGGTCAGGTCATGAAATGGATTCACCAATTTTTTGTGACTGATTTTGCTGAGATGACCAATATCTCAGGCAAGTTAAGAGAAAAACTAGAAAAGATTTGCGAAATTAAAGCCCCAGAAGTGGTGCATCGTAATTATTCTAAAGATGGAACACGTAAATGGGTGTTTCGTGTAGGTGATGGTGAAGGCTCTTTAGTTGAAACTGTTTTGATTCCTGCTGAAGATAAAACAGGCGCAAGAAAGACACTTTGTATTTCTTCACAAGTGGGCTGCGCACTTGACTGTTCATTTTGTTCGACAGGAAAACAAGGTTTCCAACGTGATTTAACACCAGCTGAAATTATTGGTCAGTTGTGGATGGCAAACTATTCCTATATGGAAGAGGTGCCTGTTGCAGAGCGTGAACGTACTGTGACCAATGTGGTGATGATGGGTATGGGTGAGCCATTACTCAACTATGATGCTGTACTCAGCTCAATGCAATTGATGTTAGATGATTTTGCGTACGGAATGTCAAAGCGTCGTGTGACTTTATCGACCTCAGGCGTTGTGCCTAAAATTGATCAATTGGCACAAGATATTGATGTCGCTTTAGCGATTTCTTTACATGCACCAAATGATGAGTTACGTAATGAACTTGTTCCAATTAATAAGAAGTATCCACTGGAACAATTGATTGCTGCATGTCAGCGTTATTTAGCGAAAGATGGTAATGAAAGTGCTCGCCGTCACGTAACGATTGAATATGTAATGTTAGATGGCGTAAATGATCAGCCAGAGCACGCACAACAATTATTAAAATTATTGAAAAACTTACCGAGTAAGATCAACTTAATTCCATTTAACCCGTTTCCACATGCACCTTATGGTCGCTCAAGCCGTAATCGTATTATCGCATTTCAAAAAACTTTGTCTGATGCAGGATTTGTGTGTACGATTCGTCAGACACGTGGTGATGATATTGATGCTGCGTGTGGTCAATTAGTGGGACAGGTAGCTGATCGCACGCGTCGTGCTGAACAGTGGAAAAAGAAAGTGGCGCAACGGCAAGAAATTTTGCGCACACAAGGATAAAACTTGGGGAAAAGCGTTGAATACAACTCGATCAAAAACGATTATAGCAACTACTATTTTGTTCACCGTATTGGGTCTAACCGCCTGCCAATCGACAAAGACAACAAAAGATCCTGAAAAAGCTGTGCAAGTTCGAACACAACTTGCAGCAGAATATATTAGAACGCGTGACTTAGACTCGGCTAAACGATCATTAGATCAAGCCCTGAAAATAGATTCGCGAGATGCAAATGCCAATATGATGATGGGAATTTTGCTACAACAAGAAGGTAGCAAAACCAATATGGAAAAAGCAGAGTCTTATTTTAAGCGTGCAATTTCTTCTGAACCTGATAATGCCCAAGCTCGTAATAATTACGGTACATATTTGTATCAAATGGAGCGTTATAATGAGGCGATTGAGCAGTTTACGATTGCAGGTGCAACCTTAGGTTATGATCAACGTTTTCAATCGTTGGAAAATCTTGGGAGAATCTATTTAAAACTGGGCGATGTTGCGAATGCTGAAAAAGCATTCAAACAAGCGCTACAAGCAAATCGAAATGCGACAATATCAATGTTAGAGTTGTCGGAAATTTTCTATTTGCAACAAAACAATAGAGATGCATCGCAACTCTACGAACAATATGTTCGTAATGTGGGGCAGAAAAACCAAGGTGCTCGTGCGCTTTGGATAGGTTTACGCATTGCTCGAGCGAATGCGGATCAGTTAGGAATGCAAGTGTTAGTCAATCAGTTGCGTGCTTTATTTCCTGATAGTCCAGAATATCAACGTTATTTGCAATTACAGTACAGTACTGAGGCCGTATGGAAATAAATCCAAATTCACATCAGCCAACTGGCTCAAACTCACCGTCGCCTACGTTAGGAAATATTCAACGACCTGGTGAGTATTTGCGTCAAATTCGTATTGCACAAAAGAAAGAACTTGAAGAGATTGCAAACGTATTGAATATGCCAGTCAAAACTTTGACGGCATTAGAGCAAGATGATTATAAATCTTTGCCAGAAGCAACCTTTATCAAAGGATATTATCGTGCATACGCAAAATGTTTAAATGCTGATGCGAGCGCGATCATTCAACGTTTCGATGAAATTTATGCGAATGATACGGGCCTTAAAGCAAGTCATGCTTTGAGTAACTCACCGATTAAAACCATGGGTAAGTTAACTGGTTCAAAGAGTGTACGTAATCGTCAGTGGTTAAAGCGTATTGTGATTTTGGCTGTCGTGCTATTGTTGGCATGGTTAGCTGTGATGGCCGTGCAAAACTGGACTTCAAGTCACAAAGATGATGCAGATGTACCAAAGATTAAGAATTCTGAAGTTGAGATTCTTCCAATGGGGAATGTAGCCGCTACTTCTGGAGATCAGCTTGTCTTGAACTTTAGCCGACCAACATCTGTGCATATTGTTGATGCTACAGGTAAAGTACTGGCAACAGGTCGTCAAGCATCAACTTTGAATTTGAGTGGTGAGTCACCGTTCCAAATTCGCTTAGATGATGCGACAGCTGTAGCATTGACTTTAAATCAGGAACAAATTTCATTGTCTCCTTATACTGTCAATGGAAAAGCAGAATTCCGTTTGTCTCGTTAATGCCAAAGAGTAGAGCTATACGATGATTGTGAACCCCATTAAACGCCGTCCAACACGTAAAATTCGTGTTGGTTCTGTGTATGTCGGTGGTGATGCGCCGATTAGTGTTCAAAGTATGACAAATACTGAGACTTGTGATGTTGATGCAACTGTTGCTCAAATTCAACGTTGCGTAGATGCTGGTGCAGACATCATGCGTGTTTCAGTTCCATCAATGGAAGCAGCTGAAGCATTTGGTGCGATTCGTAAACGCGTTTCTGTGCCTTTAGTTGCTGATATTCACTTTGATCATCGTATTGCATTGGCAGTTGCTGATTACGGTGCAGATTGTTTGCGGATTAACCCAGGTAATATTGGATCGGATCAAAAAGTTCGAGAGGTTGTTGCTGCTGCTAAACATCATGGTATTTCAATTCGTATTGGTGTGAATGCTGGCTCTTTGGAAAAAGATTTGCAAGTCAAATACGGTGAGCCAACGGGTCAAGCTTTGCTTGAATCTGCAATGCGCCATATTGATATTTTGGATCGTTTAGATTTCCATGAGTTTAAAGTCAGTGTAAAAGCATCGAATGTGTTTTTGACCATGGATGCTTATCGTTTACTTTCTCAGCAAATTGACAATCCATTGCATTTGGGTGTGACTGAGGCGGGGATTTATCGTACAGGTACAGTGAAGTCAGCAATCGCCTTGGGTGGTCTGTTGATGGAAGGTATTGGCGATACCATGCGTATCTCGCTTGCAGCTGAACCTGAAGATGAAATTAAAATCGGTTTCGATATTTTAAAATCTTTAGGTTTGCGTTCAAATGGCATTAACTTTATTGCTTGTCCAAGTTGTTCACGTCAGGAATTCAATGTAATTCAGGTGATGCAGGCTTTAGAAGAGCGTTTAGAAGATGTGCGTACACCGATGGATGTGTCTGTCATTGGTTGTAAAGTGAATGGCCCAGGTGAAGCAAAAGAAGCGGATATCGGGGTGGTGGGTGCTGCTCCACGTTCACTTGTGTATCGTAATGGCGAGAAAAGTCATTTAATTGATACAAATCAGTTGGTTGATGAAATTGAAACAATGGTTCGTCAACGTGTTCAAGAGCTTGAAGAAGCAAAATCTAAAGAAATTATTCGTAGTTCATCATGAGTTCAATCGTCGCTATCAAAGGTTTTAATGACATCCTTCCATCGCAAACTGCGGCTTGGAGAAGTCTGGAACAACAACTTGCATCATTGATGGATGCTTATGGTTATCAACAAATCCGTTTGCCAATTGTTGAGCAAACTGGATTATTCAAGCGTGCTATTGGCGATGCAACCGATATTGTTGAAAAAGAAATGTATACCTTTTTTGACAAAGGGACACCGCCTGAATCACTGACTTTGCGTCCTGAAGGAACTGCGGGTTGTGTGCGTGCGATGTTGGAACATAACCTATTACGTGGTGCAACACCGCGTGTTTGGTATGTTGGGCCAATGTTCCGCTATGAAAAGCCTCAAAAAGGTCGTTATCGTCAATTCCACCAGTTTGGTGTGGAAACCTTTGGTGTTGCAACGCCTGATATTGATGCTGAAATCATTCTGATGACCGCTCGTTTGTGGAAACGTATGGGTGTTGCAGCGAATGTTCGTCTTGAACTGAATACTCTGGGTGAAACGGATGAGCGTGCAGAATATCGTGCTGCATTAGTCGAGTTCTTAAATCAGCACAAAGATGCATTAGATGAAGATTCTCAACGCCGCTTAACCACCAATCCTTTGCGTATTTTGGATTCTAAAAGTGAGTCTACGCAAAAGATTTTGGAAAATGCGCCGAAATTGCACGATTTCTTAAAAGAAGATTCTCTCAACCACTTCCAACAACTACAGCAGTATTTAACCGATGCTGGTGTAGAGTTCATGATTAATCAAAAACTTGTTCGCGGGCTTGATTATTACAATAAAACGGTATTTGAATGGACCACAACTATGTTGGGTTCACAAGGTACTGTTTGTGCTGGCGGTCGATATGATGGCTTAGTTGGTCAGCTTAAAGGTAAAGCTGATCAATCAGTTCCAGCGGTTGGTTTTGCGATGGGGATGGAGCGTTTATTGCTTCTACTTGAGCAAGTTGAACAGGCAAAAGTTGTTCGTGATTGTGAAGTTTTCTTAGTGGCTGAACCGGCTTATCAATCGAAAGCTTTGGTATTAGCTGAACAAATTCGTGATCAGCTCGAAGCAGTGAATAGTTTGATTCGATTCAAAACGGGTTCACATGGCAGCATGAAAAGCCAAATGAAAAAGGCTGATCAATCTGGTGCGGTTTTCGCTGTGATCTTGGGTGAGCGTGAATGGGAATCTCAACAGCTATTGGTAAAAGAGCTTGCAACCGCAGAACAGTCTCAAGTGGCATTGAATGAGCTGACAGCATTTTTTATCGAAAAATTTAAACAATAAATTGCACAATATCTAGGAAAAGGACAATCACATGAGTTTAAGTGATGAAGAACAACTCGACCAGTTAAAGTCGTTTGCCAAAAAATATGGTTCTGCAATTATTAGCGGAATTCTCATTGCCCTGATTGCCTTTTTCGGATGGGAATATTGGCAAAAGAAGAATCTTACTGAAGCTCAAAGTCAAACGGCCAAAGTGCAAAAGTTAATGGACGAAGCAAAAGCTGCCTCAAGTCAGCCGAACGCTTTTGCAACATTATCTGAAGCCGCAGACAAAATCGTGAAAGAAGACCCTGATTCAGTTCAAGCGATCCAAACACAATTTATTTTGGCTAAAGTTGCGTATGATAAGCAAGATTATGCTGCTGCTGAGAAAGCATTAAAAAAAGTTGAAAACTCAAAAATTAAAGATGCTGGTCTGTTACAGATTATCAAACTTCGTTTGGCTGATGCTCAGTTAGCACAAAAGAAATATGATGATGCTTTAAAAACTTTGACAGCGGTGACTGAGCCATCATTCAAAGCAACAGCCGATGAACTTCGTGGTGATATTTATGTTGCTAAGAAAGACAATGAATCTGCTCGTAAAGCGTATCAAAGTGCATGGGATGATCTCGTTAAACGTAAACAGGAACGTCAGCTTTTACAAATTAAACTCGAAAGTGTCGGCGTTTTAGTAGATGATCCTGAAATCGATAGCCCGATTGTAGATACCAAAGTGGATGAGTCTTAATGCAGAATAAACTAAAACTACCTTTGGCGATTGCAATTGCTTCAGCTTTATTGGTTGGATGTTCGAGCAATAAAGTAAAAGAAGCAAAACCAAATCCATTGCCAAAAATCACGCAACAACAAAATTTAAACCTCGTATTTTCTCAAAGCGTTTCCTCAACGAACGCTGCTGAAGCTTTACGCTTACAGCTAGATACGGATAACGGTGTGATTTTTGCTATTGATCCAGATGGTCAGGTTTCTGCGTATCAGGGTAAACAGCGTCTTTGGAAAAGTAAAATCACGAAACAAGAACTGACGGCTGGTGTTGAAGCTGGTGAAGGTGTTGTTGTTATCGGTAACCGTAAAGGGCAGCTTTTTGCTTTAGATCAAGCCACTGGTGAACAAAAGTGGACGACACAGCTATCAGGTGCGATTTTATCACCTTCATTGATTGAGTCAGGTCGTGTTATCACACTTGCCAATGACGGTACTGTATTTGCGCATGACGTGGTCACTGGACAGCAAGTTTGGGCATATAAGCTTCCAAATGTTCAGTTTAGCTTACGTGGACAGCCAGCACCCGTTGCGTTAGATGAACGTACAGTGTTAGTCGCTTCTGCAAATGCTTATATCTATGCTTTAGATATCATCAGTGGTGTACCTCGCTTCCAACGCCGTGTTGCAATTAGTGATGGCCGTTCTGATATTCAGCGATTGATTGATATCGTGGGTGATCCTGTTGTTGCTGGTCAGTTCTTGGTGACAACAAGCTTCCAAGGTCAAGTAACAGTAACCGATTTGGCTTCACAACGTGTGGTGTGGAGTGAAGATGCAAGCAGTACAAATCGTCCTGAAGTTGCGGATGACAAAGTATTTGTATCAACGGTTGATGGTAAGTTGAATGCCTATAACCTCACTACGGGTGAACTGGTTTGGCAAAATGAAGAGTTATTAAACCGTAAGTTAAGCAATCCAGTCATGCTTGGTCAAAACCTTGTAGTAGGCGATTTGGATGGAGTGATTCACCTTATTGATCCGACAACAGGTAAGTTAGTTGGTCGTGCAAAAACTAGCGGTGAAGTGCAAACCTTGCGTGTGATTGACAATCAACTTTATGTGTCGACTCGAAAAGGTGCATTAAGCATTTGGCAGAATCGTTAATTTTACCTTCTGTTGTGGTAAAATATTCGATTAGCTATGGCTAACAAAAGAATGATCGGGGTATTTGTTTAGACAAAACCCCGAATTTTTATTGTGATCTGTGATCACCAAAATCTTCCATACTATTTCTGATACGATGTCATCTAGCGTGGCTCGTCTGAATTAAGGTTAATTTATGAAACCCGTTATTGCGCTCATTGGTCGTCCAAACGTCGGAAAATCAACGCTATTTAACCAAATCACAAAAAGTCGTGATGCTTTGGTTGCTGACTTCGCTGGTTTAACTCGTGACCGCAAATATGGTGACGCGGTTTATCAAAATAAATCTTTTATCGTTGTTGACACTGGCGGTATCGGTGAGAGCGAAGGTGGTATTGATTCGTACATGGCTGAGCAGTCAAAAACAGCGATTCATGAAGCCGATATTATCGTTTTTGTTGTTGATGCACGCGCAGGTTTATTGGCTTCAGATGAGCAAATTGCACGTGAACTTCGTACCTTAGGTAAGAAAGTATATTTAGTTGCAAACAAAGTAGATGGTGTTCACGCTGAAGCTGCCTTAGTCGAGTTCTATAAACTTGGTATGGGTGAGCCAATGCAGGTTGCTGCGAGCCACGGGCGTGGTGTACAGCAAATGCTTGAAGAAGTATTAGCAGAGGTTCCAGAAGATGAAAACCCAGATGAACATAATAAAAATACAGGTTTACGCTTAGCGATTATTGGTCGTCCTAACGTAGGTAAATCAACCTTAGTCAACCGTTTACTTGGTGAAGAACGTGTGGTTGCATTTGACCAACCTGGTACAACCCGTGACTCAATTTATATTCCTTATGAGCGTGATGGTCGTCAATATACATTGATTGATACTGCGGGTGTTCGTCGTAAAGGTAAGGTCGATGAAATGATCGAGAAATTCTCGATCGTTAAAACACTACAAGCAATGAAAGATGCGCATGTCGTTGTAGTGGTGGTTGACGCTCGTGAAGGTATTGTTGAGCAAGATTTACATTTGATTGGCTACGCGCTTGAAGCAGGGCGTGCCATGGTGATTGCGATCAACAAATGGGACAACATGACCGAGTATGATCGTAAGCAATGTAAACTTGATGTGGAACGTCGTTTTGACTTTATTCCATGGGCGAAAATCCATTTGATTTCGGCATTACATGGTACGGGTGTGGGCGAGCTTTATCCATCGATTCACCGTGCTTATGAATCTGCAAATCTAAAAGTTTCTCCTGCGAAACTGACTCAGATTTTAAGTGATGCGACAGAGGCTCACCAGCCACCAATGATCAGTGGCCGTCGTATTAAAATGCGTTATGCGCATATGGGCGGACAAAATCCACCAACCATCGTAATTCATGGCAACAAGGTCGATAAGACTCCAGCGGATTATCGTCGTTATTTAGAAAATGTATTCCGCAAAGTGTACAAGCTTGAGGGCACACCAGTCCGTATTGACTTTAAAACGTCAGAAAACCCATTTGAAGGACGTAAATCACAAGTGGATGAACGCGTTGCTGCACGTAAGCGCCGTTATGTTCAGAAATTTAAAAAAGCAGAAAAGAAATACAAGCGTTAAGCTAATCTTGAAGCAAAAAGCCCAAACTCTGCTTTGGGCTTTTTAATAGATAGGGAGAGCCAATGATGACACGTGAGATTCAGTTGCATATACATGCTTTGGCTCAACTTTTAACTCAAACTAAATCAGACTTTCCTAGCTTTCGTGATTTTAATGTTTATAAAAAAGAACAGATTCAGTCGTATCGTAATCAGATTTTAGCAAAGCAATTGAATTGTGATAAGAACACACTCGTATTTTCTAAGCATGAGCATGGTAAGCCATTTTTATCATCTCACCATTTGCACTTTAATCATTCGCATAGCCATGAATATTATGCTTTGGTCATGAGTCAACAGGTGAAAGATATTGGTGTAGATGTTGAAGAATTAGGGCGGAAAATAAGATTTGATGCCTTTGCACAACATGCCTTTCATATAGATGAATACAAAACTTGGCAACAGCAAGGACAAGACAGGGAATATTGGTTTAAGGTTTGGACAACCAAGGAAGCGATATTAAAAGCGTCTGGTTTGGGTATTCGTTTGGATTTAAATAGTTTGAATACACAAGTTCATCCTGAACAAAATGGAGGAATGTGTACTCATCCGATAATTGGAACATTTGCATATCAAAATTTTATTTTAAATCAGAATATTGTGGTAACAGTGGCTTGGCGTGCAGAGCCATCATGTCGAGGATTTCAGTTTCCACAAATTAAAATCAAACAAGATTAGAAACTAGAACCATTAATCCGAAAACTAATGGCTTATCCATTTCTTTAGCCTTGCATATTAAGCAAACTTTTTCACTTTCGCGCTTACCGTTTCTCGAGAAATTGTATAGTAAAAAGTCCCGCCAAACAGTACGCCGATAAACCAATTAAATGGTGCCAAGAATTGTAAACTCGGGATAAGAACCAACATCAGACCAATACTGACAGATGTTATCAATGCAATGACTGCTTTTCTATTAATCCCTTTTTGGTAGTAATAATGACCTGTCGGCTTATCGTTAAATAGGTCATCGACAACTACATTTTGTTTGTGAATAAAATAGAAGTCAGTCAGCAAGATGCCAAAAAGAGGGCCGATAAAAGCAGCAAGCGTATCAAGTGTGTAGTGGATTAGTTCAGGTGAATTAAATAAATTCCAAGGCGTGATGAAGATGGAACCCACCGCTGCAATCATGCCTGCTCTACGAAAGTTGAGATAACGGGGGGCAAGATTTGAAAAGTCAAAACCCGCTGAAACAAAATTGGCAACGATATTGATTCCAATTGTTGCAGTTAATACAGTCAATAAGCCTAATACAATGACAAGACCACTATCCATCATTGCGACGGTCTCCAATGGATCATGTACCATTTTACCGAAAACACTAAATGTTCCTGAAACGATCATTACCACAATAATAGCGAAGAAAATGAAGTTGAACGGAAGTCCCCAAAAGTTCCCTTGTTTGACCTGTTTCATGTCTTTGCCATAACGAGAAAAATCACCAAAATTTAATAATGGCCCTGAAAAATAGGAGACAACTAGGGCAATCGCGACAATAGTTTGCATTATCTGTTGGTTTAAAGTGAGTTGTTTATCACTGAGGTTAAAGGAAATATTATGCCAACCAGCTTTCCAGACGAGCCATAAAGCGAGTGCCAACATTACGACATAGACCATTGGTCCAGCCCAGTCGATGAATACTTTGATGGTTTCCATTCCTTTCCAGAAAACCAAGGCTTGTAAAATCCACATGAAAGCAAAGCAAATCCATCCAATTGTGCTTAAACCAGCAAACTCGGTCAATGCGAATGGATGTAAGGAAGGGTAAAATTTCAATAGAACCATCATGAGAGCATTAGAGGCTAACCAAGTTTGAATACCGTACCATGAAACTGCGATCAAACCTCGAATGAGGGCTGGGATGTTCGCACCGTAAATTCCGAAAGCTTGACGTGAAATCACAGCATAAGGCACACCTGAGATTTGACTCGGTTTTGCAACGAGATTCGCCGCAATTTGAACGATCATGATGCCAATTAGCAATGCGAGTAGAACTTGCCAGCTAGCAAGACCCAGTGAAAATAAACTCGCCGCAACAACGTAGCCTCCCATACTGTGTACATCAGACATCCAGAAGGAGAAAATATTATACCAAGTCCAGTTTTGCTTAGCTGGTACGAGATCTTCATTAGAAAGTTTAGGACTATAGTTTGCATTATAGTTCATAGCTGGTCTTCAAAAATAAACAACAGTTCAGACCAGTTATGCGAAAATTGAGCCAAAATTATTTTTTTATAGATTTTAATTTTTAATTAATTGATAAATATTGCTTTATAAATTTTATTAATTTTTATCTGTTCAGACCAGTTGTATTGAAATATGATCGAATTTATTTTGTGGCTTAAAAATGTGCATAAATGGGAAAATCAACCCGAATCCAAATTATTAATCCGAATACCAGTATCAAAATGACACAGGCGATTGGTGAAGCTGCTTGTCAGGTCGCATTTGCTGATAGCGAAATTATTGCTCAATCTCCAGAGGAGGGTGTTCCTTCGATTGAGGGACATTATGACGAAGCAATATCGGCAATCGGTATATTGGAGCTAATCAAGCAAGGAAAAGAGCAGCAAGTCGATGGGCATATTATTGCTTGTTTTGGTGATCCAGCTTTACATGCGGCTAGAGAATTGGCGCATGCGCCTGTGATTGGAATCGCTGAAGCTGCATTTCATATGGCGAGTTTGATTGCAACAAAATTTTCGATAGTGACAACTTTACCTCGAACAAAAATTATTGCTGAGCATTTACTGCATCAGTATGGATTTGAAAGGAAATGTGAAAAGATTCGTTGTATTGATTTACCTGTATTGGCGTTGGAAAATGATAAGCAAATTGCTTATGAAAAATTATTAGAAAGTTGTCAACAAGCTAAAATGAATGATGATATTGGTGCAATTGTTTTAGGCTGTGGAGGAATGGCGGAAATGGCAGATCAGGTCAGTGCAGAGTTGGAAATTCCAATTATTGACGGTGTACGTGCTGCCGTAAAATTGATTGAAAGCTTACATCACTTAGGCATTAAAACGAGTAAATGGGGAGATTATGATTATCCTTTGGAAAAGTTATAAGTTAAGCCGTTTTCCAGAAGTCTCAATATAAAAAATTTAGCTAAGCTAAAATACAAAAACGCCAGCATTAAGCTGGCATTTTTTGAATCATCATAAAGTTTAGATTTAAGGAATCTCTTCTTCATCAAATTCAGGTTTAACTTGTACAATGAAGTCTTGACGGTTCAAGCCACGCCATAAAGCAAATGCAGTACCGATATAAATCGAAGAATAAGTACCGACAAATACCCCGATAATCATAGCTAAAGAGAACCAGTGTAGACCATCACCACCAATGAAGAACATTGCAAGTACGACGAGTAATAATGTCATAGAGGTGTGAATCGTACGGCGTAAAGTCTCAGTTAACGCAATATCCACAATTTCTGTTGGTGTAGCGCCACGGATCTTACGGAAGTTCTCACGAATACGATCCGATACAACGATGTTATCGTTAAGTGAGAAGCCAATAATTGCTAAAACTGCAGCAAGTACGGTTAAGTCAAATGACCATTGGAATAAAGCAAATGCACCAAGGATAAGGATGATATCGTGGAATAACGACATCACAGCACCCATCGCGAGTTTAAACTCAAAGCGAATAGTGACGTAAACCAGCATTAAAAGTAATGCTAGTGCAACTGCACCCGCTGAACGAACATAAAGCTCGTTACCGACTGCACCACCCACCGCATCGACTTTATGTACTTCAACGGTATTGTTTGGTAGTTGGACAGCTGTAGTGATTGCATTACTCAAGTCTTCAACTTGCAGATCTTCTTGAACAGGCATACGAACGATCAGGTCAGTGTTACTTCCTAGCGTTTGTACAACCGCATCTTTAAAGCCTGCTTTATCCAAGGCTTGAACAATTTGACTTGGTTGAACTGCTTGTTTGTAGTTCAATTCAGCAGAGATACCACCAGTAAAGTCCAAACCTAAGTTCAAACCTTTCGTTACGATAAAGAAGATACTAGCAATCGTCAGTAAGATCGAGAAGATTGCAGCTGGTTTAGCAATCTTCATGAAAGGGATGATTTTTAAATCATCTGGACGACCGTATTGTTTTGAGTCTTGTTGAGTCAGATTCGTCATATCAATCTCCTTAAATGCTCAACTTCTTCAAATCACGACGTTTGCCATAAATGATTTGTACAATTGCACGAGTCACTGTAATCGCCGTAAACATTGAACAGACGATACCGATCATGAGGGTCACAGCGAAGCCTTTAATTGGGCCAGTACCGATTGCAAACAAGATGAATGCAACAAGGAATGTGGTTAAGTTCGAGTCAAAAATAGTGTTATAGGCTCGATCATAACCCGCGACAATCGCCTGTTTAGGCGAGGCGCCCCATAGAATCTCTTCTCGTATCCGCTCACAGATCAATACGTTTGCATCGACGGCCATACCAATGGTAATCACGATACCCGCAATACCCGGAAGGGTGAGGGAAGAGCCAATCCACGACATTACTGTAAGAATCATTGCAAGGTTAAATACCAATGCAAAGTTTGCGATCAAACCAAATACACGGAAGAACACAACCATCCAGATCGCAACCAGTAAGAAACCGATTTGCGTTGAAAGAACACCCTTATCAATGTTTTCTTGACCTAGACTAGGGCCAACTACGCGCTCTTCAACGAAGTACATTGGTGCAGCTAAAGCACCCGCACGTAACATTAATGCTAGTTCTGCTGCTTCTTGAGGTGAGTCAAGACCCGTGATTCGGAATTGTGAACCCAATACTGCTTGAATCGTTGCCGCATTAATCACGACAGATTCTGTATAAGGTGTACGAACTTCAGTTTGAGTACCAGTTTGTGGATCATTCACATAGCTAATCTTTTGTTTATTCTCAATAAACAAAACAGCCATGCGTTTACCAACTGCATTACGTGTCGCATCAGCCATCAGCTTACCGCCAGCGCTGTCTAAGGTAATATTTACCTCAGCACCACCAGAGTCTTGGCTAAAGCCAGAGCTTGCATTTTGGACGCGCTCACCCGTTAAGATACGGTTACGATTTAAAAGCAGTTGGCGACCACTGTCTAAAGATTCATAAGCAAAAACTTCAGTACCCGGAGGGAGTGGTTGACCATTATATTTTCCAGAATATGGATCAATATATTGATCATTACTATCAGAAACTAAACGGAACTCTAAGTTTGCAGTACGACCTAAGACACGTTTTGCTTCAGCAGTATCTTGAACACCCGGTAGTTCAACCACAATACGGTTATTACCTTGAGTTTGGACTAAGGCTTCTGCAACACCGAGTTCATTAATACGGTTACGTAAAGTCGTTAAGTTCTGGTTGACTGCATAAGATTGAATTTCTTGACGACGTGCATCTGAGTAAGTCAGTCTTAATGTCGCTCCATTTGCTGTTGCAACTGATTGCTGAGTGAACTCATTACCGTTACGACGTAAGAAGTCAGCTGCAGCATCACGATCAGCGCTATCTGCAAATTGAACCGTAATGGTGTTATTGTTTAAAGCAAGATTGTTAAATTTGATTTTGTTATCACGAAATTGACGACGCAGATCAGTCGCAGACGTTTCTAAACGTTGACTAATCGCTTTATCCATGTCGACTTCGAGCAAGAAATGTACACCACCACGTAAGTCCAAACCGAGTTTCATCGGCTTAGCCCCAATCTTTTGCAGCCATTCAGGTGTAGTTGGCGCAAGGTTGAGAGCAACCACGTAGTCATCACCTAAATCACGGCGTAACACTTCTTTCGCTTTTAACTGTGACTCAGTTGTGTCCAAACGTAATAAAGCCGCATTATTGGTGAAGCTATTATCATGACTGCTAATGTTGGCAGTTTTTAAAATCTGCTCAGCTTTTTGCACCACAGTTTGATCAATCTGAGTCCCTGCTTTTGCCCCTGAAATTTGGACGGCAGGTTCATCTGGATACAAACTAGGAAGTGCATATAACGTACTGACCACAAGAACAACGAGGATCAGTAAATATTTCCATGCAGGGTAACGCATTCGTTTTCTTCTTAAATGAAAAAGTCGTGCTAAGGCACGACTATTTTATGATTAAAGGTTATTTAGAGTGCCTTCAGGAAGTACTGAAATAACACTTGCACGTTGGATTTTTACATCAACACCACGGCTGAGTTCAACAACAGCGAAATCACCATCAATTTTAGTGATTCTACCCATTAAACCACCAGCAAAAACGATTTCACTGCCTACGCCTAAACTTTCAACTAAAGAGCGGTGTTCTTTAGCGCGTTTCGCTTGAGGTCTCCAGATCAAGAAGTAGAAGATTGCAACGAAAACAGCAATCATCAATATGTTAGCCATTAAGCTTGGACCTTGTGCAGCTGCAGGAGCGGCGTGAGCGGTAGAAATGAAAAAGCTCATTTTAATTTCCTAATCAAATAAAAGCGAAAAAATTAACAATAAATTCCAATTCGTTTTGCAATGTACCTTGTCTTGCGTTTAGGCGCAAATCTTGATGCATCAATCTTCAGGGCAAGGTGGAACTTCTAATCCACGACGAGTATAAAAGTCCTGAACATATTCATCAAAAGTGCCATTGTCCAATGCATCACGCATACCTTGTGTAAGGCGTTGGTAATAACGCAAGTTATGGATTGTGCCGAGCATAGATGCCAGCATCTCACCGCACTTCTCTAAATGATATAAATAGGCACGCGTAAAGTTTTTACAAGTGTAGCAATCACAATGTGGGTCTAAAGGCCCTTTATCATGGCGATATTTACTATTACGAATTCTTACCAGACCATCGGTGACAAAATAATGACCATTACGTGCGTTACGAGTTGGCATCACACAGTCGAACATATCGACGCCACGACGTACTGCTTCTACGATATCTTCGGGCTTACCTACACCCATCAAATAACGTGGTTTGTCATGTGGCATTTTATTCGGTAAATAATCAAGAACCTTGATCATTTCCTCTTTTGGTTCACCAACAGATAAGCCACCAATCGCATAGCCATCAAATCCAACCTCTAAAAGACCTTTGAGCGACTCATCGCGTAAATCTTCATACATCCCACCTTGGATAATGCCAAATAACGCATTTTTGTTGTTCAGCTCATCATGGTGATGTGTTTTACAGCGTTTCGCCCAACGTAAAGAAAGCTGCAATGATTTTTGTGCTTCTTCATGGGTGGCGGGATAAGGTGTACATTCATCAAAAATCATCACGATGTCTGAATTGAGTACGTGTTGGATCTCCATTGATATTTCTGGAGATAAGAACACTTTTGAACCATCGATAGGAGAGCGGAAAGTTACACCTTCTTCTTTGATTTTACGCATCGCGCCTAAGCTGAATACTTGGAAGCCGCCTGAGTCAGTCAGAATCGGTTTATCCCATTTGATAAACTCGTGCAGACCGCCGTGCTCTTTGATGACTTCTAAGCCAGGGCGTAAATACAAATGGAAGGTGTTACCCAAAATAATTTGTGCTTGAATCTCTTCAATATCACGAGGCAACATGCCTTTTACAGTACCGTAAGTACCAACGGGCATAAATACTGGTGTTTCAACAACACCATGTTCTAAAGTGAGTCGACCACGACGGGCGCGCCCCGACTGACCTAATTTTTCAAATTGCATGACACCAATCCATCAAGGCGAAAAAACAGTTCGCTGATCAAAAACGGCTATTTTCCTTGATTATGGTGTCTAGTTCTACTACTAAATGTAGCCATAACCAAAAAATAAAAAAGCCAATTCAAGTGGAGACTTAAATTGGCTTTAAAATGATTGGACTTGAGTTTAAAAATTTGGTTTATAGTCAAAATTCTCAGTCGCAAGATTATCCCGAAATGGGCGAATTTCTTTCTTCGATAATGTCAGTGTATTGATCAGGTTGTTTGGGAAAACTTGGATGTGGTTGTTGAATAACTCAACATTACGGTTAAAGATCGTAATCGCAGCACCAACATTTTCGTTTTGCTCTTGAATGTCATCCATCATTTTGCTGTAAAGCGCATCAGCTTTTAACTCTGGATAATTTTCTACAACGACGTTGAGGCTACGGATGAGTTCTTTACTCATTTTTTCGATGCTTTGTAGTTGAGAAATATCCGTATCATTGACATTCAAGTTCAAGATTTGTTGACGAAGCTCTGTAACTTTTTCTAAGGTTGATTTTTCAAACTGAGTGTATTGCGCCAAGGTTGCTTCCAAAGCCTCTAAAGTTTTTACTTTTTGGCGTTCAAAGTTAGCGACTTCTGACCAAGCTCGTTTAGTGGCATTGAAGTAACGCACAATCGTATTGCGAATATTGATGCCCCACACAATCAATATAACAAAAATCCCCAAGAAAATGAGCAGGCCCATCATTGTCGTTCTCCTTATTGTTATTGCTATAAATCCGCTCTTTTGAAAAGAGAGCAACTGTGTTGAAAACAGTGAAATGGATTTAGCGAATTAAGTTAAGCATGTGTTGCTGAAATTTTTGATATTGGGGCATGGTCATAGTGCGTAAATGACCACGCAACGCTGGAATATCATGAATCTCATCTCGTTTACTTGTGGTTTGAAAGAGGTCTTGTTCACCCACATAGCAAAGAATTTTCTCTTGATGATGATAAATTAAATCACCACTAAAATGTTGAAAAAAATCATTTAACTTTAGCGTCATACTAGGACTAACCTCCCTTGCGAGTTGATGTTGGTCGCATCCAAAAATATTGATTTTTCGATTAATTAAAATATCGCTACTTTGCCAAGAACAATTATACGGTTCAAAGAATCGCGAGCGTTGATTGCTTACAGCAATACCGAGTGCTGGCATTTGAAAAATGAATGCACCCCATAAGTCCTTTTCAATTTCTTTTACGATTTTTTTATCAGTATTGCCATCCTGAAAAATAGGCATTTCACTGACGTATTGATATTTAAATACCAAGACTTGATGTTCAATTTCACCATCATTCCATGTTGTAGAGGCGTAATAGGTGATTTCATTTGATTTATCCCCACGATTGAAAAGTGGGAAGTATTGCTTTAATCGACTGATAACCAATATCGGTTGTGCTTGGATTGGAAGGTATGCTGGAAGTTGTTGAAACTTTAATCCATAGCGTAAATCAATCATTCGTTGTTCAAGATAATGAATCACTTGTCTGAGCGGTTGTTGCGATTCATAAAGCAGATAGGCTAGAAATCCTGTGAGGAATGCACCTAAAAAGCTCCATATAAATTGGATATGTGGATGGAGAAAAAAGCCAAAAACTAAAGTGCTAATACTGGTCATGGCTAATAAATAGGGGAGTACATTAAAAAAACGTAGACTATGATCTTCTCGCCAAGGATGTAATTTATCTAATAGCTCTTGATCACTATGAGACGTTTGCCCAGCTTCCCAAAGTCGAGCAATATTTCGAAAAACCTGTGCATTTTTTTTACGTCTGATATGTAAGGCTTCTTGTACTGTGTCGATCGGCATGGGATTAGTCGGTTCATTATAATAAATCTGTATGATTTAGATTATGCTTTAAATTTCAGAAACTAAGAAGTGTCTTAATCGTGCTTTTTATACTTGGCGAATTCATTAGAGTATATGGAGTTGTTTTTATTGTTCAGCTAATTCATTGATGATCTATCATTTATTTACGCGTTTGAAGAGTATGATGATGAGGACGATACTTTATAAATATCACTTCTGAATCTGCTACTTCGTCGTGGAGTTTCAATGATTAGATGTTTAAGTGCATCAGCAAATTTTTCAAAGTTTGGCATACGGATTTTAGCTAGTTGGTCAGCCAAATCAGCAACCGTGTTAACTTGATATAGATCAGATTCTATTTGAGATAAATCTACATCACATATCCAACATAGTGTTGCTGTTTTAGGATGTACATAAAAGTCCCCAGAAAACTGATGCAATATTTTCTCTAAGTATAGTAAACGTTCAGGACTTAGAAAGCGTGCAAGTTCAAATTCGTCAATACCACTTTGTTGAAAGCTTTGATTAAAGCGTATATCGCTTGATTGCCATTCAACACCCAAGCGACATAGTTTTTTCTGCTGGGTAGAGATGCTTATACCTCTTACAGGAAAGTTTTCTAGAAAGATTCCCCACAAACAACGCTGTACATCTTTGAGTTCCCATTTGTCTTTTGCAACCCGAACCATTTCTCGATTGACATATTGATAATCAAAAACAGAGTAGGCATATGTGTGCTCTTGAATATGCCACTGACCATTAAATAGAAAATGGATATTATTTTTTTGACTACCTAACTTAAAAAGAGGAAAGTTTGTTTCAATGTGTTTGTGCTGTTCCAAATCCTGTTCAGAGTAAAATTTGAAATTGTATTTATTTTCTAAGCAATAATTGTTGAGTTCATCGAATAGAGCATTTAACTCTGTGGATGGGGTATACACTGAATAGCCAAAAAGTAACATGCAAAATGCGAATAGGATTAAGGATATTGCCCAGATTGAAAATGATGTAAAAATAATACCTATACAAAGAGTAATGAGCCCCATAATGACTGTATTTACTGTCAAACTATTATTTATATAAAGTGTTTGATTCGACATGTTTCTTAATTGTTGAAGCAGAACATCTATTGGCGGTTTAGTCTCTAATAAAGCCTTTACCGTTTTTATATTCTGGCGTGTTTGCTTATTGTGATCACGTTGTTCTTTTATTTGTTGATCTATAAAACTCATCGTATTTATTCCGGAATAACATAATTATTTCACTAGACTTATCTAGCTCCCAATCTTAGAAAGCTAGATAAGATGTGAATTTTATGAAATTTATTTTTGCAAATTTATAATTGGTTTTTTATCGCTAAAGCACAACTTCTTAAAATTTTACTTGATCAACCAACATCGCATCGCCATAACTAAAGAAACGATAACGTTGCTCAACTGCATGTTTATAAGCCGCTAGAATATTGTCGCGATTCGACAAAGCTGAAACCAACATCAATAAGGTCGATTCTGGTAAATGGAAGTTGGTAATCAAACGATCCACGATGCAGAACTGATAGCCTGGGTAAATAAAAATTTGCGTATCACCAGTCCAAGCGGCAATTTGTCCTTGATTTGCTTGTGCAGCACTCTCTAAGGCACGAGTTGCTGTTGTGCCTACAGCAATCACTTTATTTCCACGGGCTTTGGTTTCTAAAATCAAATCAATCGTTGCTTGTGGTACATCGCACCATTCACTATGCATAATGTGATTGGTAATGTCAGTCGTGCGCACAGGCATAAATGTACCTGCGCCAACATGTAAAGTCACAAATGTTTTTTGCACGCCTTTTGCAGCTAGTTTTTCTAATAAATCTTGGTCAAAGTGCAAACTTGCTGTTGGTGCTGCAACACTAGCAATTTTTTCAGGATCGTGAAAAACCGTTTGATAGCGTTCAGTATCAATGTCTTCAGCTTCACGATTGAAATATGGTGGAATCGGTAACTGTCCATATTGATCAAGTACAGATAAAATAGGTTGCGAAAACTTAACGACAAATAAGTTTTCATGGCGGCCTTGTACGGCTACAGGAACAGCATCTTCACCAATATAAAGTTCTGCACCAGCTTTGGGTGAGTTGCTCGATTTAATATGGCAATGCGCTGTATGCGTATCCAACATACGTTCAACGAGGACTTCGATCGCACCACCTGTAGCACGTTTTCCTTTTAATCGTGCTTTCATGACCTTTGTATCATTGAGTACGAGTAAGTCTCCATCTTCCAATAGATCTAAAATATCGGTAAACGCGTGGTCGTGATACTGACCGTTTGCATCGATATGGAGTAGGCGTGATGCACTACGGCTATCTAGAGGATAGCGAGCAATAAGTTCATCTGGAAGATCAAAAGAAAAGTCGGAGAGTTGCATACATCTAAAACATTGCAAAAATTGCACGTAGTATAGTCTTTTTTAAGTTTTCTCGCTGAGCTAGATATTTATTGATAGAAAAATATCTGAATGATTTAAAAGTGAGCAATAAGTGGTAGATGGGGTTTGACAATAAAATCAAACAGGTTATGATACGCAACACAAAGCATCGCACTCTTCCCGAGGTGGTGAAATTGGTAGACGCGGCGGACTCAAAATCCGCTGTCAGAGATGACGTGTCGGTTCGAGTCCGACCCTCGGGACCAAGATTCAAAGACCCCAAGCTGGTATTAAAGGCTTGGGGTTTTTTTAATATTTATAACCTGTAAATTAAATATATTTCTCAATAAGAATCTATAGTTCAACAAAAAAGGGGGAGAAGTGTTAGATCTAATAATAAAAGCATTGCCAATTTTTTTAGCTATAGTGCCGCTATTTGTTTGGTTAGATAAAGCAAAAAGATTTACTCATCGAAGAAAATTTTATTTAGAGAGGCTAACAGCTGTAACTGAATATATCGAAAATTATTATGGAAAAGATAAAGAAAAGATCGAAAAAGATTGTGCCGCACAGGCATTAGTATGTTCTGAAAAGGTGAGTTATCTTGAAGTAGATTATGTAATTAAAGAATATCCCCAAAGATTTTTCATCATGATCAAGAAGTTGGTCACTGCCCGTCATATGGTAGATACAACTTTGGATGATGGAAAAATAGCTTTAACGGCAAAATCTTCAAAACAGAGTTATAAAAAGAAAAGATGGGTTTTGGTTGGATGCTATTTTTCATCCATGATAATTATTGAGTCGAATAATTTATTGGTTTTTTTAATGAATAAATTAGGGTTGGTAACATTGCAAGTTGATGCTTGGGTACTTTTAGCTGGGACTATAGTCTCGTTAGTTATTGGAATATTTGTGGCTTTAATTTCTGGATTACTATTTTTGAGTGTAGATGCATTGATTGAGATTTATGATGATTTAAAAGTACAGCATGTACCTAGAGATTAGCTTATCTGTTGGGATTTTATCTAAGTTAAAATTTAATGAAATTTCACGTTTTGTTGCGAATTGATTGATTCTACAATTGCGTTTTTTGTTAAAGTTTGTTAATACTAAGTGATAGTTTTCTCATTTTTTTTAAATAAAACGTAAGTAATGGTATAACGATAATATTCGAGAGGCGTGCATGGCTATTCAATTATTAGAATTACAGCAAGCCGAAAAGCTAAGTGCTTGTAAACTATCTCTTTCTATGGGGCTTAACTCAGACCAAAACACGCTTGAACAATTCTTACAATTTAACCGCAAGTTGATGCAGACTGGCACAGCTTTACTTGCCTTTCACCAAGAACCTTATTTATGGCATCGCTGTTCAGAAAAATTAAAAGCAATTGATACCGCAAAAATCACAAAAAGTTTAAATACGTTATTTGTCAACGATGATCTGATTGACCATTCACATTCACAATATCCAACATTGATTGGTTTTCTCAATGCGTTGAAATGCAAGGCAGAATCAGCTATCGCAGTACATTTGCGACATTCCGACCAAACATCTTTAGGTTATCTCATTCTACTCGATACAAAAGTATTGGAATTTACTGAAACGCAAAAACAACTTCTTCAAGAACATTGCAAAAACTTTATGCAACAGCTCGAGTTAAAACTGAATCATGATGAATTAAAAGAATTATATGAACAAGAATCTGCATTAAATTTTAGTAAAACTAAGTTTTTCTCGATCATTTCCCATGATTTACGTGCACCATTTCATGGTCTCTTGGGCTTCTCTGAAATTTTAGCCAAAGAACGCGAAACTTTGGATGAGTCTAGTATTCAAAATATTGCTGACTACCTCTATGACACATCACAGTCCACTTACAACTTATTGGAAAGTTTGTTGAATTGGGCGATGGCTGAAGGTGGGCGTTTTGTTTATCACCCAATTAATTTTAAATTACGACAGATCACCGATATTGTGACGGATATTTTAAAAACCTTAGCTTTGAAGAAAAATATTCAACTGATTAATCAAGTAGATGAAAACCTAAAAGTCTATGCTGATATGAATATGATCACTTCTTTGATTCAAAATCTTGTGTCAAATGCGTTGAAATTTACGGATATTGATGGTTCTGGAAAAGTTTACATCCAAGCCCAAAATAAAGGTGAAATGGTCGAGATTAGCGTAAAAGATTCGGGTTTGGGCATGACCGATGAGCAAATACAAAATCTATTTCAACCACGTATCACCATGAGTTTCAAAGGTACAGCTGGCGAGAAAGGTGCTGGTTTAGGTTTGTCTTTGTGTAAGCGTTTTGTAGAACTCAATCATGGTGAGATTCATGTGGTTTCTAAGGATGGTGAAGGGACAACATTTAAAGTGACATTGCCTGCAGAGCGTGAACACGTTGATTTATGTACAGATCAACGTAAAAGTAAAGCAAAATTAGCCTAAAGAGATTTTAAACATAAGCTTGTAACTGATATAACTAAACACGATGAGATGACATCGGTAGAGCCTTTTTATATGAATGCGGAACAGCTACAAAAAACCTTAGTTGCAAGTCAGTATGCAGAACAAGTTTTAAACCTATACCAGTCACAACTAGAACAAGATTATTCAGAAGATCAATTTCTTTGCTCGTTGTCTACACAAAGCATCCATCAAAAAGTCCAAGAAACTGTTGCAGAGATCAATGATGAACAGGTATGGATGAAAGCGCTACGTATCCTAAGAGCGCGTTTGATGTTTCGTTGGATTTGGCAGGATGCTAACCAGCTTACCGATGTGGTGACCTTAACCCGTGAATTATCTGATTTTGCCGATGCGAGCATTTGTGCCGCAAAAGCATTTGCACGTATCCCACTTGTTGCCAAGCATGGAGAACCAATCAGTTATGAGGGGAAAGTTCAAGACCTGATTGTTATCGGGATGGGGAAATTAGGTGCACAAGAACTTAATCTTTCAAGTGATATTGATCTCATTTTTGCCTTCGATGAACAAGGCGAGACCAATGGTCGAAAATGCATAGATGTACAACAGTTCTGTATTTTATGGGGGCAGAAACTGATCTATTTACTCGACCATATTACCGCAGATGGTTTTGTATTTCGTGTAGATATGCGCTTGCGTCCTTGGGGCGATGGTTCTGCGCTTGCGATTAGCTATATGGGTTTAGAAAAATATTTGAGCCAGCATGGACGTGAATGGGAACGCTATGCTTGGATCAAGGCAAGGGTTATCACTGGCGGTAAAGCAGGTGCTGACTTGATGGAAATGGCACGTCCGTTTGTGTTTCGCCGTTATGTAGATTATTCAGCATTTGCTGCGATGCGTGAAATGAAAGCCATGATCGAACGAGAGGTCATGCGTCGTAATATTGAGGACGATATTAAACTCGGTGCAGGCGGTATTCGCGAAATCGAGTTTATTGTGCAGGTTTTTCAGTTGATTTATGGTGGCTCAAAGCGTGAATTACAAGATCGTCAATGTTTAGCGAATTTGCATCATTTAGGTGAAGCGGAACTTTTAGACCAACAATCCGTTGATGATTTGGAAGACGCTTATCTTTTTTTAAGACGTGTTGAGCATGCAATTCAAGCCCTGAATGATCAGCAAACACAATCATTACCAACTGAGCCTGAGTTAAGGCAGCGCATGTTGGATACGCTTGGTTTTCAGGATTGGACTGCTTTCATTAACTTGTTGAATCAGAAGCGAGACAAAGTCACAGTACAGTTTAAGCAATTAATTCAAGAAAAAGAATTTTCAGAACCGATTGATGATTTTGTAAAACTTGAACAGAAATTAGATGCTGTACTAGATGACGATGCAAAGAATCTCATTCAAAACTTTTGGCATGGACAAGCATTAAGGAAAATTCCTGCTAGTGCTTTAGAACGATTGAAAAAGTTCTGGCCGCATTTGATTGAGGCGATTTTACAGTCGGACCAACCGCAAATGGCTTTGCTACGATTGATGCCATTAGTTGAATCCGTGCTGCGTCGAACGGTATATCTGGTCATGCTAATGGAAAGTCGGGGGGCTTTACAGCGTCTAGTGAAAATGGCAACGGTAAGTCCTTGGATTTGCGAAGAATTGGCGCAATATCCTGTGTTGCTGGATGAGTTTTTGTCGATGGATTTCGGATTACCTCAACGGCAGGATTTAGAAGATTCTTTACGTCAGCAATTACTTCGTATTGAAATTGATCAAGTCGAAGATCAGATGCGTGTACTCCGCTTATTTAAGAAGAGTAATGTGCTGACTGTCGCGGCGAGCGATGTACTTGCAGAAAGCCCATTGATGAAAGTGTCTGATGCGCTAACAGATATTGCTGAAGTGAGTGTGCAGGCGACTTTAAATTTGGCCTATGAATCTGTTGCACAGCGACATGGCTATCCTGTAAGTACGACAGGAGCACGTTGTAGCTTGGATGCGAAAGGCTTTGCTGTGATTGGCTATGGCAAGCTCGGTGGAATTGAATTGGGTTATGGCTCAGATTTGGATTTAGTCTTCATTCATGCTTTTGAAGAACAAGCTGAAACGGATGGTCGAAAGAGCATCAGTAGTGCTGAGTTTGCGATCCGTGTTGCACAGAAATTCATGTCACTCATGACAACCCAAACCTTAGATGGTCGTGTGTACGAAATTGATACACGTTTAAGGCCGTCAGGAGAGGCGGGAATGTTGGTGACCAGTCTAAAAGCATATGAGCAGTATCAACAAAAAAGTGCTTGGTTGTGGGAGCATCAAGCTCTTGTTCGGGCACGTTCAATCGCAGGTGAGACAACGCTTTGCCAGCAGTTTGAAGAAGTTCGCTGTCAGATCCTGACACAAGTCCGTGATGAAAATGAAGTTCGTGAAGAAGTATTAAAAATGCGCCAGAAAATGAAAGATCATTTGGGTTCATCTTCTGAACAAAAAAAACATGGGATTTTTCATTTAAAACAGGACTCAGGTGGTATCGTTGACATTGAATTTATGGCACAGTATGCAGTGCTTGCATGGAGTGGGACGAATCCTGATCTCGCCCATTTTTCCGACAATGTAAGAATTTTAGAAGATGCTGCTCAAGCAGGCTGCTTATCAAGTGAAGATGCCTCAGCATTGATACATGCTTATCTCCGTGAACGAGCTGAGAGCCACCGTTTAGCACTTGCAAATCAATCCATGCAAGTTAATGCTGCGGACTGGCACGATACCCGCGAGATCGTTTGCAAGTTATGGCAAAGGTTAATTGATCCAAGCGCAACAATTGCATTGGATAGTGAATGATTGTGTAGTAAAAGTTTGGAGTATGCGCCGTGAATTTGGCTGATCGTGATGGTTTTATTTGGCAAGATGGAAAAATGGTTGATTGGCGTGATGCAAAAATTCACGTCTTAACACATACTCTGCATTACAGTATGGGTGTTTTTGAAGGCGTCCGTGCTTATGAAACCCCAAATGGAACAGCAATCTTCCGCTTACAAGATCATACTAAGCGCTTATTAAATTCTGCAAAAATTTATCAAATGAATGTTCCATTTGATCAAGCGACTTTAGAACAAGCACAAATTGATGTCGTGCGTGAAAATAAGTTAGCTTCTTGCTACCTACGTCCTTTGATTTGGATTGGTTCTGAAAAATTAGGTATCGCTGCAACTGAAAATACTGTTCATGCTGCTGTTGCTGCATGGGGCTGGGGTGCTTACCTTGGTGAAGAAGCGATGGCTCGTGGCATTCGCGTTAAAACATCTTCGTTTACGCACCATCACCCGAACGTGACGATGTGTAAAGCAAAAGCATGTGGTAACTATACAGTATCGATCTTGGCTCACCAAGAAGTTGCTCGTGCGGGTTATGATGAAGCGATGTTGCTTGATCCACAAGGTTTTGTCTGCCAAGGTGCTGGCGAAAACGTATTCTTGATCAAAGATGGCGTATTACATACTCCAGATTTGGCAGGTGGTGCACTTGAGGGGATTACCCGCCAAACAGTGATTACGATTGCCAAAGATCTTGGTTATGAAGTCGTTGAGCGTCGTATTACGCGTGACGAATTCTATATTGCTGATGAAGCATTCTTTACAGGTACGGCTGCTGAAGTTACGCCTATCCGTGAATATGATGACCGTGAAATTGGTTGCGGTTCTCGTGGTCCGATTACAACAGTAATTCAAAAAACATTCTTTGATGCTGTTCAAGGTCGTAATGATAAATATGCAGATTGGTTGACTTATATCAAATAAGTGACTTAAATCTTGAAAAAAGCGAAGCCTAGGCTTCGCTTTTTTATTGCTGGTTTGTCAAAAGATTGCAATTAAACCATCATCAATCTTTCATTTTAGTTGATTACGGTGTCTCTAAGTCGAATAAAAAAATAGAGATCGAATGAAAATTACTGTCGTTGGTGCGGGTTATGTAGGTCTATCGAATGCCTTATTATTTTCCAAACAACATGATGTGATTGTACTAGATATAGATAAAACTCGGGTAAAGAGCATTAACCAAAAAGTGTCACCTATCAGTGATACATGTATTCAAAACTACTTAACTGAAGCCAGTGTTGAGGCTACATGTGATAAAGAATTTGCTTATCAAAATGCAAAACTCATTATCATCGCAACACCCACTAACTATAATCCTGAAACCAATTATTTTGATACCTCTAGTATTGAAGCGGTCATTGATGATATCCAAAAAATAAATCCAAAGGCGTTGATGATTATCAAATCGACGGTGCCCGTTTGTTATACCAAAGAGATTTCTAAAAAGTTAAAGCTCAAAAACCTCATTTTCTCCCCAGAATTTTTAAGGGAAGGGCAAGCCTTACAAGACAACTTATATCCTTCGCGAATTATTGTGGGCGAAAAGTCAAAACGTGCTGAAAAGATTGCCAAGTTATATTTGAAAGCGACGGTAGAAAAGAATGCCGTGTTATTGTGTGTGGATTCTACCGAAGCTGAGGCAATTAAGCTTTTCTCCAATACTTATTTGGCCATGCGTGTCGCTTTCTTTAATGAGCTTGATACCTACTGCATGAAAAACAAATTAAGTGCCTTGGATATTACGACTGGGGTTGGATTAGATCCGAGGATTGGTGATCATTACAATAATCCATCCTTTGGTTATGGTGGCTATTGCTTGCCCAAAGATACTAAGCAGTTGTTGGCAAATTATCATGATACACCACAGGAGTTAATCTCCGCGATCATTCGCTCAAATCAGACCCGTAAACAGGCGATTATTGCGGATATTTTAAGCCGAAAAGTCTCTTGCGTTGGAATCTATCGACTGACGATGAAAGCTGATTCTGATAATTTTAGAGAGTCTGCTGTGCATGATGTACTACAAGGTTTAGCCGATGAGGGAATCCGCGTTGTGATTTATGAGCCAACATTGGATGTAAAAGAGTATCTAGGTCATCCTGTTATTTCGAGCTTACAAAAATTTAAAGCAATGTCAGATTTGATTATCGTAAATCGAATGGTGCCGATGTTCAGTGATGTGATGGAAAAAATTTATACTAGAGATTTGTTTGGCATTAATTAAGCTTTTATTTGTGTCGTCTGTTGGTGAAATACCGACAGACTATAAGGGTTTGACGAATTAATAATAAAAAATAATATAAGGTCTATGCTAAGATAGCCTCACATTCAGTGCATATTATTTTTTCGCTTTGGCTACCAAATGCTTGAGCAAAATAATATCTAAGGCATTAAGGTTAGCAGATGGTAGACATTCAACAAAATTCGGCAACTCATGAAGACAATGTTATTTTGTGCATGAAATGGGGAACCAAGTATGGCGCAGAATATGTCAATCGTTTATACAACATGGTTAAACGTCATCTTACTTTGCCTTTTAAAATGGTTTGTCTAACAGACCGCACTGAAGGAATTGATCCTAATATCCAATGTTTTCCGATTCCATCACTTGATCTGCCTGAGGGTAGTCCTGAGCGTGGTTGGAATAAACTTTCAACTTTTGAACCTGATCTATATGGCTTAAAAGGTAATGCGCTTTTTCTAGACTTGGATGTGGTGATTGTCGATAACATCGATTGTTTCTTCCAAGAAAAAGGTGAGTTTTTGGTGATTCATGACTGGAAAAGACCTTGGCGTATTACAGGAAATAGTTCAGTTTACCGTTTTAAACTAGGTGCTTTCCCTGAAATTCTGCCGTATTTCCGTGAACACTTTGATGAGGTTCGCCAAAAATTCCGTAATGAACAAGAGTACCTCTCTTGGTTTGTGCATAAAGAAGGTAAGCTGAGTTATTGGAACAAAGACTGGTGTAAAAGTTATAAATATCACTGCTTACAAAAGATTCCATTGGCTTATTTCAAACCACCTGTAAAACCTCAAAATGCTAAAATTATTATTTTCCATGGTGAAATTAATCCGCCTGATGCTGTCAGTGGTGGCGGGGGTAAGTGGTATCGCTATGTACTGCCATCGGACTGGATTAAAGATGCTTGGCAATAAGCCTTAATCATAATGGAAAAGGTCGAGTTTGATTTATGAAAGATAGCGTGCAAGCGATTGATATTGTTATTGCTTGGGTTGATGGTAATGACAGCAATTTAAAAAACAAACGCCGAAAGTTCATGAATCAAGCCGAGCCTTCTAATGCTTTAGAAGATACTCGCTTTGCCAGTAATGATGAAATTTATTTTTGCATTGCTTCAATTCTAAAGTTTGTTCCCTATAGCGGAACAATTTATGTGGTCACTGATCAACAGCAACCGAAATGGTTGGATCAGTTTGAACAGCAAGGGCTTTGTAAAGCTGGAAAGATTAAGATTATTGATCATCGTGAAGTTTTTAATGGCTATGAGTCAGCTTTGCCGACGTTTAATTCATTAAGTATCGAAAGTATGTTGTGGAATATTCCTGGTATTTCTGATTACTTTATTTATCTCAATGATGATTTCTTTTTTAATCAAGCGTCACGTCAGCAAGACTTTTTAGTTGATGATCAGATGGTTATTTACGGTCATTGGCAGAGTAATTTCATAAAAAAAGTTAAATACCTACTGCGAAAATTTGTACAAAATAAGTTTGGGAAAATTGCCCAGCCTAAATACTCTATGGCTCAAATGCTCAGTGCAGACTGTGTTGGACTCAGTCGTTATTATGAAATTCATCATCGTCCGCATATTTTAAGTAAAGCGCTTTTAGCGAATTATTTTGGACAACATCCCTTGTTCTTACAGCAGCAAATTCGCTTTAAATTTAGAAATATTGATCAGATTTTACCTGTAGGGCTATCTAATCATTTGGCTATACAAAATAATCAAGCGATCTTGAAAGATGATGTTGAGATTGCCTATTTGAAAGATGGGCGAGACTTAGAGCCTTTTATTCAAGCTTTATCTAACGAACATATTAAATTTGGTTGTATTCAAAGTTTAGATCAATTAGAACAGCGTGATGAGCTGCGTATTCGTCATGCACTTGTTGATAAATTTAGAGAAGTTTTGCCTAGTCAAATCCAACCGACTATTGCAGGATAAGCGAAGGAAAATTAAATGAAAGTCGTTACTTATCTTATAAATCTAGACGGTAGTGATCAACGTTTAGCAAGTGCAACTGAGCAATTGCAACAAGCAAATTGGGAGTTTACTCGTTTTCCTGCTTATGATGGACGTGGTAAAGCATTATCCGAGTTTAAAAATTATGATGATGCAAAGGCTCAGGAAATTTTAGGGCGTAGCTTAATTAGTTCAGAGTTGGGTTGTTATCTGAGTCATTATGGCTGTGCTGAAAAATTCTTGCAGACCGATGCAGATTATCTTGTTGTTCTCGAAGATGATATTCAAGTCTTGCCTGATTTTAAACAGAAAGTAGAGGCATTATTAAATTACCTTGATGAGCATAAGGCACTTGATTGGTATGTGGTTAATATTGCAGCTAAAAAGAAAAAACTAGCGAAAGATATTTTACAGCTAGACACATTTAACTTGTGGCATGCTTATTATTTTCCGATCCGTGGGGTAGGTTTAATTTGGTCTAGACGTGGTGCTGAAGAATTTGTACGCTTAGGTAAAACCATGCAAGTTCCAGTCGATATCTTTTTCCAAAGCTGGTTAAGTAAAAATGGTAAAGGCCTAGGCGTGTGGCAGCCATTTGTTCAACCAGCAGGATTAGATAGTGATATTTTAGGCACAGTTGCGGCGCAAGGCATTAAACGAAAAGAGCTAGAAAATCGTAGTTTTTCTCATGGACTCAAAAAGCAAAAACGCATGTGGCGAGATCGTTATTATGCTTTTAAACATTTGATATCCTAATACTGTTCGAAACTGAGCAATTTTATGAAAGTCTTTAAAAAATTATTCTATCTCTTAAAGTTTTATACGATGTATGCGAATAAAAAACGGGATATGAATGATGTCATAGACAATTATGCAGATATTATTGTTCTGAATCCGACAGAGAAAAATGCCATTATTCCTAAAATCATTTGGATGTACTGGGAGGGTGTATTACCACAGTTCGTAGAGAAATGTGTCGAAAATATTAGAACAAAAAATCCTGACTATGTTGTGAACTTTTTAACGCCTGATAATGTTAAAGAATTTTGCGACATTGACTATCGCCGCTTAGCACATGCGACACCTCAGCAAAAGGCTGATCTCATCCGTTTTGACCTCATTTATCAATACGGTGGAATTTGGTTGGATGCAAGCACCATTGTTTATGAAAATCTTGATTGGATACAACAGCTTGTTACTGAGAATCAAACCAATAGTTTTGCATACTACCGTAAAAAAAATACGACTTGCCCAAATTTCCCAGTTTTAGAAAATTGGTTATTGGCGAGTTCAGCAAAGAATGTCTTTTTTAAGTATTGGTTTGATGAGTTGTCTAAGGCGATTGAAATTACACCAAAGCTGTATATCCAAAAAATTAAAGAAAATGATGCAGATTATCAGGACTTGTTCCAAGAAATCGGTCGTTTGGAATATCTTGTGGCATATGTTGCCTGCCAAAAAGTTATGCGTAACGATCTTCCAAGTATGACATTGATCAACTGTGATCGAAATGCTTTCTTCTATCAAGTGAAAAATAAGTGGGTGAAAGAAAAAGTATTGATTGATTTTGCAATCAATTATCCGCCTGCTGATATGCCGAAGCTGATCAAATTGGCTGGTAAAGAAAGAGGAATCTTGAGCCGTTATTATGCGAAAGCAATGTATTTTAACGGCTCATTCATCGATATTTAAATTAATTAGTTTTAGGGTGTTAAGGCTTGCTCCAAGAACTGTTTTAACACGTCGTACTTTGGTTGTTTTTCGAAATATTTCGCTGACTCAAGTGAACCAATAATCGACATGTGACGACCATCTAGGGAGTAGGGTGTATTGCCATTTGCCATTTGATTTGGTCTGAATAAATCATCACGCGTCAGCAATAGTGTATTGCTATGTTTGTACACCATATTGTTGATTACCTCTGTAGCGTATCGCTGTTGAGTTGCTCTATCACTCTTCATGTAATTATTAAGATTAAAGTCTCTATGTAACCACATTGCTCTTTTGAACAATAAGCTAATATTCTTCTTAAATGCATATGGCTCTGACATTACAATCACTTTTTTATGGTGCTGCTCTGTGATATCTAACAGATTAGCAAAACCACTTTGTTGGCTTTTTCCAACAATATCTGACCAACGACCTGCAAAAATCAATACATCATATTTATCCATATTCTTAGCAAGATAATCACGGTTGATTAGACACTGCTCATAGGCATCAGATGGCTGATCTCCAGTAAAGGCATCATTAAGACTTGGGTAACACCAGTTTGTCGAAACAACTTGGATCTGTAGGTTAAGCTTTTTACCAATTTGATCCCAAAAAGGATTGTTATGGCCAGCAAAAGAATCGCCGAACAGTAAGGCCTTCTTCGCAGTAGGTTGTTTTGATGCAATAGAACAAGTTAAACCTTGAGTTCCTACATTAAGATTATCGTCACCTTTAATATTATAAAAGCACCAACCATTTGCGACTGCAGGCATTTGAATTTGTTCTATGCTGGATAGATATTTAGAGCTTGCTCTGTCCTTTACACCATCTTTGCTGATGAACTTATAAATAGGATATGAAGCAATTAGAACAGCAAAGAATAAAACATAAATATATTGAGGTTTGAGCTTTTGCAGGAGATTACGACTACTTTCTATGTATTTATAACTTAACCAACCTAAAAATAGTGAAAGCGTAATTGCGAGGCTTAGATTAAGAAAATTATGTGGAACAAAGAAATAATTCAGTAGGAAAAATACAGGCCAATGCCATAAATAGATTGAATAGGATGCGCTACCAATACTTTGCACGATGGGTGTTTGAGTGAGAAAAGAGTCTTGGCGGTTTGCGATTAGAATCAGCATTGTACCTACAACGGGTAACAATGCTGCATAACCAGGCCAAGGTGTACTTTGTTTTAAAATTACCAAACTAGCAACGATAAGCATAAAGCCGATTGCTTCAGTTAATTTTTTGAGATGTGTATTTAACTGTGTGTTTCTAAAATAATAATAGACAAGACCACCAGCAATCAGTTCCCATGCCCGTGTAGTGAGTTTGAAAAATGCATACATGGAGTCTTTAGGGGTGATATAAATTGAATAACTCAGTGAGGCAATAAATAAGATGCTGAGAAAGATTCCAATGTGTTTTAGCCCTTTGGTTAATTTCCAATAAATCACCAAAAGGATGGGGAACAATAGATAAAATTGCCATTCAACAGCAAGTGACCATGTATGTAACAGTGCTTTCTCATGTGCATCTACTGCAAAGTAATCTCCAGCTTGTCGGTAATAGAGATTATTTGAGAGAAACGTAAGGCTATAACGTGCATCTTTAGCAAATCTTTGAAAATCTTCAGGAATAAAGATAAACCAGCCAAGTATTGTGAGACATACAACGAGAACGAGTAATGCTGGGAAGATTCGGGTGATGCGAGATAAATAAAAGTCACTAAAGGAAAACCGATTTTTCTCTAGTCTTTCAATAATGATCTTTGTCATTAGGTAGCCTGAGATGACAAAGAATATGTCAACGCCGAGGTATCCTGCTGAAAAGCCTAAAATTTGGAAGTGAAAAAGAACGACAAAAATTACAGCGTAAGCTCTTAGTCCATTAATGTCAGTCCGAAAGTTATTGACGCTCATGCAATAATATTTAGCTAAAACTCTAATTGTATGAGCGAATGATTAATTCATGATTAATTTGATTGTGTATTTTTATTAAAGGCTTTTTCTACACTTATTGTATAACTTCAAAGGATCGCTTTTCGAAGGATTCAACGGCACTGTTTGGAGAAAGATTGTAAACGTTGATTTGATGTTCTTTAAAAAATAATGCAGCCGTATCAAACGCACGTAATACAGTCTCGCTATGTATGTCGAGTAACGTTGGCTGCTTATCATCAGTTGTTTCATAGAAGCGTGGTTTAGAAAAATTGCTCATATCTAAGCCAGCAATAAAAATTTCTGTGTAGTTGAGCGAGTTAACAATTTGTAGGGCGACATAGGCAACGGTAAAGTAATCAAATGTGCCGTTAAAAATGTCTTTTGAGAAACCAAAATCATCGTGAATGAAAAAGTGTTCTGCCGTTTTATTCACGAGCATTTCTTCATCAAGAAACACTTCCATGAGGTCTCTAGTGATTGTTTCGATAGTTTTGATACTACATTGAATATCTGTAAATTTAATTCGTCTAAGAATCATATCTAGACAACGAGGTGTGGTGTAAAAAGTACAATTGCTTTGCAGTACTTTCTCTACCAAATCAAAGCGAGCATCCACAAAATTATGGTCAATGATGATATAGCTGTTGTAATGGATATTGTCCAAAGCAATCGCACCATTCACGCCGATATAGTCTATATCTGTTTTTTGAAAAACTTCATTTGGAAGCTGCTGGATAGAAGGCCCTGTCGCAATCAACATGCACTTTGAAGTTGTTGAGGGTTGAATCATCAAATTATCTGAAACGAGCTGGTTCTTAAAATAAACTTTTTCTAAACGACCATGTTCATTACGTTGTACACGATAAAGCGGCCAGAAACGACGATTGTGTTTATATGTTTTTGGGTAAAAAATCTTATAAATGAATTTATAAATGTTTCGTAATAAAGTATCTGAAAGAGATGGAAGCATTTAAAAACTCAGCAATGATTAAGCTAAAAATCTGTTTATTATCGTAAAAACAGTCAGGACTAGAAAAGTATGGAGAGGGAGATTGTACTATGACAATCTCCCTAATATCTATTAATCATCAAGAGAGAAGCTTTTCTTCTTGAACTTTGATTTAAGACTATCGATAGAGCGAGTGAACCAGCTCTTTTCATCTTCTGGACGAGTCACTTTATTGCCATGATAATTGATTTGTGTCGCTTTAGAAAAATCGCCAAAAGGCTCTACTTTATAGCTCTCTGGGCGATAACCTGCCGCTAAAGCTTCGTTGTAATACTGATCAAATAGCTCCGTGAGATCTTGTCTTGGATGTGGCATGATTTTTCCATCAAACCAATGTTTTTGTCCTGATGCCTCTAAGCGTGGTAGGGAATATTTGTGACTAAACTGTGTACCCATGTCTGAATAGTGCAGAATTTTAATCTGCTCAGCAGCGAGACCTTCACCATCAATATTATTATAAGAGTCTTGGTAAGGTTGAACTAGCTCAGGCTTATCTTTCAAAAGTTGCATTAGCTTTTTGTGGCCATCAGGATCAGCTTGAATGTCTTTTAAAGCAGGTAAATATTGCTTAGCTTTCTCGCAGTCCCAAACGCATGTACATAGACGAGCTGAATTTTTGCCTCCTTTGGCAATCACGATCGCATCTTCAGCTTTTGGATGCGCCCACAACTCCGTGATATCACATAAAACCACGACATCGGCATCCATATAGATTGCGCGTCCTTGAAAGTTACATGATTCTGGAATCGCCCAACGAAAACCTGAAAAAGGTGTTGCCCATTTTTCTGTATGCCATCCTTCGCCAGTTGCTTGATTGGTATACCACGGGCTTTCGGGATCATGGCTGAGTTGCATCCATATAATTTCAACTGGGTGTTGCGTGTGTTTACGAACGCTATAATCTAATACCATCATCTGTTCAAGATCACAGTTGTTAGGGTCGCAACCCACAAAAATTTTAATTGCTTCGCTATTCATATTTACACACTTTTCATAAATTATAAGAATCAATACAACAAAAAAGAGATCCCGTTACTTAGAGAACGGTACAGCAACGACTCTACTCCCTATTGTAATAATTGCCTCCTAAATTTTCTAGTGCTGATGTTATCAAGCTTATATATAGCATCTAAATAAAATCAAAAGCTTAAATCAATGACTGCCAAAAAAGACAAAAATTAACGTTTTAACTTTAAGTACTACAAAAAGACGTAAAAATATACAGATTTTTATTTAAATGGAAAAATATTTATATTTAATTATTTTTAAAATGTAATAATATTCAACATATATTTTATACATAACGGTAAAATAATTTTTAAGCTCTTTCTCTATTTAAGAGAAACTATCTTTAGATGAAATTATGAAAAATTTTGTTATTAGTCTTGCTAATGCTCAAGAGCGTCGCAAACATATCGTATCGGAGTTTGGAAAACATCAGGTTGCATTTAATTTCTTTGATGCAATTACGCCTGACCGAATTAACCAAGTTGCTGCAGATTTATTATTAGATATTAAAACAACAGATTTAAGACCTGGGGAAATTGCTTGTTTATTAAGCCATGTGGTTTTGTGGAAAACAGTCGTTGATCAGAATTTAGATTTCATTGGTATTTTTGAAGATGATATTTATTTGGGCGAACAAGCAGCGAAGGTTCTTTCGAGAACTGAGTGGATTCCTGAAGATGGACATATTATAAAAGTTGAAGCATTTTATCCAAAGGTAACAACCTCAATAAAGCTAAAACAAATTAAATGTATCAATCGTAAGTTGATGCCACTTAAGTCAAAACATATGGGGACTGGAGGGTATATTTTATCAAATCAGGGGGCTAAAGAATTATTGGCATTTATTCAAAGCTATAAGAAATTGATTCCTATTGACCACATTATGTTTAAAGATTATTTGCGACAGGGTAAATATGATGTTTATCAGATGTCTCCTGCTGTTTGTATTCAAGACTTTATTTTGATGCGAGATAAGACAAATTTCCCGAGTTATTTATCTCACGACCGTAAGTTACGAAAAGGGGATAATATTCGAGTAAATCATAAATTGATGTTTAAAGACAAAATTACGAGAGAGTTTGTCCGACTGTCTGCTCAATTGATTCGCTTTGTAAAAGCAGAGTCAATTGTTAAGATTAAATTTAAGTAATTTACTGTTTGATTTATATAGGCTTTATTTGATCTTAAAGACTGGTGATGTTGACTAAGGCACTGTGAGAAATTAAGATTATCTTTTATTTTTTCATAGTGCATAGGGCTTTTATGCTAACAATTTTTGGCTTTCATACCGATGACAAATTATATAGAAAGCATGCCCAAATTTTGCAACGTTCAGCTGAAAAATTTGATATCAATGTTCAGTTCAGTGAGTTTTCAAAAGATGACTGGCAAAAGATCATCGCCTTTAAACCAACATTCATTGCAGGTAAGAGACGAGACCTAAAAGGTCCTATTCTATTTGTAGATGCTGACGCTATTATTCTTAAGGACATTCGTCCTTTTTTTGAATCGCTTCAAGAAGATATCGCAGTACACTATATCAATGGTACACGTTTGATTAGTAGTACAGTATTTATTAATGATACACCAAATGCTCGTCTATTAATGGATGAGTGGGAGCGTAGACAGTTAAATCAACCGGATCGTTGGGATCAAGTGGTGCTACAAGAACTTGTTGATGAGTGGGTTGAAGAGAAACGAATCACACTGAATAAATTACCACCCAATTATACCTTTATTTTCGATACATCAAGACGTACTTATGGTGATAGCGTTGAGCCAATCATTGAACAACTTCAAGCAAGTCGTGACAAGCGTTGGATTGATAAGTACCAGCGTAGAAATAGTTTCCATCAATGGTTGATGCGAATTCCTTATTTATTAAAAAGTACCAGAAAGATTGTTGGACGCCATAATGTTGTCAATAATCGAGCAGAAAGCCTTGGTATTGATATTCGTCTTACCATTGATGATTTGATTTAAATGTGTCAATCAATAAAAAGGCTCTATATTTATAGAGCCTTTTTATTACTTATCTTTTTTAATAATAGATCGTACAAAATATCGAATAATGAGAAAAAGCTGAGAAAAATTGATTTTTTTAGCTAAGTCTTTTAGCTGTCTTTTCTCTAATAAAAAATCATCTTCTAATTTTGATAAGTAATATTTATTATGCAATTGTTGTTTGTAAGGTTTTTTTCCATTTTTGTCTTCCAACCATGAGCCAATAAAATGATGGGTTGCATAATTAACCGGAAGGTCTAAACAAAAATAATGTGATGCATAAATATGTAGTGTGTGATGTCCATTAGAACCACTTTGATTGATGTCTTTAGTTCTATCAATTTTAAATTTTTCGGAAATAATATCAGAAATAAAAGAGGTATTTGGAGCTTCTTGATCTGAGTAAGTTTTATTGTGGTAATAGGAGAGAATCTCCTTGCTTAAGCTGTGGTATGGAATAGCTCCCCACACTGCAGTAAAGGGAAGATTAATTGACTCAAATCCACTAAAAGCTTCACATTCTAGAAAATCGTCAAGAGGATGCTTAAGTTCTACATCTGTATCTAGATAGACACCACCAAACTCATGTAATGCCCAAGCACGAACATAATCAGATACGAAAGCATATTTACGTTGTTGGTACGCAGTTTGAGTGAAAATATGCTGATCGACATCAAAGCTTTCTTCATTCCAAAGTTTTATTTCCCAGTCTGGACATTTTTGACTCCAATCACTGATATATTTTTGTAGATGGTCTGGTATCGGTTTTCCACCAAACCAACAATAATGAATAATCTTAGGAATCATAATAAATAAAAGTTTTGAAAATTAATGAAATATAGCACTTTATGAGGACCAGTTTGAATATAAATACTATTTAAAAATAAGGGTATGCATGAAAAATAAAGTTTATTTATAATAATCTTTATTTTCTAAATCACCTCTGAACCTTTTATAGCCCCACATATATTCAGTAGGAAAGCGATTAATCATTTGCTCAACGGTTCTATTCAATGCTGTTGTTGCGATTTCAATATCGCGATCATAAAGTTCAGGATCATTGAGATCATCACAGTAGACATCAAAACCTTCACCATCCTCACGACGGAAACAGCTTAATCCGACTAGACGACATTGAGTTTTTTGCGCCATTTTACTGGCAAGTGTACTGGTGAGGCAGGGGATTCTGAAAAAGGGCACCACGACACCGCCAGAAGGATCGGGAACATGGTCAGGCAGAATCACACTGAAACCACCTTGTTTTAGATTCTTAAATAGCGCTTTGACACCCGAAGCATCAGTAGGTACTAAGGTAGCATTTAGTCGTTGTCGAGCATGTAAAGCAAATGCATTAAAACCACTATCTTTCATTGGTTTATACATGATCGTGGGAGTACCATATTGATTCACCCATGCATTCATCATTTCCCAAGTGCCTAGATGGGGAGTGATGATCAGTGCACCACGAGGGTCGCTAAGAGCATTTGTCAGTACTTCCAAGTGATGCACGGTATGAATCTGTTGGATGCTCCATTCAGGAGGCATTGCCCAGCATTTCCCAGACTCGATATAACTCAGACATTGCTTGGTCACACTCTCTCGAGCAAGCTGCTCTTTTTTTTCTAGGCTTAATTCTGGGTAAGCTAAGCCAAGATTGACTCTAGTTTTCCACAGCATGCTTTTATCAGGATTCTGGTTGATAAAATAAGCTGCCACTTTTGCGATACTACGTAAAAATGCTAAAGGTAAAATGCGAAGGAGAGTTACGTAAAAGGACATCGTGCCTAGTCTTGTTTATCTGCGTTGCCTTTGAGAACCATATAAATCAATGCGACAAAAATGAGTAGTGCACCGACAAGACTACTTACGCAAAAGTATAAGATACGTTGATTGGTGTCCATATTGAAAAGTTCATTTGCTAAGATATAGCGCATGAAAAACCACTGTGCCAAAGAAAACACAATAAGCACAATTGCGTGTCGACGCACATCAGAACGCATCGCCATAGGACCGACCTCTCAATAAAAAGCAGCTTATTATGCCACTAGCAAGCATGTTCGCAAAGTAAAACCATGTAATATAAAAAAACCCTGCATAGCGCAGGGTTTTATACAAACTGAGAAAATTATTTTTCTTCAGCTTTTGGTTTTTCACGTAAACGAATACCTAAGTCGCGCAATTGATTTGCTTCAACTGGAGCTGGCGCTTGAGTCAATGGGCATTCAGCGGTCTTAGTTTTCGGGAATGCAATCACATCACGAATAGACGATGCGCCTGTCATGAGCATGATCAAGCGGTCAAGACCGAATGCCAAGCCGCCGTGCGGAGGTGCACCATAACGTAATGCATTGAGTAAGAAGCTGAATTTCTCTTCTGCTTCTTCTTCGCCGATACCTAAAGCTTCAAAGATTGCCTTTTGCATCTCTAAAGTATAGATACGCAGTGAACCACCACCGATTTCAGTACCGTTCAATACCATGTCATAGGCTACAGAAAGTGCTTCACCTGGATTGTTCTTAACTTCTTCAACACTTGATTTTGGTAGTGTGAATGGATGGTGAACAGATGTCCATTTGCCATCATCAGTTTCTTCGAACATTGGGAAGTCAACCACCCAAAGAGGAGCCCATTCACAAGTTGAAAGATTCAAGTCATGACCGATTTTCACACGAAGTGCGCCCATCGCATCGTTTACAACTTTTGCTTTGTCAGCACCGAAGAATACGATATCGCCATTTTCAGCACCAACACGTTTTAATAGATCAAGCACGATTGGCTCAATAAATTTAACGATTGGAGATTGAAGACCTTCAATACCTTTTTCAAGTTCGTTGACTTTGATGTAAGCCAAGCCTTTCGCACCATAGATACCAACGAATTTAGTGTATTCGTCGATTGCACTACGTGGAAGTGAACCTGCGCCCGGTACACGTAAAGCAACGATACGGCCTTTAGGATCTTTTGCAGGACCAGCGAATACTTTGAATTCAACGTCTTGCATCAAATCTGCAACGTCAATTAATTTCAATGGAATACGCATATCTGGTTTGTCAGATGCATAGTCACGCATTGCATCTGCATAAGTCATACGTTCAAATTTATCGAATTTTACATTCAATAATTCATTGAACATTTTAACCGTTAAGCCTTCCATTAAATCCATGATGTCATCGTCACTCATGAACGATGTTTCAACGTCGATTTGGGTAAATTCAGGCTGACGATCCGCACGTAAATCTTCGTCACGGAAACATTTAGCGATTTGGTAATAACGATCAATACCACCCACCATTAACAATTGTTTGAACAATTGTGGTGATTGTGGAAGCGCATAGAAGCTACCATTTGAAACACGGCTTGGGACTAAGTAGTCACGCGCACCTTCTGGTGTCGCACGTGTTAAAATTGGTGTTTCAACGTCTAAGAAACCGTGATCTTCGAAATAGTTACGAATAAGATTAGTTACTTTAGAGCGGAAACGTAAACGCTCTAACATTTCAGGACGACGGATGTCCAAGAAACGATATTTCAAACGAATTTCTTCAGAAATATTGGTGTTTTCGTCATTCAATGGGAATGGCGGAGTATCAGAAGCTGCAAGAACTTCGATCTCTTTACCTAAAACTTCAATCTGACCACTCACCATGTTGGCATTTTCAGTACCTTCATAGCGACGACGAACACGACCTGTAATTTTTAAAACAAATTCAGAACGTGCTTTATCAGCTGTTGCGAATGCTTCTGGGGTATCAGGATCGATAACGACTTGGACTAAGCCATCACGGTCACGCATATCAAGGAAAATCACACCACCGTGGTCACGGCGACGGTGAACCCATCCGCATAAAGTTACTGTTTGATCGATTTGGGCTTCAGTAAGAGAGCCGCAGTAATGAGTGCGCATCATATTGAATTATATATCCAAACTATATTGGCTGTAGAAGGTGAATGCGTAAACAGCGCACCACCAATGAAGGGGAGATTATGCCTTGTTGAACGTATTGTCTCAAGTCTTAATATTTTCCAAACAATACAATGTTGGAAAACTAACCCAAACGGCTTCTACGATCAAAAAATAACAACAATAAACAAGCAATACTCATGAGAATAAGTCCAGTTTGAGAGAATTCATTTATAGACCTACCGATATAAAAATAGCGTTCACTGTTCCAACGCTCAGCTGGAATTTGTAGGTGTAAATTCCATACAGCGCAAAAACCCACGGTTATAGATATGAGTAAACTTAATACAAAAAATAATCTTAGTTTAATTGGTATGTGAATGTGCTGTTTGTGGCTTTGATAATAGTTAAGGCACATCCATAGCAAGATAGGTAAGGTCAAGACGGATGAGACAATTTGCAAAATAAAATGTAAAGGATAATTCAGACCCCACAAAGAAACTTCTTGGGCAAGTACTGTTTTAAATGCAAATGTACGGAAATCAAGATGGGTAAGCCCATCCCAAATCAAATGCGTCGCTGCACCGATCACAATTGAAACACAGCTCATCAAACTAAAGGCAACAAACTGATCAAAGGAATGAATATTGAGAGAATACTGTATTGATAAAACACGAAAGATCACAGGACGGTACAGCAGATACCACAATAAACAAAAAAATAATCCAATTGGCAGATTGGGAAATAACAACCCTGACCATTGATGTGTAAGTGCAATCGTTTCAGTTGTAAATAGGCGATATAGATCAGGCGTCATACAGCCAATTGCAAGAGCAGCAATGGGGAGCTGACCTTTGCTAAATTTGGATAAAGGTGGTGCTAAAACGGCATGTGAAAGGGTAAATGGCATATCGTTTGAAAACGAGCATTCATAAAATCGTGGAGAAGCAGTGTAGCAAATGTAATTTGCAACTGTGTTTTTTATTGCAAAATAAATGAAATGTTATAGTATAACAAAAATATCGATAAACTGATTCGAGACATGGTATGTCATTTCCACAGAATATTTTGACCTTATCTATTTTAGCTGTTGTCGCTTTACCGACTTTCGCTGCTGAAAATGAAGAAGTTCAAACTTTAGAAACAATACGAATTAAAGCACACCCACTAGAGCAAACATCGAAAGATTTTGCAGTTGCAGATACTGTTGTGGATCAAAAGCGTCTTGCCCAAGGTGCTGTTACGATTGGTGAGGCACTCAGTGGTGAGACTGGAATTGCATCCAATCAGTTTGGTGCGGGTTCTAGTCGACCTGTGATTCGTGGTCAAGATGGACCACGCGTAAAAATCTTGCAGAATTCTTCTGAAAATATTGATGTTTCTACTTTATCACCTGACCATGCAGTTACGGTTGATCCAGCACTTGCAAAGCAAGTTGAAGTGATTCGTGGTCCATCGACATTATTGTTTGGTGCAGGCACTGTGGGTGGCTTGGTCAATGTCAATGACAGTAAACTCCCAACACAAATGCCTGAAAAAGGCTATGAAGGCAACGTTGGTCTACGTTACAACACTGGAAGCGATGAAAAATTAGCAACTGCGGGTGTTACGGTTGGTTTAGGTGATCAAGTTGCTTTACGTGTTGAAGGCTTAAAGCGTGAGGCAAATGATTATATTGCCCCAAATTATTTTCATGAAGGTGAAAAAGAGCGTCGTGTCGACAATACCTTTGCTGAAGGGCAAACAGTAAATGTTGGTTTGTCTTGGATTTATGATCGAGGCTTTACAGGTATTTCATATAGCAACCGCCAAGATAAATATGGCTTGCCAGGGCATAGTCATGAGTATGAGAGTTGTGATGCACATCTTTCAGGACGCCCACATTTACATTGTGGAGATCACGACCATGATCATGGTGATGAGGATGATCATGACCATGAAGAACATGCACATGATGCAGGGCCTTGGATTGATTTGAAGTCTGAACGATATGATTTCCGTACCGAGCTAGATGATCCATTTGTGGGCTTTAAAAAGTTACGTGCTCAAGCAAGCTATACTGATTACCAACATGATGAAATCGAAGAAGATACCATTGCAACACGCTTTAAAAATAAAGGTTACGACGGGCGTTTAGAGTTAGTACACAATCCAATTGGACCTTGGGAAGGGGTGATTGGTACGCAATATAATCAACAAAAATTAGAATTAACGGGCGAAGAAGCATTCTTAGCACCGAACACAACAAAAAAATGGAGTGTGTTTGGTTTAGAGCATGCGCAATTTAATGATGTACATGTTGAGTTAGCTGCACGTGCAGATCAGCAAAAAATTGATATTGAAGATTCTAGTAAAAAGAATTTCGACGGTTCAGCCTTTTCTGTTTCAGGTGCCGCAAATTGGGAGTTCGCACCAGACTATAAATTATCTTTTGTGGCATCTCATCAAGAACGTTTGCCATTGGCTCAAGAGCTTTATGCAGATGGTGGTCACTTCGCAACCAATACCTATGAATTAGGCAATGATCAACTTGGTAAAGAAAAATCAAATAATGTGGAGCTTGGTTTCCATTTTGACAATGACAAATTTGATTATCATGTTCATGTTTATCATAACTGGTTTGATGATTACATTTATGCACAAACCTTAGATCGTTATAAAGACTTCCGCTTAGTGCAATATACCCAAGATAAAGCACGTTTCTATGGTGCTGAAGCAGAGGCGAATTATCAAGTTTCTTCAATCTATAAGCTTGGCGTATTTGGTGATTATGTTCGCGGTAAGATCGATAATGAAAATGCCCCACGTGTTCCAGCAGGTCGTTTAGGTACGAAAGTCAATGCAGACTTTGGTGATGGTTTTAGTGGTTCTGCTGAGTACTATCATGTCTTCCAACAAGATAAGATTGCTGCTTATGAGACAGATACACAAAGCTATAACATGCTTAATCTTGGTGTAGCGTATTCTGGGCAATACAGCAATGTCGGAGATTATCGCGTGTTCCTAAATGCGAACAATCTGTTAGATGATCAAGTTTATCAACATGCTTCGTTCCTTTCGACGATTCCACAAGTGGGACGTAACTTTACCGTCGGTGTTAATTTTAGCTTCTAATTTTTCACTTAAATCTTATTGAAAAATCAAAGTATAAGCTCTAGCCTTAAACCATTAGGCTAGGGCTTTTTTTGTTTATATGCGTATCTTCCAACGAATCCACCGAAAATTAAACTGGTCAGGTCGACGTTACATGGCAGTCATATTGAGTATTTTTGCGATTGGGTACATTGCTTCGGCAATTTATCACACTGTAAAACCACTCCCGAAAGGCTTGGATTTTACGGGGCAACTACGTCATGCCAATGTAAAATTTTTGGCTGATCAGACTTATATGGATGCGCAAGGTCAGCAACAAGTTGATCAACATATATTTAAAGAAGTGTTTCAGTTAATTGATCAAGCACAAACAACTATCGTCTTAGATATGTTTTTGTTCAATCAAGAGGTTGGGGACTCGAAAGTTAAACAATTTCCATTAATGCAAGAACTGACTGATGCGTTGATTGTGAAACGCAAATTAAATCCTGCGATTGAAATTGTGGTCATCACTGACCCAATCAATTCTGTCTATGGTGGGATGACGCCTAAACATTATGCTCAGTTACGTCAAGCAGGTGTTGATGTCATTGAAACGGATTTAAAACCATTACGTGCTTCAAATCCACTATGGTCAGGTCTTTGGTATATCTGTTGCCAAAACTTGGGGAATAATCCTGAGGGTGGATGGTTAAGCAATCCTTTTGGTAATGAAAAGATTACTTTACGCAGTTATTTAGAATTATTTAACTTCAAGGCGAATCATCGGAAAACGTTGGTTGTGGATACTGCCCAAGGTTGGAAAAGTTTAGTCACTTCTGCTAACCCCCATGATGGTAGTTCTCATCATAGTAATGTGGCTTTAGTTGTTGATGGTGCAACCGCGATTGATGTCCTGCAAACTGAACAAACTGTTGCCAATATGTCGAAAGGTTCAAGTCCTTTTGTGATTATGGGTGGATTAACAGAAGATAAAAGTTTACCTCAAGTTCAAGTCCTGACTGAGAAAGCGATTTATGATGCTGTTTTAAAAATGATTGAGACAGCGAAAAGTAAAGAGCATATCGATATTGCAATGTTCTATTTATCTGAACGTCATATTATTGATGCTTTAAAGCAGGCCCAGCAACGTGGTGTGAACATCCGAGTCATGCTTGATCCGAATAAAGATGCATTTGGTCGCCAAAAAAATGGTATTCCAAATCGTCAAGTCGCTTCGGAACTCAATGCAGCAGGAATTCCAATTCGCTGGTGTGATACGCATGGCGAACAGTGCCATAGCAAAATGTTGGTCAAATACAATACCCAGCAAGCTGAGCTGATTTTGGGTTCTGCAAACCTTACTTCACGTAACCTGAAAAATTATAATCTTGAAACAGATTTTCGCGTGCTTGGCGCAGCACAAGCGCCAGTGTTTAAAGATGCTGGGCAGTATTTTGATGCAGCATGGACAAATGCCAATGGTCGTCAGGTGACGGTTGATTATTCAAAATATGCAGATGAATCGAAAACCAAATACTGGATCTATCGTTTTATGGAATGGTCGGGATTGTCGACCTTCTAAAAGAAAAGAGGCGTTAAGCCTCTTTTTTATTGTGGATTTGGTGGAATAAGTTCATCCAAATCTTTATCAGCCATCTGATCCAGTTCACTTAAATCAGTTTTAATTTTCCACTGATTTTCATCTTCAACTGGGGTGGGTAGACGTGCCTCTAACCAGTCACAAACAACATCTGGATTAAACTCCGGATGATTACACTGGATCACCCATGCCAAGAAATCTTTGGCTTCACCATTCATATAAGGTGGTGGAGATACTGGAAAAAATAGTGTCGGTAAACGTTCGTTTGTAGATAAGTAATTCAGCACATGCCCAAGCTCTTGAACTGTTTGCCATGCCAGTGGATGTTCGACATCAATATTGAATTTGAACCACCACGCATGTTGACCATCTGCGCCATGTGCCACAATTCGAGATTCTTGCACACTCGGAACTTTGCAGAAAAATTGATAGAGACGATCAAAATTCATTTCAGACACAGACATTGCCTCAAAACCAAAAAAACGATCTTAACATATCTCGATCTCTGATGAAGTCAGTACAGCTAATCCATTGAATAGGGCACTTAATCTGAAAAAATATTATTACAACAGATATGCTGCTTTTTTATTCTAAAATAAAAGGATACTCTGATTTTTAGGGAGATGCAGATGAAACAATCTAAATTTCATATCTATAGTTTGGTTGGTATCTTGAGTTATCTTCCTATTTTAGCTTATGCAAATAATTGGGGGGGATACACAGGTTCGGAAAGACGTTCATATCCTCAAACACCAACGTATCAGCAACCTGCACAAGATCCGTTTGCATTTTCAAATCAGCGCTATACACCGACTGCACCACCGAAAGGCTACTATTATCAGCCTAATCAAAATAATTATTATCCCTATCCGCATCAACGACCTGGTGTTCGGATTGAATATTATCCAGATACGCAATATGAGCACAGCTATCGTAGAGAGTCTTTTGTTGTTGGTAATGAATTACCGAGCGAGTTTCGTAGTGAGCGATATGTGATTCGGGATTGGGATAGCTATTCTTTGCGTGAACCACCAAGAGGTCGCCATTGGGTGATGATTGACGGGCGTTATCTTTTGGTGACTGATGATAATTTTAGAATTGAAATTATTCGCTGATTTTCAGGTAATTTTCATTATTTAATTGAAAATAGGTTCTCCATATTTTCTTGGATTTTATTACAAAGCTTTGCAATGTCATTGGTTTTATTCATGGTTTCTCCTTGAGTTTCTCTTAATCTGATTTCAGATCAAAACTGAGGATCAAACAATGAAAAAGGCAGTCGTTTTACTCGTATCAACTTTAATGTTAGGTGTTTCAGCATCTGCTATGGCGGATTCAAATCGTTGGGATAATCACCATGATTACAAGCACCGCTATGATCAACGTTATGATCGATACGAGCATCGAGATCAACCACGTTGGTCAAATGGTGATCGTGGTAATCATTATGGTCAACGTATTAACTTTAAACGTGGAGAGCGTTTACCGTCAGAATATCGCAACAAACGTTTTATCGTTTCGAATTACCGTTATCACCGTTTATATACGCCACCGCGTGGGTACAACTGGATGCAAGTTCAAGGTAAATATGTATTGGTGGATTCGAAATATCGTGTCTATCGCGTTGCATAATAAGCATAATCAAAAGCAGGCATTCAAGCCTGCTTTTTTATTTAGGCCAATTCATCATCTTGAGGTTGCGGTATTTTATTCGTTGGAAGTTGCTGTTCATGCTTTTTACCACGAATCACCGAAGGGTAGTGCCATGAAGCAAAACGAACAACAAGAATTGCCAAAGCCAAAATTAAGATTGATCCTGTAATAATGACCAAGTCCATCGAAGCTTTGTGATTATGCTGAATATCTGCAATTAATAAACGAGTAAGTGCTGTAATTGCAACATAAATCAAGAAACGAACGGGCATATGATTGGTTTTAAAATAAATCCCGACCATTGCACCGAGTTCAAGATAGATAAATAACAATAAGATGTCATCAATCGTTGCATACTGTTTGACGGTTAGAATTTCAATCACAGTATGAACGGCTGACCATGCAATCATACAGCCAATGATAAACAGCGCGAGATAATGAAAAGCTTCAACGGCATAGTGACCAAAGCGATCCAATAAACGCTCTAAATTTTCAAGTTTTTCTTTCGAGTTCGACATAAAGATTAGGCTACTCAATATAGGTATATGAGTTTGTTATGCAAATTTTATGCTGAATTTTAACAAACATGTTTTGTGTGTTTCAAAGCTTGTACATGTGTGTCAGTAAATAGAGAGTATTTTCTGAAAATTTTTCTGTAATCCTAAAATAATTAATACGTTAAAAATGATAGTAACTCTTGCTTAAAAATATCGACTTATACTTCAATGGGTTATTGGTTGTGTTGGTATATTTTATTTTACCTTTTGGTAAAACATTGGATTATTTAAATAAATATTTATGATTTATATTATATTTTACAGTATATTATGTTGAATTAATTTTTACATGGTAAAAAAATAAAAATAATTTTTTGAACAATAAGAATAAAAAAATGACACTTTTGGTCATGTGATTTTTATCTTTTGATAAATGTTTAAAGAAATAATATGATGACTTGGCAATATTTAGTCTAAAAAAAATTTATAAAAGTTTTATATTAGGATGGCAAATGAGAGCATCGTCGGGGTTCACATTAATCGAATTAATGATAGTGGTAGCGATTATTGCAATTTTTGCTGCGATTGCTATACCAAGCTATACAAAGTATATCGTTGCGAGTCATAGGACGGATGCACAGGCAGCCATGCTCAGCCTAGCACAGTATTTAGAAAGTAAGTATAACGCTAGTTTTAGTTACCCAGCATCGACGGATATACCTAGTGGTTTGAAGGCACCTAGTCACATATCTACCTATTATACGTTATCGGTAACTATCCCAAGTGGATCACAAGCTTATACCATCACAGCAACGCCAACCAATGCTCAGTCTGATTCTATGTGCGGAACCTTAACGATCAAAGAGGATGGATCCAAAACACCTACAACTGCAGGGTGTTGGAAATGAGAAGTTTAGAGGGATTTACACTTGTTGAGTTAATGGTTACGGTAGCCGTGCTTGCAATTCTGGCCACGATAGCTGCACCTAGTTTGAGTAACACTTTAAAAGATACTAAGGTGAATACCAGTAGCAGTGATGTGCTAAATTTTTTACAACAATCACGTACTGAAGCAATTCGATTAGGGCATCCAGTAACTGTATGTGCTAGCACAGATGGTTCATCTTGCGTGACAACGAATAAAAACAATTGGGCTGTTGGTTTGATTGCCAAATCGGGTTCAACCATCGTACAAAAATTTGTATTTGATAATGCTTCACTGACGGTGACTGCACCTGACAGTATTACTTTTAATACAGTGGGTTCAACGAATAATAATTATACCATCACAGTGGGTATGTCTGGTGCTTCGACTAATTATTCTGTTTGTGTCGAAGTCATAGGACGGGCATCGAAAAGTAAGACGGGGTGCTAGTTGTGAATAAGATGAATTCTCAGAAAGGTTTTGTATTCATTGAAGCACTTATTGCAATGTTTATTACGGCAGGTGTTTTACTTACTTTGGGTGTCTTGCACTTAAAATCCATGCAGCAAAGTGCTTTAACAACGCAGCGCACAATTGCAACTATTCAAGCAAATGATTTAATAGATCGGATGTGGGCAAGTGTTTGCTCTTTAGATAATGCAGCAGGTGCTCTTAATCAAGAAACCACAGGGCCTTTAAACGCGATTAAAGTCCAGTGGCAAAATCGTTGGAAAGTCACAGGCAATACGAGTGATTTTGTTGCAAGCTTATCTAGCAGTCAAAAAGCACTACATGGACGAATGAATGGGTGGGCAGGTAATTTAGAGGTCGTTGATGTGACTAAGCGTCGATATAAAATTACGATTGAATGGCAAAATCAAAAAGCCAAATGGTATGAAACAGATCCAACGACAAAAGAAACATTTCACTATTTTTTCACCGTACCAAAATGTGATGTTTAAGAGAGGGGACACATGAGAAATAAAATGCAAATGCCTCGATCACAAGCAGGTGTGTCCCTTGTGGAGTTGATGGTAGGTTTAACAATTGGATTGATCATCACAGCAGGAGCGATGACTGTTTTATTCTCTAATCAGAAATTGATTCTAAGTAAAGATAAGATGGATCGTGCACAAGAAAATTTCCGTTTTGCTTCAACTACGATTTCACGTGTGGTGCGACAGGCAACTTCATTCGGTATTCCAAGTGATAATAATGAGTTAATAGTACATTTTGATAGCTCGCAACGAGATTGTTTGGGGCAAACCAATTACTCCAGCGTAAATACATTCAAGGTGGATGCGGATAATAAATTACTTTGTATTTTAGATTTGAATGATGGTACGAGACAAACTATTACTTTGGCTGAAGATATATCTGATGTTAACTTTACTTATGGTATTCAAAATGGTGCTTCTGCTAACTCACTAGTTTATAGACCTTTTTTTATTGGTGGGGATGGGACAATAACAAATCCATCCGTCAGTAATGTTTGGGGAACTGTGACTAGTGTACTGACAAAGATGAGTGTTGTTGATGGTGAGGCTAAAAAACCAACTGTTGATTTTATTTCAACCTCACATCTGTTGGCGATGACACAACTTGCGTCAAGTGGTGGAACAAGTAAAGTGAATCCACCAAGTTCTGGTGGGGGTAGCAGTACGCCTGAGCCTGATGATGGGGATGACGATACTGATGATCCAAATGATACTGGTGATGGAAGTGATAATCCACCTGATGATGGCAATGGTGGAGACGAAACTTGCTCAAATTCGATGTTAGCTAACATTAGCTTAACTGCTAATGGAACTACTCATCCTTGGAGTGGTGGAAATTTTGTGGCGGGAAAAGCGGCAACGGTGACTCTTACTGTGAATAATAGTGTTAACCGTACAGGTTGGACTATTGATAGTGATAAAGATAGTTCACCACCTGAAAGTTTAAATTTAACCCACAGTTTTTCTTTGCCGAATGGAAATAATAAGCAAATGAAATTGACCTTAAGATGTGGCACTCAAGTGACTAGCGAGAGTATCACTATATACAGTAATTAGTGGAGAACAAAAAATGAAACAACAACACGGTTCCGTACTGATTATTACAGTTGTGATTTTATTTGCTGTGACCATGATTAGTTTATATGCGATGCGTGGTACGATCATCCAAGATAAGATGACGGCAAATATCACAAATAAAGTGATTACAACCAATGCTGCTGAGGATGGTGCGACACAATTTTTGAATTGGGCAAATGATCAGTTTAAAAACCAAGGTGGGTGGCCAACATCAAATACAGATAAAAGTCGTTGGAATACGGTTGCAAGTATTCCGAATAGCAATACTGGAACATTAACGGTTAATTCTGGAAATAATGGTTATTTCTGGATTAACCCGTCAGACAATATTATAGGTTGCGTAACTACGAATACCAATCCGTGTTGGGATGATGAGAGTAAGATTGTTACTGTCAAAGTAACAGGTAACTTAATTAAAACTAGTAATAGTACAACTAAGATTTTAGGGCAAAGTGCTTATCAGATTAAGATTAAAGGCAAGTTTCCTGATGCGGTCAAACTACCAGATTTTCCTGCAGCTTTAACTATAGGTGGAAATGTTGGTTCATTTACTGGAAAAAATAGTAATCAATTTAAAATTAATGGTACTAGTAAGCTTGCAATTGCGACTATGGATCCTAGTTCAAATAATAGTACGGTGTTAAATGGTATTCCAGCCAATAGACGAGATGCCGATCATTATCAAGGTGGTGCAGATTGCCCATCTGCAAGTGGCGCATGTGTAAAAGAAACAGACCTAGGAATGTGGGAAAATCCGAATGAAATTATGGCGTATGTGGATACCATTAAAAGCTTGAATGGTGTGACATATATCGCTGGTAATGTGAGTGGAAAGCTTGAAGATGCTGTACCGTCTTGTGCTGGAATTGTGATTATTAGAGGTAACTATACTGCTAATGGACAACAATGTGGTGGTAATTTTAATGGCGTATTACTTGTTCTAGGGGGGCAATATAATTTGTCGGGTGGGGGAAACACTAAAATTCGTGGTGCAGTTTATGTTGCTAATATTCAGGCTGATGGGGCTGGATATGCCTTTAAAGGAACAAGTGCAGCAAATTTTAGTGGTGGTGGTAATATGACGATTACTTATGACCAAAGTTTTCTAGGTGGAGATCCTGACAATCCCTTAATCAGTGGTGAACAGAAAACAACGATTCTAGCTTGGAGTGATGTTGACACGCTCTAATTATTAATTTAAAAAAACGCCTGAATTTTCAGGCGTTTTTTTGCTGATAGATTTAAGCTTGATTTGTAAAGTAGTCTTCGCTGAAGTTCATAATGAGATCAGAACCAGCTTCAACTTTCTTAATGCGGGCTTCTAATTCTGGCAAGATACGAGTAACGAAGTACTGTGCCAATGCAAGTTTGTTTTGATAGAAGTCACCAGATTTGTCTTTCGCAGCAGCAGCAATTTTTGCGAACATATAGCTAAAGCTGAGTAAACCAACTGCATGTAAGTAATCAACAGCAGCTGAGTTCGGGAACTCAATATTTTCAGCAGCTTGCTCAATGATGAATTGAGTAACAGCTTCAACTTCAGTTGCAGCATCTAAAGTTGCATCTTTGATGAAGTTCAAATCAGCATCTAATGTATTTGCAAAATCACGAATTTCAGCGATGTATTCAGCGATGAATGCACCACCATTTTTAATCACTTTACGACCAATTAAGTCTTGTGACTGAACGCCGTTTGTTCCTTCGTAGATTTGCGCAATACGAAGATCACGAATACATTGTTCCATACCCCATTCACGAATATAACCGTGACCACCAAATACCATCTGAGCATCTAAAGTTGCTTGGAATGCTGTATCAGTAAGGTATGCTTTTGCAATTGGTGTTAATAGCGCAACGCGGTCATTGGCTTTCTTCACAGCTTCAGCATCAGTTGAGAATTTAGTGATGTCGAGCTGTTGACCAACATACACCGCAAATGCACGAGATGCTTCATTGTTCGCACGGACATTAAGCAACATACGACGTACATCACCATGGACTAAGATGCTATCTGCTGGTTTGTTTGGCGATTGAACGCCAGAAGCACTACGACCTTGTAAACGATCAGTCGCATATTGAGCTGCATTTTGATAAGCAAACTCAGAAGCTCCAAGACCTTGGATACCCATTGATAAGCGCTCGTAGTTCATCATCACGAACATCGCAGCAAGACCTTCGTTTTCTTTACCAACGAGATAGCCTTTTGCACCGTCAAAGTTCATTACGCAAGTTGCAGATGCTTTGATCCCCATTTTGTGTTCAATTGAACCAGGACCAACAGGATTGCGTTCACCTAAAGAGCCATCTTCATTTACAAGGTACTTCGGTACGATGAATAAAGAAATACCACGAGAACCCGCAGGTGCATCAGGTGTTTTTGCCAATACGAGGTGAATGATATTTTCAGCTAAATCATTGTCGCCACCAGTGATGAAGATTTTAGTACCAGTGATGTTATAAGTACCATCTTCATTACGTTCAGCTTTAGTTTTAATAATACCTAGATCAGTACCCGCATGAGGTTCTGTTAAGCACATCGTACCTGACCATTCGCCAGAGTAGATTTTAGGTAAATAAGTTTCTTTTTGCTCTTGTGAGGCATAGCTATTTAAAGCCATACCAGCACCAACTGAAAGGAGCGGGTAGAGCATGAATGATGGGTTTGTAGCGAATAACATTTCGTCAGAAAGTACCGTCAGCATTTTTGGCATTTCTTGACCGCCCCATTCTGCATCAGCACCTAAGCCGATCCAGCCGCCTTCAGCATATTGACGGAAAGCTTCTTTGAAACCAGCAGGAGTGAATACTTCACCATTTTCCCAACGTGCGCCTTCTTCATCGCCCGTACGGTTTAACGGGTGCGTCACGTTTTGAGCAAATTTCGCCATTTCTTCTAAAATAGCTTCAGCAGTTGCAGCATCTACATGAGCAAGTTTCTCATTAGACTGCCAAAATTGTTCTGCTTTAAATACATCATTTAAGATGAATTTCATGTCTGCTAAAGGAGCATTGTAAATTGGCATAATCGTTCCCTTCTACGCACATGTCATGTGCAAAGTGATCAAATAAAACGAACAAATAAATGAATAGTGTAAATTTAGCATTGATTAAACAAAAAAAGGACGGTCAAAACTGACCAGTCCTTTTTCTGTGATGAACGTTGCATCTCATTCTAAACTATGTTTAGAAAGCGAAGTGTTCCGCATCAAGTTCAAACAATGGCGCTACGCCAGTTGAAAGTACGTCTACGTGAGAGCGAACACGTGGCAAGATCTTCTTGAAGTAGAAGCGAGCTGTTGTGATTTTCGCATTGTAGAAGTCAACTTCAGTTGAACCTTCAGCTAATTTTTCTTGAGCAACAAGTGCCATACGAGCCCATAGGTAAGCAAGCGTTACATAACCAGCGAAGTATAAGTAGTCAACCGCAGCTGCACCAACCTCATCAGGGTTTTGCATTGCACGCATACCGATTTGCATCGTGATGTCGCCCCATTCTTTGTTAGCAGCAGCCAATGGCGCGATGAACTCTTGCATAGCAGCATTGTCTTTGTTTGCTTCAACAAATTTATGGATGATCTTGGTAAAGTCTTTCAGCATTGCACCTTGAGTTTGCAATACTTTACGACCTAATAAGTCAAGTGCTTGGATTTCAGTTGTACCTTCATATAAGCAAGCAATACGTGTATCACGTACGATTTGCTCCATACCGTGTTCAGAAATAAAGCCGTGACCACCAAATACTTGAACACCGTGTTTAGCAGATTCAGAACCAGTTTCAGTTAAGAATGCTTTAGCAATCGGTGTTAACAATGACAAGATGTTGTCTGCAAACTTACGCTCTTCTTCAGTTTCGCCTTTTTCAACGATATCTGCATATTGAGCAAGTAAGTAAACCAGTGCACGACCACCTTCAGCAAATGACTTTTGAGTTAAAAGCATGTTGCGAACAGCTGGGTGAACAATAATTGGATCTGCTTCTTTTTCAGGTGCTTTAGGACCAGAAAGTGAACGCATTGCTAAACGGTCTTTTGCATACGCTAACGCGCCTTGGAAAGAACCTTCAGATGCAGCAAGACCTTGTACAGCCGTACCAATACGTGCAGTGTTCATGAATGTGAACATGCAGTTTAAGCCACGGTTTTCAGGTCCAATTAAGTAACCTTTTGCTTGATCAAAGTTGATCACGCAAGTTGCATTACCGTGGATACCCATTTTATGTTCGATAGAACCACAACGTACTGAGTTGCGCTCGCCAACAGAACCGTCATCATTTACATGGAACTTAGGTACGATGAAAAGAGAAATACCTTTAGTACCTTTTGGAGCACCTGGTAAACGTGCAAGAACGATATGGATGATATTGTCAGCCATGTCATGCTCACCAGCAGAGATAAAGATTTTCTCGCCAGAGATTGCATAACTACCGTCAGCATTTGGTTCAGCTTTAGTACGGATAATACCAAGGTCAGAACCAGCGTGAGATTCTGTTAAACACATCGTACCTGTCCATACACCTGAAACAAGGTTTGGAAGGTAAGTTGCTTTTTGCTCATCAGAACCGTGATGTTCAAGCGTACGAACAGCACCATGAGAAAGACCAGGGTACATACCCCATGACCAGTTTGCAGTACCAACCATTTCAGAGATCGTGATCCCTAAAGAGTTCGGTAATGCTTGACCGCCAAACTCTTCATCAGCAGAAAGAGAAGGGAAGCCTAGTTCGATATATTTTTGATACGCTTCTTTGAAACCTGTAGGCGTAGTTACAACACCGTCATTCCAAGTACAACCTTCACGGTCGCCCACTTGGTTTAAAGGAGAAAGTTCATTCTCACAGAAATCTGCCGCTGCTTCTAAATATTGATCAACCAATTCACGGCTTACGGTGCCTTGAAATGCAGGAAGTTTTGCGTAATGTGCTTCAGCATTTAATAATTCGTGCAATACGAACTGCATATCACGTAAGGGTGCTTTGTATTGTGGCATAGCGGGTTCCTCAATACTGGTGAAACCAGAGTTAAAATCTTAGTCAATGATAAATGTGCCCAATTGGCACCATTTTGTACCGCTAATCGTGCAACAAGTTATAGTTCGGTACAAGCTTTTGCAGGTCATTTCTTAGTGACTGCGAAGTCAAAGTTTGTGATTTAACCTGTTTAAGCTCCTAGATTGTAGGTGTTTTTTTTCGAATTTACTTAAACAGCTTGTTGAAAATCGTAAGCAGCTGTGTAAATAAAAAAAGGCGCTAAAAAGCGCCTGTGAGGAAGATGAATATTAGGTCGTAGCATTTGGCTGACGTTTAAATTGCGATTTATCTGGCGTAAAATGAACTTCACATGTACCTTCGATTACACGATTATTCCACTGAACATTCACACGTTCACCAATGCGTTTACCCTGACAAGCCTTTTCGATCTGTGCACGTTGGGCTTGATGTTCTTTACGCATTTGTTCGCGTTGCTCTAATCGTTGTTCACGTTTTTCTTGCCACTCAGCACGTTGCTCTGGTGTAAGCGGTGCACGTTGCATATTATGGCGGTGATGATCGCGATTCATTGACTGTTCTGCTGGCGTTGTCGATTGACAAGCAGCTAAACCTAAAGCAGAACCGAGTAGAGTGGTCATTAATACAATTTTTGTCTTGTTCATTGTTTTATCCAGCGTGATCAGTTGTGATTCGATGGTTAAAGATTAGATAATAAAGATGAAGAAACAATGGAGAGTTTTTTTCGACCATGTTGGTTACAATCCATAAATAGAACAATATTGAGACTCAGCTTTTGAATGTTCGTCGTGTCCCTATCGCCTTACGCTTATTTTTAACGGTGTTGCTTACAACTTTGCTGATCGCCACGATTAGCTTAGGTATATTGCATTGGACGATGCAAAAGAACTTTGCTCGTTATGTCGCAGATGTGGAAATGCAGAAGTTAGACCGTTTAATTGCCAATTTAGGCAATGTTTACTCTGTTTATCATGATTGGGGCAATGCGATTCAGGCACAGATTCTACAAATTGAAGGGACTGCGGCAGCAGATGACTATGATCGCTTGTCTCAGTGGTGGTTACGCCGACAGTATGATATTGCATTACAACAACGTTATTTTAATGATCATACCTTACTCAGCTTATCTCCGACATTAGCGCAAAATAGTACAGAAATAAAAAGCCGTCAGATTTTTAATGAAGAAGAACTCAGAATTTTGAAGCAAAATTTACCTTCGGAATATCAACCCTTTGAAGGCTTGCGCTTTCCTTTAAGTCAGAGCCAATTTCGTTTAAAGAAAGATACAAAAGAGAGTAATAAACAAACGGGTCAACTCAATCAGAATAATGAACATGGGAAAAAGCAGTTTGTGGCTATTCCTGATCGATTGGGCTTAAGCTCGCGTCTTTCTTTATATGATAATAGACATCAGTTTATCGTGGGAGAGCCTACAACCGATCAAATTTCTTATCGACCTATTATGGTCGGTCAAGAAATTGTGGGCTATTTAGGCTTGAAGCCTGTGCTTGATCAGGAAGATGCATCCAGTATTAATTTCTTTAGTAATCAAAAGCGTTATTTATTGCTTGTGTATGCCTTAACTGTACTTTCAAGTTTGGTTGCGGCTTTGCTGATGGCAACTTATTTTAAAAAGCCAATTCAGCGTCTCCTCAAAGCAACTTTGGAATTAACTCGAGGTAACTATCAACATCAAGTTGTGATTAAACGAAATGATGAACTCGGTGATTTATCAAATCAATTGAATCATTTAGCTGATATTCTACATCAGCATGAAGAGTCTCGCCGTCAGTGGGTTGCGGATACTTCACATGAGTTAAAAACACCATTGGCAGTGCTGCAAGCTCAGATTGAGGCGATGCAAGATGGGATTCGTAAAGCGACACCTGAGCATTTGGATGCAATGATGCGTCAAGTAAGCAGTTTGAAGAAGTTGACACAAGACCTTGCTGATTTGGCGCAAGCAGATGCTCAACAATTGAAGTGTTATTTCTCAGAAGTTGACCCGTGGGATGTCGTTGTACAAGAGGTTGAAAACTTTAGATCAACCTTTGAACAGCACCAATTAGAGGTTTCTTTATCAGGTGAGGGTGTCAAACTTTCATTAGATAGAGATCGTTTGAAGCAGATTATTGTCAATTTGTTAGGTAACTGTGTTCGTTACACTGAGCAAGGTGGAAAAATACAGATTCACACTCAACAAAATGATCAACAATGGATACTGTATGTTGATGATAGTCCATATGGTCTGAGTGATGAGCAACTGACACGTTTGGGTGAGCGTTTCTACCGTGTTGATGATTCTCGTACACGTAGCACAGGTGGTACAGGTTTAGGTTTAGCATTGTCATGTAAATTAGCGCAAGCCTTAGGTGGTTCACTGAGTTTTGATCACTCACCACTGGGTGGGTTGCGTTGTGTATTGACTTTTCCAAAAGCAAATTAAATATTGATAGATCCTCCAAGTGTTGAGGATGATAAATAGGAAGAACACCATGAAACATATTATGTTGGTTGAAGATGAAGTTGAACTGGCACAGTTGGTTCGTGATTATTTAGAAGCAGCTGGTTTTGAAGTCAGTATGTTTCATGATGGGCAAGATGCGTATACCCAATTTCAGCAACGCAAACCAAGTTTAATGATTTTGGACTTGATGGTACCTCGTATGGATGGTCTAACCATTTGCCGTAAAGTACGAGAGCAGTCTGATCTACCGATCATTATGGTGACTGCACGTACTGAAGAAATTGATCGTGTTTTAGGTCTAAATATGGGAGCCGATGACTATATCTGTAAACCATTTAGCCCTAAAGAGTTAGTTGCTCGAGTGCAAGCCGTTTTACGCCGTTTAGAGCGTAAAGCTGAGCCTGAGCAAAATGACTTATTCCGTATTGATAAAGCGCAACAACGTATTTGGTATCAACAAAAAGCACTGACGTTGACGCCAACAGAATTTCGCATTCTAGAATTGTTCTTAGAGCATTTGGGACAAGTGTATTCGCGTGCACAGTTACTCGACCATATTAATCCTGACAGCTTTGATGTTGCGGATCGCGTGATCGATAGCCATATCAAAAACCTCCGTCGCAAGATCTCTGAAGCGGCAGATACGGGTAACCGTCACGAGTGGATTCAGGCGGTTTATGGTGTGGGTTATCGCTTTGAATATCCTGATGAGTAAGTAACTTTGTTTTATCCTGTGGATAACCACAGCGTTATCCACAGAAAATGTGGATAGTTTCTTAAAAATTTTGTAGAAATTATCTACTTTTATGCTCTTTAGATAAAAACAGAAGTTGTCGATTTTTAAATATTACATTACTTTACAAAAGCTTATGGTAAGTGAAAAGGGCTGTTGAAGACATCTACATACCTTGGAAGTTATCCTCTGCATAAGCCTTATACGGTTTAATAAAGCGGTTCATCCCCAGTAGACAGATATTATTTCTTTAGGATTATGGATGAATGATGATAGGCGTATTGTTCTTAACGAGTTGCCAAATTTCATCCATATCCGAATTTGTAACAGCAATACAGCCTAATGTCCAATCCTTGCGCGGCATATATGAAGCGCTACTTGGGAATGAGGTTGCTTGCTTTGGGACAGTGCCATGAATCATCACATCGCCACCTGCAGATTGATTATGTTGTTTGGCATAAGCCGCATCATTTGCGTTGGGGTAGGAGATATGCAGTGACTTGTAGAATGCACTTTCTGAGTTACGCCAATCAATCGTATACGTTCCTTCAGGTGTTTTACCATCACCTTCAAATTGTTTGTGCCCATTTGGATCAAAGCCTAAGCGAATAGGATAGCTTCGGATAACTTCTTGTTGATGTTTCAGTTGTAATAATCTTTGATCTTTAAACACCTCAATCGTGGTGACTGGTTTGGTTTTGTTTAAGCTTTCTATTTCTTGGGCTGAAAGGGCTTGATGTTTTGATACAAAAGTTGGAATAAACTTTTCATACTTATAAAAAGTAAATCCGCCCAAGATGACAATGATGATAGTTGCAACAAAAAGCCCTAATTTCATATTGATCCTCGTAACTTAGGATGAGCAACTTACAGAAACTTCAGGTATATCACTTGGTAATGGTGCAGTGTCCTGTTCAGTTTCCAACTCTAGTTGTCGAGTATAGGGTTGATTAAGCAACTGGAATAAACGTTCAACCTCACTGAAATCCCCACGTTCGGCTTGTTCAATTGCTTTTTGCGCCATGTGATTACGTAAAATATAATGTGGATTGGCTTGTTGCATGGCTTGGTCTAATGCGACAGTATCTTGATGTTCACGAATCTGTTGATATTGATGCATAAACCCATCAAATTGACGTAAATCTATGCAATCATCACGAAGTGCTTTATATTCTTGGTTTTGTAAACGAAGAAAGCTCTGAGTGTAGTCGAGTTGTTCTGTTTGCAAGATTCGCAAGAATGAAAAACTGCAATCTAAGCTATCCTTATGAAAATGAGGAAGCCCCATCTTTTGACATAAACCTTGTCCATAATGTTCTAAAAAAATAGGTTCGAACTGTTCTAAACATTTTGCTAAATCAAGTTTGAATTGTTCTTTTTGTTCAGCTTCAGCCAAAGGAATGAGATTGTTTAACCAAGTCCACAGATTCCAGTGGCCCACACTTGGCTGATTTTGATAGGTATAACGACCTTGGTAGTCTGAATGATTGTTGATCCAATTAGGTCGGAAACGCTCCATAAAACCATAAGGGCCAAAATCTAAAGTAGAACCTGTAATATTTAAGTTATCTGTATTCATCACACCATGTGCAAAACCGACCAATTGCCATTTTGCAATCATAATTGCAGTCCGATCAATTACAGCTTGAGCAAATGCAAGTACTGGATTTTCAGCTTCTAAACATGCTGGATAATGCCATTCAATGCATTCCTGAGTAAATTCGGCCAATAGCTCAGGTGCATATTGGTTAATCCATTCAAAATGCCCTAAGCGAATATGACAATCTGAAGTACGTAATAGCATGGCGCCGAGTTCTAAGGTTTCACGCTGTACGCCTTGACTTGAAGATGTAAATCCGATGGCATGACTTGATGCAACGCCAAGTGCATTGAGTGCATGACCTGCCAGATATTCACGAATCACTGAGCGTAGTACAGCACGCCCATCCCCCATACGCGAGTAGGGAGTAGAACCCGCACCTTTAAGATGAAGATCAATCGTTTGACCTTGCGTATTGAGGATTTGTCCAATCAATAGGCCGCGACCATCGCCCAGTTGTCCTGCCCATTGCCCAAATTGATGTCCTGCATAAACCATCGCTAACGGTGGAAATTCAGCAAAGGTTTTTTGCCCACTACAAATTTCAACCCAGTTCGCTTTGTCTTCTTCACTCCATTGCAACTCATCCGCCAAAGCTTCATTGAAATGACCTGCTTTTGCACCACGCAAAGGGCTGGGTTGCTGTAGATGATAAAGCTTGGGATTCAGAGCGTTGTAGCGAGGATTGAATTGCATAACTGAAATATCTTGGGAGGGGAATGTGTTGACTATAACAAATTTTAAGCTGAGCAGCGATGAAGTCCGTGATAGCAAATATGTATCAGTAGACATAAAAAAGGCCTCGTTGTGAGACCTTTTTTTTATATTGAGTTTATTCAGAAACAGGTGCTTTTTTAATATTACGCATCAATGTTTCTAAGCACTCACGATGATGAGCAAGTCTGTGTTCAAGCAATTGGAAATCAACTTTCAGTTTATGATCCATTTGATGAATTTTCTCAGCTACAGCTGCTTTTTTCGCTTGGATTTCTTGCTCTTTCAATTTCGCCCAATCATTTAAGGTATGGGTAAATGCTTCATATTCTTGCGCAATACGTTGCTTCATTTGAACGATGTCAGTATTTACATCGTGCCCATAAATTGCCAAATCTTGTTCAGCATATTTAAACTTCATTGCAAGTTCGGCTTTTTTAATATTAAAGCTTGGAATACGACGTAAGTTTTTAGCTAGACCGAGCTTAGAACTCGTCCAAATTAACCATTTTGTTGGGTCATATTGCCACCATTTTACCCCATTACGATAGTCGTATTGGAAAATGTGGTGGTAATTATGATAACCCTCGCCCCAGGTGAGGATGGCGAGAATAAAGTTATCACGCGCCGTATTTTCATCTGTATATGGACGTTTGCCCCACATGTGGCAAAGCGAGTTGATGAAAAAAGTCACATGATGGCTGATGAATAAGCGAACCAAACCACCTAGAAGTAATACGCCCCAGATATCGCCTACAAGCCAACCAATAGGTAACAAAATACCTGCATGGACAGCAATGACGAGTGGAACGTAATATTTATCTTGGAACATCACTAACTTGTCATTTAACAAGTCTGGTGCATTTTTATAGTTTGGTTCAGCGGCTGGGTAGTTACGTAACATCCAACCCATATGCGCGTACCAAAAACCATTATTAATTGAATAAGGATCTTGGTCGACGTCATCAACATGACGGTGATGTGTACGGTGACCAGAAGCCCAAAACAGAATGCTGTTTTGAACCGCAAATGTACCTGCGATCATCAATAAAATTTTAAGAGGTAAAGCTGCTTCATAAGCACGATGTGCCCATAAGCGGTGATAGCCTGCAGTAATACCTAAACTGCTTATACCCAGTAAGACAAACATGCTAATCCATGCGCCCATACTGAAGTCATGATGATAGGTATAGATTGGAATAGAAATTAGTGCAACAATTGGTAGAAATACCAACGCAAAAATTGCAATCCAATTAATAGGTGCTTTCTTGAGTGGGGCGGAATTCATATCCGGCAGCGCTCCTAATATCCTTGTTTGCACAAGATAATAAAACTAAACGAGATAGCAAAACCAATCATGACGATATATTGCTATGTTATCACTGATATTAGCATGCTCGGATTCATTAGCACTAGTATTATTGTACAGTTGTATCGAAAGAACAGTAACAGAATTCATTTGTTAGCTTGATCAATGAATTAAAAGGTGAAATAAATCAATGTCTGAGCAATTTACCGTGAAAAATCCTATTTTCTCCAAGAAGGCATTTTTTAACAAAACTTTCATATTATCTACTGTTGTGATGCTTGCGGCTTGTCAAAGCCAGCCATCAAAAGTGCAAAAAAATACCTTACAACCCAAACGAGTAACTCAGTTACCGAGTATGCAAGTACGTAAAAGTACTGATGGCGTTCAAGATGTCGATTGGCAAATTACCATGATTCAAAACAAGCGGGCTTTGTTCTTTAATCAATATCCGAGTTTTACTTTGAATTCGGTATCAAAATTGGTTTCTGGGCATACGGGATGTAATAACCTTTATGGACGTTACACCTATGACTTTGCTCAAAGAAAGCTTGATTTTGATGTCATGGCGGGGCATTACAGTTGTAATAAGGCTTTAGCTCAAGAGGCGGATCTTATGGATGCAATACAACGTGTTACACGCTTCCAATTTGATGGAACAAATTTATATTTGTTAGATGCTAAAGGGCAGAGATTAATACAAGCACAGCGTAAAAAGTAAAAAGAAAGGCAGAATTTGTTCTGCCTTACTTATAACTGAAGGTGTTGTAACATCGTTGTCGGAACATCTGTAATTAAACCTTGGATACCGAGTTGTTGGAGATGTTTGGCTCGATCAACATCATTCACAGTCCATACGCTGATCTCTAAATTGGCTTGCTGAGTTTGGCGAATGATGTCATCTGTAGCGAGTTGATCTTTCCATCCGATTCGACAACAGCCATATTGATGTGCAAGTTCAATTGCATATTCTCCGACTGGTATTTCGATCAGCAAACCTCGTTTAAAATGGCTTTGTTGTTGGGCGAGAGCAGCTAAAATTTTGATATCAAAACTGGTAATCGTTGCTGTTTTTTCAAAGCTTTTGAGGTCTTGTTGTACTTGGTGAATTAGGCGTTCGGCAGCAGCCTCATCGGAGACAGCTTTCACTTCAACTTCGATATGCTCAAAGTCAGTTAAGCAATCTAAAACGTGGGGAAGATTAGGGGTGTATTCTTCAAATGCCCACGCATGCCATTGATGGCGATGATCGAATTGTTGTGCTTCAAGTAAATTACAGCTTTCAACATGTTGTGATCTGCCCGTGGTACGAACAAAATCATCATCATGAATCACAACCAATTGGTCATCTTTGAGTTGGCGTACATCAAACTCAACTGCACGTATGCCTAAATCATGCAGGTAACGAAAGCCACCTAACGTATTTTCGGGAGCTTCACCCCGTGCACCACGATGACCAATAATTTGCATTCGTTATCTGCCTTTTAGCTTATTGTGCGTCAATGCTGTCATTAATATTTTTTTGCCACAGAACTTCACTACCGCCTTCGGCACGTTGTAAAGCACGTGAAGCAACAAATAACCAGTCTGATAAACGATTCAATAATTGTAATGCGGTTGCTTGAATATTTTGGTCTCGATTCTGTACAGACATTAATGCGCGTTCGGCGCGGCGGCATACGGCACGTGCTTGATGAGCATAACTACAAGCCAAGCTTCCTGACGGTAATATAAATTCTTTGAGCATTGGCAAAGATTCATTCATTTGATCGATTTCTTTTTCAAGAAACTCGATACAGACAGGTTGGAGCAGGTGATAGTTTGGAATACACACTTCACCACCAAGATCAAATAACCAATGTTGAATTAGGCTTAGACTTTTATCCCAATCGGTTTTATTTTCAATTTGAGATGCGCTGATTTGTGCTCTTAATACGCCAATAGTTGCATTAAGTTCATCAACGTCACCCAAGGCGGTAATACGCAAATCATCTTTGGCTACACGAGAACCATCTCCAAGACCAGTAGTGCCTGAATCACCTGTACGTGTATAGATTTTGCTTAAACGATGTCCCATTGGGTTTCCTAAAAATAAAAAGGGGATAATGTCGGTCAAAACATTACCCCGAAAATGGAGTTAAGAAAATATTTTTGTTATTTGTTTGCGCGATTAATAACGGAAAGTTACGCCAGCAGAAGCTTGACGACCACCGTTGATGTAATACACACCATTACCGTTATAGGCTGTTTTATAGTTTACATCCCCAATGTTTTCAATATTTGCAAACAGCTTGATCATTGGAATCGGCTGCCAATAAATATTTACATTGGTTGTCACGTAACCAGGATTGGTTGTCGGTGTAGTAGACGGCCAATCAGCAAAGTCTTTTGAATTTGATTTAGCAACTACAGAAGCTGAAACACCATACTCACCATCATCCCAACCTGTTGTAAGCGTTAAGCTTTGGCGTGGGCGGCGGTTTAGATCTTTTTTGGTTTCATCATCTTTTGCTTGTACATAAGCATAAGTTGTACTTAAAAAGAGTTCATCTTGTTGCCATTTGAGGGATGCTTCCCCGCCTGTAAACGTCGCTTTATTTACGTTGATTAATTTATTTCCTTGATAGCTGATAAGGTTATCAACTTTATTTCGGTAAATAGATAAACCAAGGTTGATATTGTAATTTAGCTTTTGATCGACACCAATTTCGTAAGAAAAGCTTTCTTCAGGCTTAAGGTCTGGATTTCCACCCCATGAAATAGCATATAAGTCATTTGTAGTCGGTGCGCGGAATGCAGAGCCAATATTTGCATAAACGCTTGTAAGTGGTAGAACTTGATAGCGAATAGCACCTTGACCAACAGTATGTGTACCAAACTTTTCATTATCTTCAACACGAACGCCAACTTGCGTTTCTAAACCATTACTTTTGTATTGGTGCTGCGCGAAGTAACCAATCGTATCTACTGATTCTTTATATTTAACGTCTTGGCCACCCCAAAGATTTTTAGAGTACACATCACCTTTGATATCTTTATATGTTGAACCCACTAAAATATTCTGAGCAGGCGTCATTTGCCATTTGGTATAAAGCTCAGCTTCTTGTGTAGTACTATAAACGTAGTCTGGAGAGTTATTCTGATTTAAATCATCTTTGAACTGCGATAAACGAGCATGGATAGCTAGATTATCAAGAACATTTGCTCGACCTTTTACGTTGATCACTTCATTTTTAAAGTCTTGAGAAACGAGGTTGCCGTAGTTGTCATAGTCACTATAGCCTTCGTTTTCACTATAATCGACAGAAGCTGCAAATAGCTCTTTTTCAACACCGATTTTTGCGCTATAGCCTTTTTGATCAAAACTGGCTTTTTTATTGTCTTTTGCATCAGTGACTGGTGTACCGTCAGTTTCTAAGCGTTGTCCACGAATTTGAGCATAAAAACCATTTTCAGCGAGATCTGCGCCAACAACTGACTTATACGTTTTATTTTCGCCAATTTCCCCAGTTATGAATGCTGAAGTTTTTTCTGGAGTTTTTGAGATAAGCTGTACTACACCACCAATTGCATCTGCACCATATAGAACTGATGCTGGGCCTTTTAAGACTTCAATTTGTTTAATATCAGTTGTATCAATAAATGGTAATGATGCTGCACCAGATGTATTTGAGTTAAGACGAACCCCATCTCTTAACAGCAATGTATGGTTAGAGTTAGTTCCGCGTAAAAAAATAGAAGCTGATTGACCATAACCGCCGCTTTGTACCATGTTGATTGAAGCATCGGTTTCTAATAGTTGTGGTAAAGAAGCAATTGGCGATTGTTCAAGAATCTTTGGTTCAATAATATTGATACGCGCTGGAACTTCGCTGATTTTCTGTTCACTACGAGATGCTGTCACAACAATCGTATCAAGCGTTGCTGTTTTTTCTGTTGATTGATCTTGAGCAAAAGCAGGTGAAGCAAACCCCATCGCAATAGCGATAGCACCAACTAAACGAGTTGGTTGAAAAACTGTAGACATGATGTCGCTCCAGACATTCACCCATCGTGAATGTTAATGTGGAAATGAACAACAAGCAGGTCTCCGGACTTCACTATATCATCACAATGATGATGCTATTAATCATCTTCCCACATCGATCCGACGCAGTGATTTGGCGTTGAGCTTGATTAATAATTCGGTGTTACCGTTGCGAGGGCAGTGTTGGATTTTCACCAACTTCCCTATAAGCAAAAGAATTTGCTTTAGACTTGTTGCGATATTGGGCGAAGTATAAAGTGTTAACGTTTTTTAAACAATCGCATTTCGAAATGAACTTTGCCCCAAGTGAGTCAAATTGCATTACAATGCGATGGTTTCAAAATATTCATTTTAAATTGGACACATCATGCGCCAATCTCAAATGCGAACTCGCGCCAAGATTTGTGGAATAACTCGAGCACAAGATATTCAAGCTGTGGTGCAGGCAGGCGCAGATGCAATCGGTTTTGTATTTTTCCCGCCTAGTCCTCGCCATGTCACTGTTGGGCAAGCGCAATCGTTGGCAAAACATATTCCGCCTTATGTGCAATTGGTGGGCTTGTTTGTAAATGCTAGTGCTGAAGAAATAAAAACGGTGCTTGATTCAGTTCCGTTGGATGTATTACAACTACATGGTGATGAAACACCTGAACAATGTCAGCAGATCGCAGAATCATGTAAACGTCGTTGGTATAAAGCAATTCAAGTGAAATCTGATTTAGATGTAGTGGCAGAAGTTCAACGCTATCAAGCGGCTGGTGCCAGTGCGGTATTGTTAGATGCATGGCATCCTGAGTTAAAGGGTGGAACAGGCCATCGCTTTGATTGGAACAAATTTCCTCAACTTGAAGTTCCACTAATTTTGGCAGGTGGCTTAACACCTGAAAATGTGAGTGAAGCTATTGATACTACAGCTGCTTTTGCTGTAGATGTCAGCGGAGGCGTAGAGTCCGCAAAAGGTATAAAAGACCAACAACTCATTGAAAAATTTATGCAAGGAGTCCAACGTGGATCAGCAAAATAACGTGATTGACTACACCCAGTTTCCAGATGCTCAAGGGCATTTCGGTATTCATGGTGGACGTTTTGTGTCAGAAACGCTAATGGCTGCACTTGAAGATTTAGAAAATCTTTATGGTCGTATGAAAAATGATGCTCAGTTTTTGGCAGAGTTTGATCGTGATCTTGCGTTCTATGTTGGTCGTCCTAGTCCACTTTATTATGCTGAACGATGGTCTCAGCACCTCGGCGGTGCGCAAATTTACCTGAAACGTGAAGACTTGAATCACACGGGTTCACACAAAGTGAATAACACGATTGGTCAGGCATTATTGGCAAAGCTATCAGGTAAGAAGCGTATCATTGCTGAAACAGGTGCAGGTCAGCATGGTGTGGCGACAGCAACCATTGCAGCACGTTTGGGTATGGAGTGCGTGGTATACATGGGCGCTGAAGACGTAAAACGTCAAGCGATGAATGTATATCGTATGCGTCTGCTTGGTGCGACAGTTGTTCCTGTACAAAGTGGTTCAAAAACATTGAAAGATGCCATGAACGAAGCAATGCGTGACTGGGTCACCAATGTTGATAGCACTTACTATGTGATCGGTACTGTTGCTGGACCACATCCATATCCTCAGCTTGTTCGTGACTTCCAGTCGATTATTGGTCGTGAAGCACGCCGTCAAATTCAAGAGCAAGCAGGTCGTTTACCTGACGCATTGGTTGCTTGTGTTGGTGGTGGTTCAAATGCGATGGGCTTGTTCTATCCATTCTTGAATGATCAAGATGTGAAAATGTATGGTGTTGAAGCAGCGGGTTACGGCATTGAAACTGGTAAACACTCTGCGCCATTAAATGCAGGTCATGTCGGCGTATTACATGGTAACCGTACCTACTTGATGTCGGATGAGCAAGGCCAGATCATTGAAACACATAGTATTTCGGCAGGCCTAGACTATCCAGGTGTTGGTCCCGAACATAGTTTCTTGAAAGATATGAAACGTGTTGAATATGTGCCAATCAATGATGACGAAGCGCTACAAGGTTTCCGTGATCTCACTAAAATTGAAGGGATTATTCCTGCACTTGAAAGCTCTCATGCCATGGCTTATGTCACTAAACTTGCGCCAACCATGTCTAAAGATCAAATCATCATTGCAACCGTTTCAGGTCGTGGTGATAAAGATTTAATGACAGTTGCGCGTATTGATGGTGTTGAAATGGTTGAGATGTAAGTTTTCACAATGCCAAGTTTGTTTATGGTGATGTTGGGTGGCCGACATGCAAAAGCCAATACTGAAGTTCATGATGTAGTAATGGCAATAGGTGAAACACTACCTGAAATCATGCCACAGTTAAAACAAGCTTGGTTTGGTGAGTTGAAAGGACTGCATATTGATGCTTGGGCACAGTTTACAGGTGTGCAATCACAAGGTGTGAAGTACCAAATACATTTTTCTGATGCAGCGCCGTCAGTTTCGGATGAAAAATTGTATTTGATCAACTTGGGTGGATATGTCCCGAAAATTTTTGGTGAGTTACATAGCTATCATCTTGTTGTGGCTACAGATTCAACAAATGCAAAACAGCTCGGTAAGCAATATATCGAGCAACACTGGCATAAACCGCATACAGACCGTGTCGTTGATGTAGATGATTGTATTGCTATCGATCATGTAGCAGGTCGTTATATCCAGTTGGTTCAAGGTGAGTTTAACCCGACCATTTGGGAAAATACTTATCTCACCATAGGTTAAAAGCTCAATAAAAAAGGGAAGCAAAAGCTTCCCTTTTTTTACTCACTATTTTATTGAACTAACTTGATTCGATTGGTATTTGGTATCGTAAGCGGAGAGTTTTGAGTAACATATTTTTCCAATGCATCAATATCTTGACCGCCACCAATTGGGTTCTTACCATCTTTTAGAACAGTAAAGTTATCACCGCCATCGGCAAGGAAGCTATTTACAGTCACACGATAAACTTTCGTATCAATAAGTGGTTGTCCTGCGACCATGACAAGACTTGCACGCGGTGATACAGAACTATCTTTGTTGTATGAATAACTAAACTCTTTCGATGGTTGCAAGATGCGGACAGTTGCTGCATTTGCGCCAGACCATTGTTGCTCTAATACATCACGAATTTGTTTGCCCGTAAGGCTTAAAGTCACTAAGGAATTACCAAATGGTTGTACCGTAAATACGTCGCCGAATGTGATTTGATTATTGGTGTTAATGAGTAGGTCAGCACGTACACCGCCTGGATTCATTAAGGTGAAATCAGAACCTTGATCACTTGCAGCTAACGCAGCGGCTTGTTGTGCATCCGCAATCAGATTCCCTAATGCACTTTCGCCACTTTCAGTTGCAGTACGGCTAATTACACTGTTCGCAGTACCAACAACGCGAGCAGAGATAGTCGTTACTGCTTGGCGATATTTATCAAGTATGGCTTCGATGCTCGGCGTCTTATTGAATTTTTCATAAAGATTAGTCAAATTTACCGTATTTGAACCAGAGGTATACGCTTCACTTTGAACAGGAACTTGAGAGGCATCTTTTTTGATCACATCGCCTGTTTTTCCATCCAATTCCAGTTGAATATTGGTAATTGCTGTACCGTATTGACCAGCGGAAGTGAGTAAAAATGGTTTTTGCGGATTTTTGGTTGCGTAATCGCAAATATAAGACTGATGTGTGTGACCAGACACAACAACATCAACAGCTGGATCTAAGCGATCTAAAATTCCCAATAGTGGCCCACTTAATCCATCACAGGTTTTGCTATTAAACTTGGTACTTGGTGCAACCCCTTCATGCACCACAACGACAATGGCTTCAATACCTTGTTTTTTTAACTCGGGAACTAAAGCATTGACTGTATCTGCTTCATCATGAAAATCAACATCTTTAATACCCGCAGCAGAGACAATGCTTGGTGTTGCTTTTAAGGTCATACCGATAAAGGCAACTGGAATGCCACCATAGGTTTTGACTTTATATGCAGGAAATAATGTTTTACTTGGGTCTGCTTTCATCGAAACGTTGGCAGCCAAAAAGTTGAATTTTGCACCCTCAAAGTTTGGGTTGATTTGACATGGTTTAGCACTGGTATATTGCTCACATCCACCATTTTGTAAACGACGTAATTCATCTGTACCACGGTCAAATTCATGATTCCCCACGGCATTAAAATCAATATGAATATCATTCATGGTTTCAATGGTTGGTTCGTCTAGGAATAGTGATGAGGTGAGCGGGGAAGCACTAATTAAATCACCAGCAGAAACGACAGCATTATTTGGATATTTAGCACGGAGTTTATTTATTGCATCGGCAAAATAACTTACCCCACCCACAGGGATTCGTACTGATTTACTGGTATCTGTTGGATCTTCTGCTTCAATATAGCGTTTCGGTGGTTCTAAGTTTCCATGAAAGTCATTGAATGCAAGAATGTTAATGCTTTGATTTTGGCGTTCAGTAACAGGTGGTTGATTGCTATTATCATCGTTATTGTCGTTGCATGCCGTTAAAGCTAAAAGCATTAAACATAATGCTTTTGTTTTGAATATTGTTTGCAGAGTCATATTTTTATCATCTGGTATAAGATTGTTTTTAAAAATAAAGTGTTCGTATGAATCTTTGATGAAAAAATGGATGACATCTACTCGTGAGTGCTGTCTGAAGAAATGGTGAATCACGCTTAAATTTTGTATAAATTTTATTCTTTTAATGGTGTTAATCTTCTGATTTACAGACTATTATTGGCAAAGATTTAAACAATCAGTCATGGAATGTTTTGAAATGGATTTGATACAAGCCAATGGTCAGCCTCGTTATGGGCGTTTTGACCACGTACCATCACGAATAAATCTAGATGACTATATTTATAAAACACCGTATGGTCAGATACTTAAAGGCTGGCGCAAACAACTTAAATATAAAAAATTTAAATTTTGTGGCTTACAGCATGAGCATTTCAGTATTGGCATCGCGATTGTCGATCTATCATGGGCAGGGCATGGTTTTTTCTATGTCTATGACCATCTCGCTAAAAAAGTAATTGAATGGAATGCAATTCAACCGCTTGCTATGAAAACGCAACTGGATGAACAACCATTATTTAGTCAAAGTTATTTCAAAAAGTCAGCTTATCAATTCGATATGCAACATGCCAATGGCGTGCGTTATATTCAAGTAACTAAGCATGGTGAAATTCAGTTAAAAGCACGGATTTTTTGTGCGGGTACGGATGCCTTAAGTTTATGTAGCCCGACAGGTATTAATGGTTGGACTTATACTCAAAAGCAAACCACATTGGCGGTTGAAGGGTTCTTTATTAGCCCAGATCGACAACAGATTGAATTTAATGCTCATAGCCTTGCAGCACTGGATGATACTTGTGGTTTTCTTCGTCCTGAAACAGCTTGGTTTTGGTTGTCATGCCAATTTATAGATAAAAATGATCGCCGTATTGGTTTAAACCTTGCATCTGGCGTGAATGAAAGTTTTGGTAATGAAAATGCGCTGTGGGTCAATGGACGTTTGTATCCACTGACGGATGTTCTATTTGAACAACAAGGTGAAATGACATGGTCGATTCGTTCTTTGGGTGGATGTTTGAATTTAATGGTGGAAACAGGTTGGTGTCGTTTTGAGAATATTAACTTACGTCTCATCGGCAGCCAGTTTAATCAATGGCAAGCCAAAGTCAGCGGTACGATTGCGCATGAACAGGTGGAGTTAGTGACCTTAGATAATGAATATGGCTTATTAGAACAGCATTATGCGAAGTGGTGAGTAAACAAATAAAAATTTCCTCTAGCCCCTCTTTAAAAAAGAGGGGCTAGAGGAATTAAACTGCTTAACCGAGTGGTATTACTGATATAGAGGGAATTTTATTTTAGGTAAGTTAAAGCCCCGCTTGCCAAAAAGCTTCACCCGCAGCAATTGGATCATTGGTCTTGGCTAAAGTATCGATCCAGACATCGTATTGGCGAATCACTGGGTGTTGATTTGGGTGAAAATCTTTTTTAAACCAGTCACTGTATTGCGCTCTTTTCGCAGTCAAAATACCGTTACGACCAAAGAACCACGGCAAGCCTTTACGAGCCATATCAAAACGTTGTCTCAAGCTAAAACCATCGGTTTTGAGCATCACATCAGTACGATATAGAGTAAAACCAAACATCATCACTGTCGTGAAAACCAAAGCAAAGCGACGGGTCGCTTCTGGGACTTCACCGACTTCGCGCATCACATCAAAAGCAACATCACGATGTTCCATTTCTTCAATCGCGTGCCAAGCAAACAGTGCTCTAACAAATGGATCTGCCTCAGCCAAAGTTTCTTTTTTACTATAAAAAGTATCTGCCATCAGTGCAGTTAAATGCTCGGCTGCTGCGGTCATGGCAATGTTGTATTGAGCCGAACGATTTTTTAATTCAAATCTAAAAATCTTTTTCAAACGCGTGGTGAACTGATCAACAGGCATGCCTTGTTCTTTCATGATCTGATTCATTTTGTCATGTGCAATACCATGCTGCGCTTCCTGACGAATGAAGTCAGCGACACGTTCCTGTAATTCAGGATCATTAATTTTGTCGCGGAATAAACGCACGCACTCAATAAAATAGCGTTCACCATCAGGAAAGGTGAGACTTAATGCATCAAACATACGTGTGCGGAAAGGATCACCGCCAAACCAAAAGCGAGGTGCTTGATCTAAGTGGAAATCTAGTTTTGTTCTAACAACTGGCTCAACTTGATAGGAAACATGTGCATTCATTTTTTGCTATTCCTTGTCTTTTCTTCATGAACTCAGTATGGAAAAAGTCCAACAAAATGTTTTGACAGTTACAGCCAAGTTTTATACAAATAACGACATATCAGGGATGAGATTGGCGTATGTCAGTTAAAATTATAATTGGATATTTGCGGCTATTTAATCGCGTTTTACAACAAGAACAAATTGATTTGTCAAAAGTTGTTTCGCCTGAGCTTTGGCACGCTTTCCAAAACTGTCTAGAAAACCCGGATGAACAAGACTTTGACGTTGAGCGTTATGCTTTATTGTTACAAGCCGCTCAACCACATTTCACACGGCCGATTACGCTGGTTTTAGCTGAACATGCCAATTTGCAAGATTTAGGATTGATGGGCTATTTGGCATCGACTAGTTTTGATTTGCAGCAAGCTTTGCAATTGCTACAACGTTACTATTCTCTGGTTTTCAAACAAACCAATTTAGAACAACTCAATGTTCAGCAATTACCTGAATATATTCAAATCGTTTGGAGCGCATCTTATCCTGACTACCGAGAAATGTATGAGCTTAATTTAGCGTTGATTTTTAAAATTGCTCAGTCGATTGTCTTAGATCATTTAGCACCACCGCAAATGATTCAGTTTGGATATGCACCGCATACATCGCTATATCATTTCGAGCGTTTTTATGGCTGTTCTATTCAAGTTCAAGCTGGACAATATGCGATACGATTTTCCAACCAGATTTTAAAGGCCAAAAGTATTGCGGCGGATCAGCAGTTGAATCAGGTGTTGTCGACGCAAGCGCAACAGTCGTTGAGTCGGATTAGTTCAATCGAGATTCAGCAACAACAATTCAGACAAAAGATTTTGACTTATATTGAGCAAGGTTTTGTACAACAAGAAGAAGTGTTGCAGAGTTATGTGGCTAAGCGATTGCATTGTTCTGAAAGAACTTTACAACGACAACTCAAGGTGTATCAGCTTAATTTTCAGGATATTCTAGATCAATATCGTTTGGAGCAAAGTAAGCTGTATTTACAACAAGGAAAATCACTTTCTGAAATTGCGGAACTTTTGAATTATGCGGATCAAAGTGCGTTTGGGCGTGCATTTAAGCGTTGGACAGGGCATACGCCGAAACAGTTTTTAAAATCTCTTTAGATTTTAAATCAGACTGCTAGTCAAACTTTTAATTCATCAGTGAGTTTAACTAAGGTCGTTCAGTTTATGAATAATCAGATGGGTTTGATATTTTCCTTACTTTTCAAGGATGAAAGTAAAAAAATCCTCTGTTGGACTGATGGTTCGTCCTGAGCAAATTTTAAAGCACTGCTTTGAAATGCACTGCAAGATAAGTCCAACGGGCGACATCCATGTCGCCTGTCACGATAGTAAATTGTTGTCTAAATTAAAGCGTTATTAAGAGTAGAACTTGATCAGTAATTCAAACTTTCTATTGGTTTTTTAAACGTGGATAATTAAATGCGATTGCGAAAATAGCAAAGATAGCCAAAATCCAACAATAGTAAATATGTCCAATGAGCTCAACTGGTGAGAGTTTAGCAATTGAACATGCAAGTAGAAGTTGAGCGCCGTAAGGGATCATTCCTTGCACCACACACGAGAAAATATCAAGCAACGCTGCACTACGTTTAGGATCAACGCCATATTCTTTAGCAACTTCTCGTGCCATGTCACCTGAAAGAATGATCGCAACGGTATTATTGGCAACAAATAGGTTAGAGAAGACCACGAGGAAGCTGATTCCAAACTCGCCAGCACGTTGTTTGCCAAATTTAAATAACCGTGTAATCGCATAAATACGTTGAATTAGCCACTCTAATCCGCCTTCTTTTTGCATCAATGCCGAAAGCCCGCCAAGTAGCATCGAAAGTAATGCAACTTCGAACATGCCAACAAAACCGTCATAGATACTGCTGTTGAGTTTTGCAAGATTAAATTCAGGTAGAGTTACTAAACCAATCGCACCAGACAAGACGACACCAACCATTAAAACGGCTAAGACATGCAGACGAGTAAATGCCAGAAAAAATACAGCGAGATAAGGCAAAATCAACCAAATATCAAAAGGTTTAGATTCAATCGCATTGGCTTGATGACTCAGTGCAATATAAACCCCGAGTGTGATAATCGCCGCTGGCAATGCGATCCAAACATTGACTTTAAATTTATCTCTTAATTCAACATTTTGACTGCGTGTTGCTGCAATAGTCGTGTCTGAAATCATCGACAAGTTATCACCAAACATTGCACCACCAACCACAGCACCGATTGCATAGAGTGGGGTAATATCTGTTGCTTGTGAGAAACCAAAGGCGATGGGCGCACAGGCTGCAATTGTTCCCATTGATGTTCCCATTGCGGTTGCAATGAAAGCGGCAATGATAAATAGCATCGGTAAGACATATTCGGCTGAAATCAAAGACAGCCCAAGTTGAACTGTGGCATCTACACTACCAATCGCGCCTGATACGCTTGCAAATGCACCTGCTAGCATAAACACCATAAACATCAATATGAGATTAGGGTGACTCGCACCTTGTAGAAACTCTTCAATTGCCGCATTTAACTTTTGTTTATAAAGCAGTAATGCCAAAATGACAGCTGGTATCGCTGCTACAGGTGCTTTGACTTGATAAAACGCAAATTCAGTCCCTATCATTGAATGATATAGACCACTCCCGAGAAAGATGATCAAAAATACCAATAGTGGCAACAAAGCAAGCGCATTGCTTTGCACTTTTTCCTGAGAGTGGGCAGACATAAAAATAAAAAGAAAACTTAGAAATTGCGCGTAGTATAAAGGAGCTTTGCTAATTTCTAAAATGCCGAGATATTCGCTCAAAATTAGGAAGCTTTGATCATTGAGAAAAAATTGAAAATATAGATAAATGTGCAAGTGGGATTGGAAGTCGTCATATTCACTGTTGCAATCACGTCAAACTCTGTTCAATGAACAAAAAATAGCGTTACAATGCAGTGTTTTTGTATGACTACAAACAACTCCTCAATTTATATAAATCAAGGAAAGCATAATCCTATGTCACGTCTTGCCACTCGTTTTGAACAGCTTAAATCTCAGCAACGTAAAGCGCTTGTTTCTTATGTAATGGCAGGTGACCCGCATCCACAAGTAACAGTTCCTTTGCTTCATCAAATGGTTGAAGCAGGTGTTGATGTGATTGAGCTTGGTCTACCATTTTCAGATCCAATGGCTGATGGTCCTGTGATTGCTTTAGCTGCTGAACGTGCTTTGGCAGGCGGAACCAATACTTTAGATGCTTTGGATATGGTTAAAGCCTTTCGTGAAAAAGATCAAACGACACCCGTTGTTTTGATGGGATATTTAAATCCTGTTGAAGTGATCGGTTATGAAAAGTTTGTCGCTTATGCGAAAGACTGTGGTGTTGATGGTGTTCTTTTGGTGGATTTACCACCTGAAGAGTCGAAGCAGTTTGGTGAAGTCTTGAAACAAAATGAGATGGATCAAATCTTCTTGCTTGCACCGACATCAACCGACAATCGTATTCAACACGTGGTTGATCAAGCCAGCGGTTTTGTTTACTACGTGTCACTAAAAGGTGTGACAGGTGCAGCAACATTAGATACCTCAGAAGCTGCGGCGCGTATTGCAAAAATTAAATCGAAAACCAATGTTCCTGTAGGTGTTGGTTTTGGGATTAGTGATGCAGCGTCTGCTAAAGCAATGGGTCAAGTTGCTGACGCGGTGATTGTAGGAAGTGCTTTCGTTAAATCTTTTGCAGCATTGCCAGCAGATGAAGCTGTGCAACAGACGGTGAATAAAGTGAAGGAGCTTCGAGCTGCGCTCGATGAGTTAGTATGAGTCAAGAATTAACAGCAGGGAAGGTTCTTAGCCCTTCAACACCTTGGACTGATCGTCAAGTTCCAGGCATTCAAGTTGCTGATGAACAACAGACATTCAAAGCGACGTTTACAGAACCTACGATTGAATGCCCTGAATGTCATGCACTTGTGACACGTACCGCAATGTCATTTAACGCATACGTTTGCCCTCAGTGCGATGAGCATTTACGTATGCGCGCCCGTGATCGTTTGAACTGGTTCTTTGATCAAGTCAATGGTGAGCTTGGACAAGAGTTTAGTGCAAAAGATCCATTACAGTTTGTGGATAGCCGCCCTTACCCAGATCGTATACGTGAGGCACAAGATAAAACGGGTGAGACCGAGGGTCTGGTTGTCATGCATGGTTCACTCAAAGGTTTAAATTTGATCGCTTGTGCGTTTGACTTTGAATTTATGGCTGGGTCGATGGGCACAGTAGTTGGTGATCGTTTTGTACAAGCGGCAGAGCGTGCGATTGCATTACATCAACCATTAATCTGTTTCGCAGCTTCTGGTGGTGCACGTATGCAAGAAGGCATGTTGTCTTTGATGCAAATGGCGCGTACTGCAGCTGCAATCCAAAAAATGAAAGAAGCACGTGTACCTTATTTAGTGGTACTCACTCACCCAGTTTATGGTGGTGTAACTGCGTCATTAGCCATGTTAGGCGATGTACATATTGCTGAACCGAAGGCTATGATTGGCTTTGCTGGTAAGCGAGTGATTGAACAAACGGTACGTGAAAAATTGGAAGAACCATTCCAACGTGCAGAATATTTGCTTGATCATGGTGTGGTCGATCAAATTGTTCATCGTCATGCATTACGTGATACTGTATACAGACTTGTAGCTAAACTGATGAACTTACCTTGAGACAGCACGCACCACATTCTACAGATACATTAACAACATGGCTCGATTATTGGAGCCATGTTCATGTTACAGGGATTGATTTAGGTTTAGAACGTGTTATTCCTGTCGCTGAAAAGCTAGGGGTAATGCGACCTAAAGCAAAAGTTTTTACGGTTGCTGGAACCAATGGCAAAGGTTCAACCACAACAACTTTAGCTGCTATTTTAAATGCGCAAGGTTATAAAGTTGGGCTGTATCAATCCCCGCACATTTATCGTTTTAATGAGCGAGTTAAACTTGCTGGAATCGAAGTTGATGATCAGCATTTGATTGATGCTTTTGTTTTAGTTGATCAAGCGCGCCGTGAATGTGATCTAAGCTTATCTTTCTTTGAAGCAACCACATTGGCTGCTTTTGTTATTTTTAAGCAACAGCAATGTGATGTGTGGGTACTTGAAGTTGGCTTAGGTGGTCGTTTAGATGTTGTTAATGTGATCGATTCTGATATTGCGGTTATTACCAATATTGGATTGGATCATACTGATTGGTTAGGCGATAGCATTGAAAAGATTGCTTTTGAAAAAGCAGGCATTATTCGTCCCAACATTCCTGTTATTTTCGCTGGTCAACAACAGCTCCCTCAAGCGATTCAAGATAAAGTCACTGACACTCAAGCACAGTTGTATGCGCTGAATCGAGATTATTTTTATCAATTAAATGAAGATGGCGAGACATGGTCTTTTGCTTCTTCTGGTACAACCCTAAAATTACCTGTTGGTCAATTAGCGTTAGATAATATTTCTACAGCAGTCGCAGCGATATTGGTGAGCGGCGTTGAAGTGACACAAGCTGCAATCGCAAGCGGAATTTTAAATGCTCAATTGCAAGGTCGTTTTGAAATTCGTCAAATTAAAGATAAAACGGTGATCTTTGATGCGGGCCATAACCCACATGGCGTCGAATTTTTATTGAATCAGTTGCGAAAATTCTTAAAATACAATAAACAGTACACAGAAGTTGTGGCTGTATTTTCCATGTTGGCAGATAAAGATATTGCTTCTGTCACCGATTTACTAAAAACAACAGTAAAAAATTGGTTTATTGCTACTTTAGATGTGCCTAGAGCCGCGCCTATGCCGCAGTTAACAGATGCGCTTCGTGGTGAACAGGTCGATGAGTTTGGCAGCATTCAGCAAGCGTTTGAAACTGCACTGAAGCAAAGCAATAACAATCAATTGATTTTAGTCTGTGGTTCGTTTCATACCTTGGAAGCGGTCTGGGAGTATTTAGAAGAATGTCAATGAATAACAAACAACGTTGGATGGGTGGCGTTGTTTTACTAGGTGGTGGTGTTTTATTGGCAGCATTACTTCTGAAAGGTAATGAAGAAATAGAGCAAGATAAAGCGCAAGCTGAGATTACTCATCCTATTCCCAAAACAGACTCAACTCCAAAAACAGCACAACCTGCACAAGATAGTGACATGGTTTCATTACAACCTTTAGCGGTTGATGTTGAAACAGAAAAACGTTTACTAGAAGAACAGCGTAGATCTCGTGAAAAAGCAGTGGCTGAACAAGAAGCAAGAGCTGCTGAGTTTTTGAAGATGCAACAAGAGGCAGAAGCGGCAGCAGCACGTAAAGCAGCTGAAGAATATGCAGCGTTAAATGCACGCCGAGCAGCTGAGCAAGAAAGTTCAGACAATATTCCACCAGAAGTTGCTGAAGATGATAAGGCTAAAGCACAACGTCTGGCAGAAGAGAAACGAAAGCAAGACGAAAAGAAAAAGGCTGAACAACAAAAAGTAGATCAGCAAAAAGCTGATGCGGACAAGAAAGCGACGGAAGAGAAACGTAAAGCAGAAGCTGAGAAAAAGGCTGCTGAAGATAAGCGTAAAGCAGAAGCTGAGAAGAAGGCTACTGAAGATAAGCGTAAAGCCGATGCTGAGAAAAAGGCTGCTGAAGATAAGCGTAAAGCTGATGCTGAGAAGAAGGCTGCCGAAGAAAAACGTAAAGCAGAAGCAGATAAAAAAGCTGCTGATGAGAAAAAGCGTAAGGCTGAGGAAGCTAAGAAGAAAGCTGAAGCGGATAAAGCGCGTGAGATCATGGAAAGTGGCGATAAGAACTGGATGGTTCAGGTTGCTTTGGCTGCGAATCAAGCTAATGCGGATGCTGTTGTATCAAAGCTACGTGCTAAAGGCTATAAAGTGACAACAAGCCCAACGTCTAAAGGTATCCGTATTATGGTCGGTCCTGCCAAAGACCGTGATGTTGCAGATGCGACGCGTAAGAAGATTACCAGCGATGATAGTTTAAATATGAAGTCAGCATGGGTGATTGATTGGGTTCCACTTGATCAACGTTAAATGAAACCCTTGTCTAAACTTTGATTTAAGATGGATTCGACAGTTGCTGTTGAATCCATTTTACATTTTGAGGTGTAAATAAATGATCAATGTTTTTCCAAATCACATGATAACCATAGCCGCCTTCTTTCATTTCTTTTACGGCATCATCAATTGACCAATTTTCAAAAATAATTCGATACATGGCAATCGTTGCACCAGTACGGTCAGAACCGTGATAACAATGTACTAAAATTTTATGATTATTCTGCTTTGCTATTTGAATCGCTTTCATTGCTTTCAACAAATCTGAACGATTAATTGCCCACGTATAAATTGGAATATGAACCAAATTAAAATTCTGATCTTTTAAAACAATGGCATCTTCATTGCGAGCTCGCAAATTGATGATGGTATCAATTTTTTCAGATTTTAATGTTTGGGCTAACTCAGCATTTGGCTGCTCGCTTCGAAATACATCCTGACTCACTTGATAGAAATTGTGCGAATTTGAGATGAGTGTTCCCCAGTTTTGGGGGCGTTGCTCGTCATCTAAGCTCGGGTGCTTCATGCATCCACTGACACTCAGTGTCGTAACTAAAATCGTGGCAATAAGAGTTCTTTTCATATTACTGATAACGGTTAAATTCAACTGGATCGTGGGCACAAATTAACTCAATACTTGATTCGTGTTGAGCGAGATATTGTAACTGCTTGAGATTATGTATTCGTTGCTGGTTATTTTCTGCAAATAACCGTTCAGTGATACCGAGTGCACGAAGTTTATTGTTCGGATCTAACTCTAAATGTGAATAATAAGCATCACCACAGAAAAGTAACCAACCATCCGATTTTTTAATTGCAATCCCACAGTGACCAGCTGTATGTCCTAGCAGGGGAATCATCAAGATTTCATCTTGAAATAAAGGTAATCCTCTGACTTTTTGAAGATTAAACCATTCTTCGCCATCATTATGTTCAGCAAAGCTCCAATAGCGATGTTGTTTAAATTGGTCTGTTTTATAACGAAGTTTATTTTTGACAGATAAGGATTGTGTTGCATTGAACTCCGCCGCAAGCACATGAACGGTTGCATTTGGAAAATCAGTAATACCGCCTGCATGATCAAAATCGAGATGAGTGACAAAGATATGTTTCACATCATTTGGACTAAAACCGAGTTGTTGAATTTGTTGAATGGCACTTAATTTTAAATTTGATTCGATATGCCCAACTTTTTTAACCAAAGTACCTAGGCGCTTTTCCATATTTAAATAATCTTGTAAGCCCAATCCCGTATCAATCAGCACTAAGCCTCGATCAGTTTCAATTAAGAGGCAATGGCAGACCAGATGTGCTTTCCAACCTTTCTGTCCAAATAATGGCGCGCATACAGGGCAAAAGCTTCCACAATGTAAATGATGGATGTTATAGATCATGAGCGTTTTTATTGTGTAATGAGCTGACTTATTCTTATAGCCTATTGATGCGTGCATACCCAAATATTTATTTCAAAAAAATGCCTATCGAGTAGATAGGCGATGGAGTTTTAATTTTTTATATTGCAAAATTTTGTGTATTTTTCGCTTTAATTGAAGCCTTTAAAAGTTAATTACCAGCATAGCTATTTATCTTTCTTGCAGAGCTTTGTTGATTCTCAGGAACGAGCGTTGCTCGTTTGATCCTTACTCAGGCTGTGGTGTCAATCTTAAGTAAGGTTTGATAGCCTTATAACCCTTTGGAAAACGTTGTTTGATTTCATCTTCATCTTTTAATGATGGAACAATCACAACGTCCTCACCTTGTTGCCAATTCGCAGGCGTTGCAACTTTATGATGATCCGTTAATTGCAATGAATCGATCACACGAAGTATTTCATTAAAATTACGACCTGTGGACGCAGGGTAGGTAATAATCAGACGAACTTTTTTATTTGGATCAATAATAATGAGTGAGCGAACAGTTAGTGTTTCACTGGCGTTTGGATGAATAAATCCGTACAGCTCAGACACTTTACGGTCTTTATCCGCAATAATCGGAAAATTAACGGTCGTATTTTGAGTTTCGTTAATGTCTTGAATCCAATTTTTATGAGACTCAACATCATCAACTGAAAGAGCAATCGCTTTAACACCACGTTTGTTAAACTCCTCTGAGAGCTTTGCCGTAAAGCCTAATTCAGTTGTACAAACAGGGGTAAAGTCGGCTGGATGTGAAAATAAGACACCCCAATGACCATCCAAGAATGAATAAAAATCAATGTGACCTACACTTGATTCTTGTTGGAAATTTGGAGCGATATCGCCTAATCGTAATGTCATAATAAATCCTAAAAATATTGTGTAATGGTCTTGTATGAACTCAATATGCAGCATTCAATTTATAAAGAAAATTATTGTTTTTTGATGTTGTTATCCATTTTTAAGATATAAGCAAAAAAGCGGTGTTAAAATATTGATCAGAATTTCACATTCAAGTCGATGTAACTTAAATGCAAATTTGCTACATTAACCGTCTTTAGTTGATTGATGTCAGAATCGCCTAGCAGATTTTTTTACCTGTTTGGATGCAAAGCCCTTGTAGTTCTTATTTCTGACACCATAATAAGGCTTATTCAGCTTTCTTTGATGAAAGCTTTAAGCTCGAAAGCTAAGAAAAAATTACCTATTTAAACAAACAGGATTAGAGAGTTTATTCATGTTGGCAAGTCTGATCGGAGGTATCTTCGGTACTAAAAATGAGCGTGAACTCAAACGCATGCGTAAAATTGTTGAGCAAATCAATGCGCTTGAACCGACGATATCTGCACTAAACGATGCAGACCTTTCTGCAAAAACTCCAGAATTCAAACAACGATTTAACAACGGTGAAAGCTTAGATAAATTATTGCCAGAAGCGTTTGCTGTTTGTCGTGAAGCTGCAAAACGTGTGATGGGTATGCGTCATTATGACGTTCAGCTAATCGGTGGTATTACACTTCATGAAGGTAAAATTGCCGAGATGCGTACTGGTGAGGGTAAAACTCTCATGGGTACATTGGCATGTTATCTCAATGCATTAAGTGGTCAAGGTGTTCACGTGATTACCGTGAATGATTACTTAGCACAGCGTGATGCTGAGTTGAACCGTCCATTATTCGAATTTTTAGGTTTGAGCATCGGTGTGATTTATTCGATGCAAATGCCTGATGAGAAAGCTCAAGCTTATCTTTCTGATATTACTTACGGTACGAACAACGAGTTTGGTTTCGATTATCTTCGAGACAACATGGTGTTTTCTCTACAAGAGAAAAAACAACGTGGTTTAAGCTATGCGATTATTGATGAGGTCGATTCGATCTTAATTGATGAAGCGCGTACACCATTAATCATTTCTGGTCAAAGCGAAGATTCATCTCAGCTCTATCAGCTAATCAACAGTATTCCACCAAAACTACATCCACAAAAAGAAGAGAAAGTGGCTGATGGCGGTCATTTCTGGGTGGACGAGAAACAACGTTCGGTTGAAATGACTGAAGTGGGTTATGAAACTGTTGAACAAGAATTGATTCGTATGGGCTTGTTAGCTGAAGGTGAAAGCCTCTATTCAGCAACAAACTTAAACTTGGTTCATCATGTAACTGCAGCGATTCGTGCACATTATTTATATCAAAAGAACGTGCATTACATCATTGGTATTAATCCACAAACACAGAAAGAAGAAGTGATTATTGTGGATGAAAGTACTGGTCGTACGATGCCTGGTCGTCGTTGGTCTGAGGGTTTGCACCAAGCAGTTGAAGCCAAAGAGAACATGGAAATTCAACCAGAAAACCAAACGTTGGCAACCACGACTTTCCAAAATTATTTCCGTCTTTATAAAAAGCTTTCAGGTATGACAGGTACTGCTGATACTGAAGCAGCGGAAATGAAAGAAATTTATGGCTTAGATGTTGTGATTATCCCAACGCACCGTCCAATGGTTCGTCAAGATCACAACGACTTAATCTATCTAAATCGTAATGGTAAATACAACGCTATCATCGAAGAAATTACCAATATCCGTACTCAAGGTGTTGCACCAATTTTGATTGGTACAGCAACGATTGAGGCGAGTGAGATTTTATCTGCAAAACTACTGCAAGCTGGTATTCATCACGAAGTTTTGAACGCGAAACAGCATGAGCGTGAAGCAGATATTATTGCGCAAGCGGGTAGCCCAAATGCAGTAACGATTGCTACTAACATGGCTGGTCGTGGTACGGATATCTTGCTTGGTGGTAACTGGAAAGCCAAACTTGCAAAAATTGAGAATCATACTGCTGAAGATGAAGCTCGTTTACAAGCACAGTGGGAAAAAGATCACGAAGATGTTTTAAGTTCAGGTGGTTTACATATTATCGGTTCTGAACGTCACGAATCACGTCGTATCGATAACCAGCTGCGTGGTCGTGCGGGCCGTCAAGGTGATCCAGGTGTGTCACGTTTCTATCTATCTCTTGAAGATGATTTGATGCGTATCTTCGCGGGTGATCGTGTTGTTGCGATGATGCGTGCGATGGGTTTACAAGAGAACGAAGCCATTGAACACAAAATGGTGAGCCGTTCAATTGAAAATGCACAACGTAAAGTAGAAGCGCGTAACTTTGATATTCGTAAGAACTTATTGAAGTACGATGACGTGAATAACGAACAGCGTAAGATTATTTACTCTCAACGTGATGAAATCCTCGCTGAAAGTACGTTGCAAGATTACATCGAAGAAATGCACCATGAGGTGATGAAGGGTGTTATTGCGAACTTTATTCCACCTGAGTCAATCCACGATCAGTGGGATATTGAAGGTTTAGAAAATGCATTACGCGCGGATTTAGGGGTTGATCTTCCTATTCAACAATGGTTAGAACAAGATCGCCGCTTAGATGAAGAAGGTCTGGTTGCACGTATCTCTGATGAGGTTGTAGCACGTTATCGTCAACGTCGTGAACAGATGGGTGCTGAATCAGCGTCAATGCTTGAGCGCCACTTTATGTTGAACTCGTTAGATCGTCACTGGAAAGATCATTTAGCGGCGATGGATTACCTACGCCAAGGGATTCACTTACGTGGCTATGCACAGAAAAATCCTGAGCAAGAATACAAAAAAGAGGCATTTAACTTATTTGTGAATATGCTCGGTATTATTAAGTCAGATGTGGTGACTGATCTTTCTCGTGTACATGTACCGACAGCTGAGGAGTTGGCTGAGTTAGAGGCTCAACAGCAACGTCAAGCTGAATCTATGCGTCTTTCATTTGAGCATGATGAGGTTGATGGTCTAACTGGTGAATTGACGGTTTCAGAGGAAACTGAAGGTGATTTGAACCAAGCATTCCCTGTACCAGAAAGCCGTAATGCGCCATGTCCTTGTGGGTCTGGTCTTAAATATAAGCAATGTCACGGTAAAATCTAAGTAATTTAGATCAAATGGCATAAGAAGCAGAGCATAGGTCTCTGCTTTTTTACGAGAAGTAACTTGAGTCAAAACTGGCTTTGTAGTTTCATAAATAGACTTAAAGATCTTGATTGAATTCGCATTAAAAGCGGGAAGACAATGAAAAAAGCATTACAACTTTTAGTTTTAGCGAGTACAGCACTAACAGGTTTGGCATTTGCAAATGAGGCGACGCAAACGACGACTGTTGATAAAGTGATGGCTGCAAAAGGTTCAACTACAGCCGAAGCGCAAGTGAAACGTGAAGTGACGACAGTCGTCAGTCCTCGCACAGGAATCCGTTATACACTTGGTGATACGGGTAATCGTCCAATCGTATTGCAAACTGCGGCAATTGCACCTGCAAACTCTGCAAACATCAATCGTATTGTTGCGTCTAATCCAGCACTATCTGCAAAAAGCCAAGAAAAAGCCAAGATTGCTTTAATTGGTGAAGCGGCTGTACAAGCTGCTGATGCTGCGGCAGCTCAAACTGCAAGTGCTCAGACACAGCAAGCTGCTCAATAAGATTGTGTAGGTAATAAAAAAGAGATGCTTTTGCATCTCTTTTTTATTGATGAATCAGGATTATAGAATACTTGGTAGTAGGATTAAGCCAATAATAATAGCAAACAATAACCACTTCGAAGCATAGTAAAGTGGACGGTTACGAGCTTTTAAACCACGTCCATAGTGATGAACTGCATACCCATATTTGAAAATACGGTTGATAAAACCTGTTTTATCTTGATCGTCATTAGGCGAACTCGCTGCTGACATGACATTACGACCAAACCAATGGTTGAACTTTTGCGCCCAGCCCCATTTCATTGGACGTTCAATATCACAGAACAAGATGATGCGAGTTTCATCTGTTTTGTTTTCAGCCCAATGTACATAGGTTTCATCAAAAACCGTTGCCTCGCCATCTCTCCAGCTATAACGCTCTTGATCGACTTCAATAAAGCAATCATCACTATTTGGTGTTACGAGACCTAAGTGATAGCGTACTGAGCCAGCATAAGGGTCACGATGTTTACCTAAATAACTACCAGAAGGCAGTTCTGTAAACATGGCAGCTTTCACAGAAGGAATGCTTTCAAGCAAGGCAACTGTTTTAGGGCAAAGTTGTTGCGCAGATGGATGGCTGTCTTGGTACCATTTCAAATAGAAACGCTTCCAACCACGTTTGAAAAAGGTGTTAAAACCTGCATCATTATTTTTTTCAGCTGCTTTAATTTGATTTTGTAGCTGAATGGCTTCTTCTCGAATCACCTGCCAATTGTCTTGTAATGGTTGTAGCTCTGGAAATTGAGCAACATCAAAGAATGGCTGATTAGGTAATTTAGAAAAACCAGTCATAAACATGTTGACTGGTGCTAAGAATGTAGAATGGTCGAATAATTGTCGAGATGCTTTTAATCGTTCCTTACCACGGTAAAAAGTGTATAAAAAACTGACTAAAAATACGGCAACGATAATCACTGCGTACATAAGTACAATCGTCTAAAAAATAGGAGGCGGCTATTCTAGCATAAAAAATATTGCCGAGAATGTGTGGCGTTGATCAATATAATACGATGAACTGTGCTGTCTGATGAGTGGTTGTTCGATAGAAGATGAATGACGAGAACAAAGGCAGAATGGATGTAATTAACTTATAAGATCATTATTGGATAGGCTGAGCATCATAGTAATGCTCAGCCTAATATAAAACACTAAATTTGATTATTTACATCATCGTTTTTGGTTTCACGAATCAGTAAAAATGCAATTAAAGATAAGATTGACGCAACGCTGAGATATAAACCAACAGCGCCTAAGCCATAGCTTTCAGCAAGTTTTGTCGCAATATAGGGTGCAAATGAAGCGCCAAAAATACCTGCTAAGTTAAAGGTCAATGCTGAACCTGTATAGCGTACTGAGATTGGGAAAATTTCAGACAGCACCGTGCCGATTGGGCCATAGGTCAATCCCATGATCGAAAGCCCCATACATAAGAACAAGAATACGAGAATTGGGCTACCTGAGCCAAGTAAAGGGGCAAAGCACAAACCAAATAAAGCAGATAATACACATACGGCAATCGATGTATTTTTACGACCAAACTTCTCAGCAAAAATTGCAGACAAAGGAATAAATCCTGCAAAACATAAGGTAGCAACCAGTTGTAATTCTAAGAATTCACTGCGTGTATATCCCAACTGTGTTGTTCCCCATGTTAAGGCGAAAACGGTAGTGAGATAGAACACTACGAAGGTACAGATTGCAGCAATTGTGCCAAGCACTAACATTGGGAAATGTTTGGTCATCACCTCTTTGAAAGGAACATTGACCTCTTTCTGTTTGTTCAGAACTTTTTGGAATGCAGGTGTTTCATGCAGTTTTAAACGGATATAGAGACCCACTAACACTAAAATTGAACTTGCGACAAACGGAATACGCCATCCCCATGTCATAAATGCTTGCTCAGACATAAATGCAGTGAGTAATAGGAAGGAACCTGTTGCCAAGATAAAGCCAATCGGTGCACCTAGTTGAGGAAACATTCCATACCAAGCACGTTTACCTTCAGGGGCATTTTCAGTTGCAAGTAGGACGGCACCACTCCATTCACCACCTAAACCAAGCCCTTGACCTAAACGACACAAGGCCAATAATAAAGGTGCAACGATTCCAATTTGAGCATAAGTTGGCAGTAGACCAATACAAACGGTTGAAATACCCATGGTCAACAGTGCTGCTACAAGGGTTGCCTTACGTCCAATCCGATCCCCTAAGTGTCCAAAAATGGCAGCACCGATGGGACGTGCTATAAATGCGATCGCAAATGTCGCTAATGACTGTAAAATAGCTGCACTGCCACTGCTTTCAGGGAAAAATAGATGAGGGAAGATTAGGACTGCTGCTGTGGCGTAGATGTAAAAGTCAAAAAACTCAATCGTTGTTCCGACCAGACTGGCGAATAGTACTCTTACTTTTGAATTGGTTGCCACTTCTGTGGTGACAGTCGTAGAACTTGACGACATACAAGACCTTCATTTTTTGTGTTCAAGAAGCAGAAATGAAACTGTCTTGAAATTCCTTTTTGAATGCGGGATTTACTCAGAAAACTGAAAGTTAAGATTTAAGTTGTTGAGTGACCAAGCTTAAAGTACATAACAATAGATTGCTAGAAAGTGTAAACCTGCCCCTATTAGCACAAAAACATGCCAAATTGCGTGGGTATATCTTACCTTTTTTAAAGCATAAAACAACGTACCCACCGTATAGGCAACACCACCAGCGATGAGTAATTGAATTGCACCCTGTGAGAGATACTTTTGCATATCATCCATCACCAAAACAGCTAACCAGCCCATAACAAGATAAGCTGCTAAAGAGACCTTTTGGAAACGATGAATAAAAACTAATTTAAACAGTGTGCCAATCAAAGCAATCACCCAAAGTGCAATCAGTAAGTAATGCGCTTTGGCTGTTGGGATTGCGATACTGAGGAAGGGGGTATAAGTTCCTGCAATTAAATAATAAATCGCAGTGTGATCCAGTTTTTTATACCAATAACGTTTACGTTCATCTTGCGCAAAATGATAGATCATTGAACTAAACAGTAATAAGACAAGGCTGAAGCCATAGACCCATAGACTAAGCCATTGTCCGAGTGGCAATGTATGTCCCTTAATAATCAAGCATACAGATGCAATGAGTGCGAGTGCAGCACCTATACCGTGACTATATGCATTAAGTAGTTCTTCTTTCGGGTCATAGTCCAACAATGTTTTTGTGTTCATCTAGCAATTAGGCTGCATAAAAATACAACTGTATCGTAATGCAATTTCCCTTTTAAAGTAAGACGCTTTAAAATTTAGTTTCTATTTGTCAGGTTTTCATTATGTTTGCGCCGAATTTTTCATTTGAACAAGAACAGCAGTTTTTCTTGGATATCCAGCAATCGATTGAAAATCAAAGCTTTGATCGTCTGATCTTGAGTCAGTATAAAGGTGAGTTGGCACAATTAGAAAAAATGACATTCCGTCAAATTGAGTTACAAGGTCAAGCCACTTTATCTTGTCTATATCATTATCCGACACAAGACATGACCAAAAACTATTCTATTGATGAAGGTTTAGAAAAAATTGCTGAACTTTTATCGCAATCCAAACAAGCCAATCTATTTACTTTGCATGAAGATGTTCAACTTAAGAAAAATAAAAAGAAAGCGATGCTAAGTCGACAAAAAAAACAAGCAGAAGCAACTAAAATCGAGCAACAGCATAATCGTGAAAAACATCGTTATGTACAACAGCAGAGTCCATTTTTAAAGCATCTTGGTATTACTGATGAAAAGGGACACCTTATTCCAAGCATGGCACGTAAATGGAAACAGATTAATAAGTTTATTGAAATCTTTTCAAATGCCTATGAACAAATCGATGCATCCCAACAATCGTTGAACATTGTAGATTTTGGTTCAGGTAAAGGTTATTTAACTTTTGCTTTATATGATTATTTACAGGCTCAAAATAAAACGCCGTTGATTACAGGTGTTGAATTACGTTCTAACTTAGTTGAGTTCTGTCAGCAGGTCGCAGATGACGTTGGATTTAATCATCTTGATTTTTTTGAAGGTGATGTGCGTAGTTATCAACCAGCAAAATTAGATGTGATGATTGCACTACATGCCTGTGACATTGCAACTGATTTTGCGATTCATACAGGTATTCGTTTAAATGCTTCAATGATTATGTGTGCGCCATGTTGTCATAAAGAATTACGCCCGCAGTTGAAAAGCCCAGAAGTATTACAACCGATGTTGCAATTCGGAATCCATGCAGGGCAGCAAGCAGAGATGCTGACGGATACGTTGAGAGCGTTATTGTTGAAAGCCTATGGCTATGAAACCAAAGTTTTTGAGTTTGTTTCTTTAGAACACACCAGTAAGAATAAAATGATTTTAGCAACCAAACGTAAAGATATTCAGCAGCCTGATGAAAAAATTATGCAGCAGATTCAAGCATTAAAAGAAATGTATGGCATTCAAAAGCAAAGCTTAGAATTATTGTTGCAAGATCAAATGCCAATCGAAAATATCGGCTGTAAATGCTAAGAGAGAAATATGTTCAGCGTTAAATATGGTTCGTGGGATCAATTACAGCAGGATGCAAAACTCATTCGGGAATTGGTTTTTATTTCTGAACAAAACATTACTGAACAAGATGAGTGGGATGATCAAGATGCAATTTCTCAGCACTTTGTCGTTTATGAACAAAAACAACCGATTGCGACGGCTCGGCTATTAGTAAACAATAGTGTAGGACGTGTTGCTGTGCTCAAAACTTATCGTGGTCAGGGCATAGGTCGATTGATTATGCTGGAGATTATTGCTTACGCTCAGGCTCAAAAACGACCAAGCTTACAGCTATCGTCACAAGTTCATGCAATTTCATTTTATGAAAAGCTTGGCTTTAGCATACAAGGCGATGAATATGATGAGTGTGGCATCCCACATATTGAAATGGTGATGCCGATTGGTCTTCACAGTTTATAAGTGAATCATTCGATCAACTTATTTTTGCTGATTTTGCTCAACAACTTCTGATGCAGCAGATGCATGTTGAGCCAGTTGTTTTTCTTGTTGTGCTTTACGTTGCGCGCCCGGCATATAGTCAGGTTCTTGCGTCATTGCTAAATAGAAAAAGCTTAAAAAAATGGTGCTGAGTACACCAACGATGATGACAAATTTCCAGCCTAAAACAGTTTCGTTAGAATCTTTGTGAGAATTTGAGCGATCACTCATAAAAAATATCCAAAAATAAAAAAATTAAATTTTGCATTGTAATAACAAAAATAAAGAACTGAGCAATGCTCAGAAAACCATGAATATTATATGGTTTTATCCTGTGTTTGAGTGCATTTTCATGATTTATATTTTTGATTGAGTTGAAGTGATTGATTTGAAAATATTGAAGTGATTGGTTATGAATGTTTACGGAATTTGAACGAGAAGCCGTCAACATTGCTGAGATTGACGGCTTGATTATTTGATTAAAGCCACTTCCACTGCTCAATTGCTTTAAGCCCTGTTTCTATTCCAACATCATAGCTATAACGGATTTTGGCTTTGTTCTTAGAGAGACGGCCCGCCATATTTTTGAGATCAGGAGGACATACTTCTAAGATTTTTTGTTGTGATGACGAACGTACAAATTCTACCGAGTCATTATAACGTTGAGTCCGTGCTAATAGGCTCTGAGCAAATCCTCGTTGCTGTTTAAACATATATTTTGCTAGGAATTGATCACCTTTGCTGCTTGCTTTGAAGTAGCTTTTTGGTCGTGTACGCAACACCATAAGCTTTGAAACATTGTTTTGTTGAGCAGCCCAGTGGATGGGAAGGGCATCTGCTACACCACCATCAAAATAAGGTTCACCAAAGACTTCAACAGCTTGACGAGTCAATACAGGTATTGAGCTTGATGCTCTTAAACCTTCTAAGATATTGTCTTTTGACGCTTTGATATAGGTGGCTTCGCCTGAAATAGCATGAGTAAGCACCATATAGAATTCAGGATGATTGGCAAATAAATGACTTTGATTTAGCGGATGTTCTTTTTCAACGACATCCCACATCCATTTTAAATCCAGTAAGTCACCACCTTTAAAAAAGCGACCGTATTGGATAAATTCGGAACGAAGCGAGTGATCTAAATAGATTTGTAGCGTGCGACCTTGTTGTGCAGCTAAGTAATTGGCGAGATTGGTTGAACCAGAAGAAACTCCGACACATAGATCGAAGGGGTTAAACTGTTGCTGCAAAAATGCATCTAAGACACCGCTGGTAAATGCACCACGCATTCCACCACCTTCAACGACCAGTGCCTGACGATTTTGTTGAAGCATTGAAAATCTCGAATAACATGATAAATCCCTGTTTAACACAGATTTATCATGTTCGACAATAACACTTTAGTGATTATGTTGATGGCCTTCAGTGCTGTCCATTTCCATTGACATAGAGGATTGTGACATTTCAGCTGGAGTTACGGCTTTCTTTTGGTTCATTGGCATATAATCTGGCTCATTGTTGATCGCCAAATAGAAAATCACCATAAATAAAAAGCTTAAAATACAAGTGATGATGAGTGCTTTCCAGCCCCAAGGAGATGTTTCAGGACAGAGTTTTTCAGACATAAGAAATTCCCAAAAGATGCGAAAAAATAAAGCTTAATTGGGTAAAGTTATAGCATAGATTGTATAAAATTGCTTTGTTGATTTTAATGGAAGATCGTTGCAATGAAAGTGGAAAACTTAACGGCTATGATTGATGTGTTTAAAGCGCAATCTGAACCAATTGATCGCTATACTTCTTTTGATTATTGCTACAATTATTTTAAAACAACAGAAGATTTGACGGCTGATTTAGAAAAAAGTTGTTTGGTACTTGGTTTTTATTTAGCAAGTTGGGGAATGCTACGAGGTTCAAGTTTTTTATTGCAAAAAAGTATTAAATATTTTCAACCATTGATTGAATATTATGCAAAGTTAGATAAAGCAGTTTGGGAAATTGATATTGATCAATATAGTAATGAAAACATTGAACAAATTATGGATATTTATGATAAGACTAAGGGTTTAATCATTGCAGATAATCGCACTCATTTGACTTTAGTCACAAAGATTTTATTGGGTGTTTTTGGTTTCATTCCTGCATTTGATCAATACTTTTGTCAAACTTTTAGAAAGCTATCGAATAATAAATGTGGGTTTAGAGTGGTGAATCCGACATCACTAGCTTTATTAAATGAATTTTATCTTAGTAATAAGTTAGAGATTGATGAAGTGTCTGAAAATACATATACAAAAGATTTTAAAACAGGTGATAAAACTGATATTTCTTATCCAAAAGCAAAAATTGTTGATATGTATGGTTTTACTTACCGACCATAAAAAAGCGTTCTTCCGAAGAAGAACGCTTTTTTAATTGTAAGCGATATTATTTAAAAGCTTCACCCGAGGCTGCCTGTTTTTTTAGCAATTCTGGTGCCTTAAAACGTTCACCAAATTTAGCAGCAAGCTCTTCTGAGCGTTGAAGTGATTGCTCAATACCATTTTGATTGAGGAACTGAATTGCTCCACCTGTCCACGGTGCAAAACCGATCCCAAAAATAGAACCAACATTGGCATCAATCACTGACTCTAAAACACCTTCTTCATAGCAGCGTAAAGTATCGAGTGCTTGAACAAACAGGAAACGGTCAATCATATCTTGTTCAGAAATATCATTGGCTTTTGTCCAACGGCTTAGACCATCCCATAAATGTTTTTTACCATTTTCAGGATAATCATAGAAACCAGCACCTGCGGCTTTACCTTTACGATTCAGCTCATGAATCATGGTGTGAACCACTTCATCCACAGGTGTTTTTGGTGAATCTTTACCTTCTGCTTGAAGTGCTTTTCGTGTTTCTCCTGCAACATGCTCGGTCAACGTTAAAGAGACTTCATCTTGAATTGCCAATGGACCTACAGGCATACCTGCTTTGAGTGCAGCCATTTCGATTTTCGCTGGATGCACGCCCTCAGCAAGAAGACGCATACCTTCTTGAATAAAGGTTCCGAATACGCGACTGGTGAAGAAGCCACGGCTGTCATTGACTACGATTGGCGTTTTAGCAATTTGCTGTACAAAGTCATAGGCTTTAGCCAATGTTTCGGCAGAAGTCTCTTTACCTTTGATGATTTCGACCAATTGCATTTTGTCGACTGGGCTAAAGAAATGCAGGCCAATAAAATTCTGTGCATCTTTACTTGCTGTCGCTAAACCCGTAATTGGCAGAGTAGAGGTGTTCGATGCAAAGATTCCACCCTCAGCTAAATACTGTTCAGCTTCTTGAGTCACCTTGGCTTTGAGTTCTTGATTCTCAAATACCGCTTCAATAATCAAATCACAGCCTTGCAGATCTGCTGCATCAGCGGTTGCAGTAATTAGTGCTAAGACTTGATCACGTTTTTCAGCAGACATTCGACCTTGCGAAACGCGTTTATCAAGGAGCTTTTGTGAATACGCTTTACCTTTCTCTGCATTTTCTACAGACACATCTTTGAGTACTACAGGAATGCCTTTGATTGCCGTTGAATAAGCAATCCCAGCACCCATCATTCCTGCACCCAATACACCGACTTTTGTTGCTTGCCATTTTGCAACATCAGCAGGGCGACTTGCGCCCGATTTAATTGCATTTAGACCATGCCAGAATGTACCGATCATGTTCTTCGATACTTGCCCCACAGTCAGTTGAGTGAAGTAGCGTGACTCGATACGTAAAGCGGTATCCACATCGACTTGCGCACCTTCAACCGCGGCAGCCATGATCGCTTCAGGAGCAGGATAGCAACCTTTGGTTTTGTCACGTAGCATCGCAGGAGCAATTGCAAGTACTTGAGCCACCGCAGGCGTTTTAGGGTCGCCACCTGGAATTTTGTAACCTTTGACATCAAATGGTTGTTGTGATTTCGGATTGGCTTTCACCCAAGCAATCGCTTTATCTAAAAGCTCTTGTTCATTTTCAGCCGTGTCATGTACTAAACCAAGCGATTTTGCTTTATCGACACCAAATTGCTTTCCTTCCATCAAGAAGGGAAATGCATTTTGTAGACCAAGCAAACGTACCATACGCACGATACCACCGCCACCTGGGAGCAAGCCTAAAGTCACTTCAGGTAGACCAAACTTGGTTTTTGGATCATTGATCGCAATACGATAATGACAACCTAAAGCGATTTCCCAGCCACCGCCAAGCGCAGTACCGTTTAAAGCTGCAACAACAGGCACACCTAAAGTCTCAATCGTACGTAAGTCACCTTTGAGTTTTTCAATCATTTTGAAGAACTCAGTCGCATGTTCAGGTTGTACTTGAATCAGTTCATCCAAGTCACCGCCTGCAAAAAAGGTTTTCTTGGCAGAACGGAAAATAATGCCTTTCAGTTCAGTTTCAGCCTTTAATTTTTGACTGACTTCATCGAGTGAATCGCGGAACTCTGCATTCATAGTATTTGCAGATTGACCAGATGAATCAAGGGTAAGAATTACAATATTGTCAGCGTTTTTTTCGTATTTAATAGCGCTCATGTTGTTCTCCTTACACCAACTCGATAATGGTAGCGATACCCATACCACCACCGACACATAATGTTGCTAGACCACGTTTTTTACCTTGACGTTCTAACTCATCAAGTAAAGTTCCTAAAATCATGGCACCAGTTGCACCCAATGGATGACCCATTGCAATCGCGCCACCATTCACATTGACTTTTTCGGCAGGTACTTTAAGTTCATTGATGAAACGCATGACTACAGCAGCAAATGCTTCATTCACTTCAAAAAGATCGATATCATCAATTGTTAAGCCAGCTTTTGCCAATGCCTTGCGAGCAGCAGGGGCAGGACCTGTTAACATAATGGTTGGATCTGTACCGACCAATGCTGTAGCGAGTACTTTGGCGCGTGGTTTTAGGCCTTGTTCTTTGACCGCTTTTTCAGAAGCAAGTAGTACAACCGCCGCACCATCCACGATACCTGACGAGTTACCCGCATGATGCACATGATTGATTTTTTGAGCTTCAGGGTACTTCTGTAATGCAACTGCATCAAAGCCCATTTGTCCCATCATTTCAAAGCTCGCATTTAGCTTTGCTAACCCTTCAACAGTGGTATTGCCTTTAATAAATTCATCTTTTTCTAAAATCATGACACCTGAATGATCTTTTACAGGCACAACTGATTTATCGAAATAACCATTTGCTTGAGCAGCAGCGGCTTTTTGTTGTGAGCCGACAGCAAATGCATCGACATCTGCACGGCTATAGCCATCCAACGTTGCAATAAGATCTGCGCCAACGCCTTGTGGAACAAATGAAGATTTTAAATTGGTTTCAGGGTCAAGTGCCCAAGGACCGCCATCTGAACCCATTGGAATACGTGACATTGACTCTACGCCACCAGCAACGACAACGTCTTCCCAACCTGAACGTACTTTTTGTGCTGCCAAGTTCACCGCTTCTAAGCCAGATGCGCAGAATCGATTGATTTGTACCCCTGCAACATCATCATTCCAACCCGCGGCAATTGCTGCAGTTTTTGCAATATCACCACCTTGGTCTGCAACAGGTGTTACACAGCCTAATACGATGTCATCAACTTTCGATGTGTCGAGTTGATGGCGTTGTTGTAATTCATTCAGTAATGAAGTCAGTAAAGTAATTGGTTTTACTTCATGAAGTGAGCCGTCTTTTTTTCCTTTTCCGCGTGGCGTGCGAATGGCATCAATAATGTAGGCCTCGCTCATAGGTTTTCCTTGTATCACCTTAAAATTGTTGTTTATCGAGTGTACTCAATTTAAGTGCTAGTGCAATGATGATAAACGTTGGCAAGTTTGATGTTTTTCGCCAATTGTTCAGATTGCTCTTTAGCTGCAAGATGAAAGAAATAAAAAGCTCGAATCAACTACTCTGATTTTAGTGAAGATGTTTTATCTCATTAGAAATCAATCTAATAAAATGATATTAATTGGGGATTTTAGAGTCTTAGTTGATGATCTTAATTAATCAGCTAAGACTCTAAATTTAATTGTATTAGCTTTCAGCTTTATAGTCTTTTAACGGAATGCACCATTGGTTCGGATCATCTTGCCAACCAAGACCGAGTGAACCAATTTCGAGTACATTGGTGTAGAGATCGCCGCCACTATTTTTATTTTTCTCAAATGTGGCATTTACGGTGTAGTCACCACGGTCAGCGAACATATAAACATCTGCTCCGAATACAAGACACGCATTAGAAAAAGTTCTTCCTGTATGTTGGATATCATCACCTAATACGACAGTACGACCATCGAATACCATGTTGACGTTGTCTTTTTTATAACTGTCCAAAGGTTTGTCCCAGTCGATACCTTGGACACGATATTCATCAACAACTTTGCCATCTTCACTATAGGCATGTATGGCATATCTTTCGTCTTTAGTTGCGTATACATAGTGAAACTGATCACCATAATCTGCCGTGGATACAGGCTTTCCAAAACGCTTGGTGACGCTATTAATTGTATCTTTGACACGAAGCTGTTGACCTGAAATATTGATCACAGGAGGAGTGACTAATTGCTTTGCTTTGTCAGCAGATATGGTTTTTGCTTGTGATGAATGTGTACATGCTACTAATAGTAAAGCCGTAAACACCATAGAAAACTTCATACGATTTCCCCATAAATATTTAAAATTAAAGCTAAATTGGATTTGTTGTAGCTAGTTTTGATTTTAGATATATTAGATTGCTTAGAATGAATCTACAAATAAGATATCGGAAAGTCTTTAGGGAAATTAAGATTTTAGATTAAATAAAAAGAGATGATTCTGTCGATAGCTTATCGAATTTAAGATTTTTTATTATAAAGCATTGTAATGATTGTTATTTTATAATTTATGTTTAGCGAAGACGAAAGAATGAATCAGATCAAAACCAAGGCACTTTGTATTTTCCGTTATAAGGAGAAGGTCTTACTTTCAAAAGGATATGATCCTAGTAAAAATGAAAATTATTTAAGACCGATTGGTGGCGGGATTGAATATGGTGAATTGTCTGAACGGGCTGTATGCCGTGAGGTAATGGAGGAAATTGATAAGCAAATTATTTATCCAAAGCTCTTAGGTGTGTTAGAAAATTTATTCACTTTTGATGGTCAGCAAGGGCATGAAGTTGTTTTTATTTATTGTGCTGATTTTGTTGATGAGTCGATGTATCAAATTCAGCAAATAACGGGACATGAAACGAACGGATCAACTTATTTGGCGCAGTGGTTCAGTAAAGAAGAGATCGAAGATAATCATTATGCTGTGTATCCCAAAGGTGTTGAGCAGTGGTTATTTACAACATAAAAATTAAACTTATTATTAATGCTATTTATTATAAGAGGTAGTGTTCAACTCTTAAAAGTTGAACACTTGTATAGAACACATTAATTATGGTGTCCGTGCAACTGACGATACAAACCAGGTGTCACGCCTGTCCATTTTTTAAATGCACGGTGGAAGGTACTGGTTTCACTAAATCCAACCTGTTGAGCAACATCTTCAAGCGTAAGATTCGGTGTAAGTAATAAGTGAATTGCTGCGTCACGACGCAAGGCATCTTTGACACCTTGATAGCTTTTACCTTCTGCTGCTAAGCGACGACGTAAAGTCTGTGGTGAAAGATAAAGCATTGATGCTACATCATTAAGTGTTGGCATTTCTTCGCCAATTTGACTTTTCAATACATCACGAATACGCGATGTTAATGAATTGGTATTTTTGAATTTCACTAACAATTGCGCTGGTGCAGCTTTGAGAAACTCTTCTAAAGTGTTTTCATCTTGTCGAATTGGTAAATCGAGATAATCTGCAGCAAAGGTAATTTCTGTGCGTGGCGCATCAAATTGCATTACTGGCGCAAAGAACAGTGCGTCATATTCATCGGCGTGGTTTGGGCGTTCATAGCCAAAATGAACGCGTTCTAAAGGTAATCGACGCTCAATTAACCATGAAGCAAGACCATGCCAAATCATCAGCATACTTTCAGTAATGAAATGATCTGGATCGAGTGCTTTTGGAATATGAGGAACCAAACGAGCTTCATGCTTATCGCGTTCTAAACTGACAGACCATTCGTCTCCAAACAATTTGTAGAATTGAGATGAAAGCTCTAATGCTTGTCCAAGTGTCTTAGAATGAATAATCAATTGACACATGATTGCGAATGTACCTAGACGACGTGGTTGGACATCAAAGCCAACGTGCTCATCTTGAGTGACCATCCATAACATTTTTACAAAGCGAGTGTATTGCTCAGGGGAGATTCGAGCTTTAGGTTGGCGCAGCAATTCTGCTTCTATACCGACATGTGAAAGTAATGTTTCAACGTCCATGCCTAGGCGCTTAACACCTGTTAAAGCCGCATTCACGAAGTGGATGCTGATCGTATCACGGCTCATATTGAATCCTTCAGTTTCTTTACTGTTCACGATAATTGACCTAAATAACCGTCTAAAATATCAAATTGGGCAATTGACAAGAAAAATAATTGCTCATTCTGTACATGTTAAATTGCCGAAACTATCAAGGTAAATGGCTGAACATGACATTGTTTTTGTGTTTATCCAAACCTAGTATAAAAGAAAATTTGAACAAATTGAGTAAAAATTATTATGCCATCTGCTTTAAAGGGATTGAAAGTCCTAGATTTTTCAACTTTATTACCTGGTCCATTTGCGAGTATGTATCTAGCAGACATGGGTGCAGAAGTTATCCATATTGAGTCACCGACTCGCCCTGACTTAGTAAGGATTATGCCACCCTATGCGAATGGTCAGGCCACTGCACATAGTTATTTAAACAGAAATAAACAGTCGATTGCATTAGATCTTAAAGATGCAGCCAATATTGAGTTGCTGAAAAATAAAATCTCTGAATTTGATATTGTGGTTGAGCAATTCCGACCAGATGTGATGCGCCGTTTAGGTTTGGATTATGAAACTTTAGCTGAGATTAATCCGAGATTAATTTATTGCTCGATTACGGGGTATGGTCAAACAGGGGCATACAAAGATCGAGCAGGGCATGACATTAATTATCTTGCGCTTGCTGGTGTCTCAGGGCATAGCGGTCGTCAGGATAGTGGACCACCCCCATTAGGGATTCAAATTGCAGATGTTGCAGGAGGTTCTTTACATGCCGTGATTGGGATTTTGGCAGCAGTTGTAGAGCGTCAACGTAGTGGTATGGGGCAATACATTGATATTTCGATGACAGATTGTGTGGCGAGCTTAAATAGCATGGCTGCTTCAGCAAGTCTTGCTGGGCAGACACCTCAGGCTCCAGAACAAGGTATGCTGAATGGTGCGAGTTTCTATGATTATTATGAAACCAAAGACAGTCGCTATTTTTCAGTAGGCAGTTTAGAGCCGCAATTTATGGCCGGTTTAGCAGCAGCATTAGACTTACCGATTCTGCTGGCAAAAAGTGCATCCTTTGATCCTGAAGATCGTCAAGCCGTTAAGCAGGCATTGCAGGAGAAATTTAAGACCCAAGATTTTGCAGCATGGCAACAGCTATTCCAAAATCTCGACATTTGTGTTGAGCCTGTACTCAGCCTTGACGAGGCATTAGTATCGCCAATTGCTGATCAACGTGGCTGGGTGGTCGATGTTCCATTGTCTGAAAATGCAGAGCAAACTGAACCGCAGCTTGCATGTCCAATCAAGTTTTCTCGTTCGAAAATGAACTATGCATTTATAGGGCAAGGCTTGGGTGAGGGCAAATGGTAGAAAATATGTGCATTCAATCACTGATTGTTAACATATTGTACAGATCATTAACATTTTGAATAAATTGTAATTTCAAAATCGGAGTAACCTTTTATATACAAAAACATAAAAGGTTACGTAAACATGACAATCTCTAAACCATTGATTGTTTCTTGTTTATCCGTTCTATCATTGAGTCTTTTCGCACAACAAACTCAAGCAGCCGAAGCTTTTGACCCAAATGGTCAATGGCTGTTTGGGGATTGGAACGGTCAACGCACTGCGTTGCAAGAACAGGGTTATAACTTTTCTGCGGATTACACGGGTGAGTTTGCAGGGGTTTTAGATTCTAAACAGCATTCAAGTCATGGTAGTGAATATACTGGACAATTGGCTTTAGGTACACATCTTGATCTAAACAAAATTTTAGGTTGGCAAGATACAGAAGCTCAGATCACGATTACCTATCGTGATGGCCAGTCGCTTTCTCAAAAAGCAGATGGTCTGCAAGGACATCTGAGTTCAGTGCAAGAAGTTTGGGGACGTGGTCAAACTTGGCGCCTTACTGATCTCTGGATCAAAAAGAAATTTTTAGATCAAGCCTTAGATATTAAAGTTGGTCGTTTTGGTGAAGGTGAAGACTTTAATAGTTTTGACTGTGATTTCCAAAACTTAGCTTTATGTGGTTCTCAAGTCGGGAACTGGGTTGGTGATCAATGGTATAACTGGCCTGTCAGTCAGTGGGCATTACGTGTTAAGTACAACCTCCAACCTGATCTTTATGCACAAATCGGGGCTTATGAATACAACCCTGAAAATTTACAGCGTGGTAAAGGTTTTAATCTGAGTACTGATGGTTCTCGTGGGGCAATTATTCCTGCTGAAGTTGTATGGACTCCAAAACTAGGCGCGCTTTCTCTCCCAGGTGAATATCGTTTTGGCTATTACTACAGTACGGCTGATGCAACTGAAATCGAAAATCCAAGTAAGACAGGACACAAACAAGGTGGCTGGTTCTCAGCCAAGCAACAGTTAACTCAACATAATGGTCAATCTGATCGTGGTTTAACTGGTTTTGTAAATGTCACAGTACATGATTCAAAAACCAATGCTGTTAAAGACATGCAAAATGTTGGTTTGGTCTACAAAGGCTTACTTGATCAACGCCCGCAAGATGAACTTGCTCTAGGTGTGGCTCGTATTCATGCCAATGATAAAAACAACAATCTTTTGGATGAAGAATATAACACTGAGTTGTATTACGGCGTCCATGCAACCAACTGGCTGACGATTCGTCCAAATATTCAATATATCCATCATGTTGGTGCATTGAAAAATGGCGATAAAACGTGGGTTGGTGGGATTAAGTTTCAAACTATTTTCTAACTAAAAGTTGAGAAACTTTGCACATTTAGTCAATGCATAAGATTACATCTGCAAAGTTTCCTTGATGAATTGAATTCGACCATTGAAAGGTTTTGTCCTTTTCATGGATCTAAAATCAAAAGATGCAAGGTGATCTTATGAATCAATCTGCTTCAAAATCTGGGCTTAGAACATTGACGGTCATTATTATTGGCCTGATTGCATTGTTCTTGCTCATTGGCGGTGTCTGGCTCGCGACAATTGGCGGGTCTTATTATTATGTAATTGCTGGTGTGTTGCTACTGATTGTAGCAGTACAACTTTATAAGCGCGCATCTGGCCCATTATGGGTCTATGCCGCGTTAATGTTATGGAGTGTGATTTGGGGTGTTTGGGAAGTTGGAACGGACTTCTGGGCACTTGCTCCGCGTCTTGATGTTTTAGGTGTTTTGGGCTTGTGGTTATTAGTACCTGCTGTAACGCGTGGTATTGATAAGCTAGGTTCAAGTAAAGTTGCACTATCATCTACGTTAGCAATTGCGATCGTCGTGATGGTGTATTCAATCTTTAATGATCCACAAGAAATTAATGGTGTAATCGAAACGCCTCAACCTGAACAAGCAAAAGCAGTCGATGGCGTTGCGCCAGAAGATTGGCCTGCTTATGGTCGTAGCCAAGGTGGAGAGCGCTATTCTCCATTGACTCAAATTAATGACAAAAATGTCAAAGACTTGAAAGTGGCTTGGACATTCCGTACAGGTGATTTCCGAACTGAAAATGATTCAGGCGAAACAACCAATCAGGTGACACCGATCAAGATTGGCAACAATATGTATATGTGTACCCCACATCAACATTTGATTGCACTTGATCCTGCGACAGGTAAAGAAAAATGGCGTTTTGATCCAAAACTCAAAACGGATAAAACCTTCCAACATTTAACTTGTCGTGGCGTGATGTACTACGATGCGGCGAATACCACTGAATTTGCTACCAGTTTACAAGCGAAAAAGTCTAGCTCTGCTGAATGTCCACGCAAAGTATTCGTTCCTGTAAATGATGGTCGTTTAGTTGCGGTCAATGCTGATACAGGTAAAGCATGTTCTGATTTTGGGCAAAATGGTGAAGTGAATTTACAAGAATTCATGCCATATGCTTATCCAGGTGGCTATAACCCGACATCTCCGGGTGTTGTATCAGGTACTACAGTGGTCATTGCCGGTTCGGTTACTGATAACCATTCGAATAAAGAGCCATCGGGCGTGATTCGTGGTTATGACGTGAATACTGGTAAATTGCTATGGGTATTCGATACTGGTGCCGCTGATCCAAATGCAATGCCAGGTCAAGACACAACATTTGTGCATAACTCACCAAACGCTTGGGCGCCACTTGCCTATGATTCAAAACTAGATATCGTTTATGTTCCAACAGGTGTCGGTACACCAGATATTTGGGGGGGAGATCGTACTGAGTTAAAAGAACGTTATGCGAACTCAATGCTAGCGATCAATGCAACGACTGGTAAGCTTGTTTGGCATTTCCAAACCACACATCATGATTTGTGGGATATGGATGTACCATCACAACCTTCATTAGCAGATGTCCAAGATAAATCAGGTCAAACTGTTCCAGCGATTTATGTCTTAACCAAAACGGGGAATGCTTTTGTATTAGACCGTCGTAATGGCCAGCCAATTGTTCCGATTACTGAGAAGCCAGTTCCACAAACTGTAAAATGGGGTCCGCAGACTAAAGGTGAGTTCTATTCAAAAACTCAACCATTCTCTGATTTTAACTTAGCGCCTAAAGATAAATTGACAGATAAAGACATGTGGGGTGCCACAATGTTTGACCAGTTAATGTGTCGGGTGAAGTTTAAACGTTTGAATTACGATGGCATTTATACACCACCTTCTGAAAATGGCACTCTCGTATTCCCTGGCAACTTAGGTGTGTTCGAGTGGGGCGGTATGTCTGTGAATGCTGATCGTCAGGTCGCAGTTATGAATCCGATTGGCTTACCGTTTGTGAGTCGTTTGATTCCTGCTGATCCAAACCGTGAGCCAGTTGCACGTGGTGCAGGTACAGAACAGGGCATGCAACCGATGTATGGCACACCTTATGGTGTTGATATTAGCCCATTCCTTTCACCATTCGGCTTACCATGTAAACAACCAGGATGGGGCTTTGTTGCTGGTGTGGACTTAAAAACGCATGAAGTGGTCTGGAAAAAACGTATTGGTACGATTCGAGACAGCTTGCCACAATTGTTCCAATTGCCACCTGTAAAAATTGGTGTACCAGGTCTTGGTGGATCGATTTCAACTGCGGGTAATGTGATGTTCGTGGGTGCAACCCAAGATAACTACATTCGTGCATTTAATGTTTCAAATGGCGATAAGTTATGGGAAGCACGTTTACCTGCAGGTGGACAAGCTACACCAATGACTTATGAAGCCAATGGTAAACAATATGTCGTGATCATGGCAGGTGGGCATGGCTCATTCGGTACTAAGATGGGTGACTATCTCGTCGCTTATGCTTTACCTTAAATCCCTCCCAACCTCCCTTTCATAAAGGGAGGAGTTCCCCTCTTTTTAAAAAGAGAGGTTAGGGGAGATTAAAAGTCCAGATTTATCTGGGCTTTTTCTTTTGATAGCCTTTAATAAGCTTATCAATAAAACCGTTATTAAATATGCAAAAAAAGCATTTTATTGATGAATAAAAGCTCGCTATGCTAGTCCTCTTTATAATGAATTTACTAGCCATACGCCATGTATTTATATACTGACTTCGATCAGCAGCTGATCAACCAACGTGTTGCTCAGTTTCGCGATCAAACAGAACGCTATTTAGCAGGAAAATTGACCGAAGACGAATATCGTCCATTACGTTTGCAAAATGGTTTATACGTGCAACGTTACGCGCCGATGCTTCGTATCGCTGTGCCGTATGGCTTAATGAATACAAAACAACTCAGAAAAATTGCAGAGATTGCGACTGAATATGATCGCGGTTATGCGCACGTTTCAACACGCCAAAATATTCAGTTGAACTGGCCTGCATTAGAAAATGTACCTGATATTCTTGCTGAATTGGCAACGGTTCAGATGCACGCTGTACAGACTTCTGGTAACTGTATCCGTAATACAACCACTGACCAGTTTGCAGGTGTGGTTGCAGGTGAAATTGCTGATCCACGTCCAACATGTGAGCTGATTCGTCAGTGGAGTACATTCCACCCTGAATTTGCCTTCTTACCACGTAAGTTCAAAATCGCGGTTTCTGCTTTAGAAGAAAAAGATCGTGCTGCGACAGCATTCCATGATATTGGTGTTTATATCGTGCGTAATGATGCAGGTGAAATCGGTTATAAAATCATGGCTGGTGGTGGACTGGGTCGTACCCCAATTATTGGTAGTGTGATCCGTGAATTTTTACCACGCGAAGATTTGATTGCTTATTTAGAAGCAACTTTACGTGTCTATAATTTACATGGTCGCCGAGATAATAAATATAAAGCGCGTATCAAGATTTTAGTCAAAGCGCTTACGCCTGAAGTATTTGCGCAAAAAGTTGAAGCTGAATTTGAACACACACGTGAAGCATTGAAAATTCAACCAGAAATCTTGAAAAAATTAGATGAAGAGTTTACGCCATTTGATTATCAAGATTTAGAAGATCAAGATTTAACGACTTTGTTTGCTGAACATCCTAAATTCAAACAATGGTTTAATGTGAATACCAATGCACATAAAGTTAAAGGTTATCGTATTGTGACGATTTCTTTGAAACGTGCAGGTGTTGCGCCAGGGGATATGACTACTGAGGAAATGAATTTAATTGCTGACTTAGCAGATAAATACACCTTTGGTGAGTTCCGTACTACGCATGAACAAAATATTTCATTAGTGGATGTTCCGCAGAAAGATTTATTTGAATTGTGGCAAACGCTTGAACATCACAATATGGCGCGTGCGCATATTGGTTTTATTACCGATATTATTTGCTGTCCGGGCGGTGATTTCTGTTCATTGGCAAATGCGAAATCAATTCCAATTTCAGAAGCGATTAGCCGTCGTTTTGATGATTTAGACACGATTTATAATCTTGGCGAGCTTGACCTGAATATTTCAGGCTGTATGAATGCTTGTGGTCATCACCATGTTGGGAATATTGGTATTCTTGGCGTTGATAAAAAAGGTGCAGAATTCTATCAAATTACCCTAGGTGGACATGCGGATCATGATGCGTCTTTAGGTGATATTTTAGGCCCATCTTTTGCTGCTGATGCTGTGCCAGATGTGATCGAAGAAATTTTAAATACTTACCTTGATTTGCGTAATGAAGGTGAGCGTTTTATTGATACCTATCGCCGTGTCGGCATTCAGCCATTTAAGGAGCGTGCTTATGCTTAATACAACGCTACAAGTGCTTTTTAAAGATGGCACAATTGCAGATAATACCTATCAAGTGATTGCTGAAGATGGTGTTTTTCCAGCGGGTGATGTGGTTTTAACAACAGCACAGCTTGATCAATTACCAAATGTGCAAGGTAAAAAAGCGCTCTATATTACAGTCAATGATTCTCCTGAGACCCATCAGTTTCCATTAGATGCATTTGATGCAATTTTTATCGAATTTGCTGGTTTTAATGATGGTCGAGGATATTCATTTGCAGCATTGTTACGTCGCCAAGGCTATCAAGGTGAGTTACGTGCTGTCGGTGATATCTTTAAGGATGTTCTAAATTATTTAAAACGTTCTGGCTTTGATACTTTTGTGGTGAAAGAGGGTAAGGATATTCAAGAGGCTGCTGCTGGGCTTCAGGACTTTACCAATCCTTATCAAGCTTCTACCGCTGTACCGCAAGCAAGCTACCAAACAGGCGCTTAGAAATTTTTTTGTAATAAAAAGCTGAACTTAGGTTCAGCTTTTTATGGAGCTATATTTTTCCTAGTCGTAAATAAATCAAACCATTTAGAATAACTAATCATAAAAACTCAACTTAATATGAGAATTTCTTCTATCTATTAGTTCGTATGAGTATTTAGCTATAATCTTTTAGCCTTATTCATCTAATTGACAATTCACCATCCATTTGATGCCAAATTGATCTGTAAATGCACCGTATAGCGCCCCCCAAAATGTTTTTTCTAATTGCATTTCAATATGTCCGCCCACAGATAATTGATTGAATAGGCGGCGTGCTTCCATTTCATCATCTTCAATATTAATTGAAATATAGTGATTATTTCCTTGAATAAAGCTGCTATTTGGAGCGCAGAATTGATCAGTTACGTCAGAGCCCATTAGTACGGTATATTCATTAATGGGTAAAGACACATGTAAAATTAAACTTTTATCGGCTTCTGATAAAGTGACACCTTCTGCTGGTGGCATATCCGCGTAACGACTAAGCATTGCAAATTCACCACCAAAAACGGATTGATAAAAAATAAAAGCTTGTTCTGTTTGACCTTTAAAGTTTAGATAGTGATTAAGTTGCATTTTAAAGCTCCTTGTTGTTTTTTTATACAGTGCATAACGTAGCTCTATTTGAACAATAGGTGAATTATTTTTTGTAATTATTAAGCATAAAAAATCCTGCACAAGGCAGGATTTTTTATAAGACAATAAATCTTTAGATCAATTCGATTGCAACAGCTGTTGCTTCACCACCACCGATACAAAGCGCAGCAACGCCTTTTTTACCACCTGTACGTTTAAGTGCATGGATCAGTGTCAAAATAATGCGTGAACCCGTTGATCCGACAGGGTGACCTAATGCACAAGCCCCACCATTGATATTCACTTTTTCAGCATCTAATTTGAAATCATCGATCGGGCACATTGTAACCATTGCAAATGCTTCATTGATTTCCCATAGATCAACCTCTTGGGCATCCCAACCTGCTTTTTTCAATACTTTCTCAATTGCGCCAACTGGTGCAATCGTAAACTCAGAAGGGTGCTGTGAGTTTGATGCTGTCGCAACAATTTTAGCTAAAGGTTGTAAACCACGCTGAGCAGCTACATCACTATTTGTTAAAACAAGTGCGGATGCACCATCAGAAATTGAGCTTGCATTAGCCGCTGTGATTGTTCCATCTTTGGCGAAAGCAGGCTTTAATGATGGAATTTTATCAATTTTTGCATTTAAAGGTTGTTCGTCTTGATCAACAACAACATCACCTTTGCGTGTCGAAAGGGTGACTGGAACGATTTCATCCTTAAAGTAGCCTTCAGTAATTGCTTTTTGAGCACGTTGCAAAGAGCGAATAGCAAAATCATCCATTTGCTCACGTGTATAGCTACGTTTATTTGCCATATCCTGTGCAAATGAACCCATCAAACGACCTGTTTCTGCATCTTCAAGACCATCCAAGAACATATGATCTTTAATTTCACCATGACCCATGCGATAGCCAGCACGCGCTTTAGGCAAAACGTAAGGAGCGTTGGTCATTGATTCCATGCCGCCTGCAACAACAATTTCAGCACTACCAGCTTTGATCATGTCTGACGCTTGCATAACAGCTTTCATACCAGAACCACAAAGCTTGTTAATTGTCACAGCACCTGTTGAATCTGGTAAGCCAGCTTTACGCATTGCTTGACGCGCTGGACCTTGCTTTAAACCTGCTGGTAACACACAACCCATGATCACTTCTTCAACGTCAGTTGGTTGTAGGCCAGCGCGTGCAATTGCTTCTTTAATTGTGATCGCCCCAAGTTCAGGTGCTGTTGCACTTGATAAAGCGCCTTGGAAGCCGCCCATTGCAGTACGGGCACCATTAACAATTACGATATCAGTCATTATGTGTCTCCAGATTTATAATTTGTAGAGAATGTTCAAAACCTATGCAGTATAGTCAAAAATACGAGTTTTGGTTTTTTTCTGGTTGGACTGTAGAGTTTTTAGCAGGTCGTTACCATTTCACTGCGGATCTGTCCCATATTGCTTAAAATAACTTTTAAATGATTATTTGAGTTATTCATACAATAGAAAAAGCTACCATTTGAACCTCTTGGTAACCCTGTATCTCCTTGAAAGGTGACTGAGTTAACCCTTAGTGTTCCTCTCCAGTCTAATGTTCCATATTTTGATGGTATTGTGTTGGCATATAAAATTTGTTCTGAACGTTCTCGTGTCCGATTTCGGTTCTCATCAAAAAATCCAATAAAACCTCGACTCCAATCATTACTGCATGTTATGAGATCTGTACTTGCACACAAAGTCACATTTTTATGATGAATTTGAGCATCAGATTTAGCTTTTTGTATGTAAATTGTGAGAATTTTCTTGATCTGATTTACTTCATTTGAGATGAGCATATTGTTAAAGTAGGGTATTCCAATTGCTGCGATTATAGAAATAATGGCAATAGTGATGATGGCTTCACTCATTGTGAAACCTAAATTTTTAAACATAATATGACCTATATGTATTTCTGTAATTTTTTTATTAACAAAGTGTTAAGTAATTACTGTATTTATTAAATTAAGTTTAGTATTAGAAAAACTAACGATTACTTCATGTAAAAAATGCTGCTAAACTTGAAGTGAGCGAACAATAAGTTATTCAAATTTTCATTGCGAATCAAAATTTACTGAACTACAACGGAAATTGTAAGTAATTTTGTCAATAATTTACGAGGTTAAAGTTATCAAGCACTTGGAAAATTGATCAAGTGTTTGTATGATTCAAAGTGAAGTGAATAGCTTAAAAATAATACTGTGAACACTTCTGTGTTTATGGGGCCAAAAATCATAGGCTAAGCTTGAACAACAAACAATTGTTATCTCTGGAGGATATCCATGAAATTGAGTCGTATTGCACTTGCTATGCTTGTTGCTGCTCCTTTAGCTGCTGCTAATGCGGGTGTTACAGTAACACCATTAATGCTTGGTTACACAATGTTTGATACAGAACATAATAACCATGGCGATAAAGGTCAATTAACTCCAAGCCCAGAGCTTGAAGATGATTTATTCGTTGGTGCTGCATTAGGTATTGAATTAACCCCTTGGTTGGGCTTTGAAGCTGAATATAGCCAAATCAAAGGCGATACAAGCACAAACAATGATTACAAAGGTCGTAACATCGCTGGTAATGCGTATGTAACTTCTGATTTAATCACTAAAAACTACGATAGCAAAATCAAACCTTACGTATTAGCTGGTGCTGGTCACTATAAATACGAAGGTGATGACATTTACGGCGGTAAGCAAGAAGGTACTCTAGCAAATGCTGGTGGTGGTGTTTTCTGGCGTTTAAATGATGCTTTATCTCTTCGTACAGAAGCTCGTGGTACTTACCATTTTGACGAAAAATTCTGGAACTATACAGCTCTTGCTGGTTTAAACGTAGTTCTTGGTGGTCACTTGAAGCCTGCTGCTCCAGTAGTAGAAGTTGCTCCAGTTGAACCAACTCCAGTTGCTCCACAACCACAAGAGTTAACTGAAGACCTTAACATGGAACTTCGTGTATTCTTTGATACTAACAAGTCAGACATCAAGCCACAGTACAAGTCTGAAATTGCTAAAGTAGCTGAGAAATTATCTGAGTACCCGAATGCGACTGCGCGTATCGAAGGTCACACAGATAACACTGGTCCACGTAAGTTAAACGAACGTTTATCATTAGCTCGTGCTAACTCTGTTAAATCAGCTCTTGTAAACGAATACAACGTTGATGCTTCTCGTTTGTCTACTCAAGGTTTCGCTTGGGATCAACCGATTGCTGACAACAAAACTAAAGAAGGTCGTGCTATGAACCGTCGCGTATTCGCTGCGATCACTGGTAGCCGTACTGTTCTTGTACAACCAGGTCAATAAGCTCAATAATTTGAGTTTTAAATGACATAAAAAAGCGACTCAATTGAGTCGCTTTTTTTATTGCTATATTGTTGGTTTGATAAGATATATTCATTTGCTTTCTCCTTAATTTAATTGATGTATTTGAGGTAATATTTTAATTACCAAATACCTTTGTTGAGTTGTTGTTTTGCCTGTTGTCGATCTCTACGATGCTGTGCTCGTGGTTTTTCACTTTCATGTATTCCACCTTTTTTTAACAAAGGGGATACTGCAACAGGGTTGCGAGCTTTGATTTTTGGCATCTCTTTAAGTTTCATATCATTAACCTTTAATGCATAAAATTTGTTTAAGGGTGTGCAAGATTTCGACTAAATCTGATTGGTTTGCCATGACTTGATCAATATCTTTATATGCACTTGGGATTTCATCAATAACACCACTATCTTTACGGCATTCAATGCCTTGAGTCTGATGAATCAAATCATCTTGGCTAAAGAGTAATTTAGCTTTACTCCGACTCATTTTTCGTCCTGCACCATGTGAACATGAGCAAAAAGATTCAGGATTCGCTTTGCCTTTTACAATATAAGAGCGAGCTCCCATGGAACCTGGGATAATTCCTAACTCATCTCTGCCTGCGCGAATTGCACCTTTTCGTGTGATCAGTAAGTCTTCACCAAAATGATGTTCACGACTGACATAATTATGATGGCAGTTAATTGCTTCTTTGGTCATTTGAAATGGCGGCAGGAGTGGTCGAATCGCTTCTAAAATGAGGCGCATCATTTCACGTCGATTTTCAAAAGCATATTCTTGCGCCCATTCCACTGCCTCAACATAATCATCAAAGCTATTTGAACCTTCAGCAAAGTAGCTCAGATCTTTGTCTGGAACATGTCCAAACCGATGCTGCGCTTCTTTCTTTGCAAGTTCGATAAAATAAGTCCCAATCACATTCCCTAAACCACGACTACCAGAATGCAGCATGATCCAGACATCTTGGTTTTCATCCAGACAGAGTTCGATAAAGTGATTACCACCTCCTAAAGTACCCAGTTGTTTTTGCCATGTAGCATCAAATTTTCTGAGCATTCTAACAAGTCCAGGATGCTTTTTAATGATTGGTTGCAATCGCTTTTCCAGTGGAATAACACTTGAGGCTTTTGCCTTGATTTGTTTGTGCAACTCAAAACCTACAGGAACTTTGCGCTCAATTGCATGTCTCAATGGCGCTAAATTGTCGGGTAGTTGCAAAGCTTTTAAATTCAGCCGAATTGCGTTCATTCCACAGCCAATATCCACACCGACAGCGGCAGGGATAATCGCATGCTTGGTCGGAATGACACTACCAACAGTCGCACCTTTGCCGACATGTACATCTGGCATTACTGCGATATGTGAATGTACAAACTGTAGCTGTGCCATTTTTTTGAGTTGTTCAATGCTTTCTCGATCAATGTCATTGGTGAATATTTTTACTGGTACACCAAATTGTGCATCTGCATTGAGTATTTTTTGTATGCCCATTTTCTTATCTCGGTCATTTTAATTCTTCTGTCCGAATAGGCATAAAAAAACCTAGCGAATGCTAGGCTTAAGTAGGCATTCGGACAAGTGATCGTAAGATTTGTCACTTGTCCGTGAGATGACGGTGCCAAATCTAAAGTGTGTTTTCCTGTAGTAATAGCATCGTGTCATCCTCCTGTTTTCTTAAATACTTATACAATGTATAAGTTTGCCGTTGAAATATGAGCGTGAATTTTACTCATATTTCAACTTGGCTCAAGTTTTACCTGATTTTTATTCGCCTTCTTTAACATTCATGTCTTTGTAGGCAATCAGTTTGGTTTTATGTTTCCATTTATACCCTAGCCATATCACCAAGAATAATGGAATGCTGATATAGGTCGAAAGTAAGCCTATCCAATCCACTTTTCCACCTAGAACAGCTTCATAATTTTGTCCTAAGATAATGATTGAACACAGAATAAATGCAAACCACGGTGCAAAAGGAAAGAACTTTGCGCGATAGGCGAGGTCATCAAGTTTGTGACCCTGAGCAAGATAACCTTTACGGAAACGGTAGTGTGAAATTGCAATACCAAGCCAAACGATAAATCCACACATACCTGACATGTTCAGCAACCAGTTAAACACTTGTTGCTCACCAATAAAAGTGGTTAAAAAGCAGAGTGCAGCGACAGCCGTCGTTGCGTAAAGTGCATTCATTGGTACACCACGACGATCAAGCTGAGAGAACCATTTTGGTGCTCGGCCTTCTTTTGCCATGTCAAATAACATACGTGTTGATGAGTACATGCCTGAATTACCAGCGGATAAGATTGCGCTTAGAATCACGGCATTCATTAGGCCAGCAGCAAATGCAAATCCTGCTTTCTCATAAAGTAATGTGAAAGGTGAAAGTGCGATATTTTCACTTTCTGCAGCATGTAACAACAGTGGGTTGTCATAGCTAATCAAGGTGCCAATGATGAAGATACACAGGATGTAGAATAATAAAATACGCCAGAAAATTTGTTTAATCGCAAGCGGAATCGTTTTCTTCGGATCTTTTGATTCACCTGCTGCAACCCCAACCATTTCGGTACCTTGGAATGAGAACCCAGCAATCATGGCAACACCGATCATGGCCTGTAAACCACCAACAAACGGCGCGTCACCTTTAGTCCAATTCGTAAATACTGATGCATCTGGTGTTAGCATGATTTTTGCGATCATGGCGATCCCGATAATAATGAAGACAATAATCGCGATCACTTTAATCATCGAGAACCAGAATTCACTTTCACCAAAACCTTTGACGGTCATTGCATTGATGCCAAAAATCACGGCAAGGAACAGCGCACTCCAATAAAAGCCAGAAATTTCTGGGAACCAGAATTTCATAATAAATTGAACTGCAACTAATTCAAATGCAACGGTAATTGCCCAGTTGTACCAGTAATTCCATCCTAAGGCGAAGCCAAAGCCTTCTTCAACATAGCGGCTACCATAGGTAAAGAATGCACCTGAACTTGGGTTATGTGTTGCAAGTTCACCCAAGCTAGTCATCAAGAAATAAATCATGATACCAATTAGTGCATAGGCGAGTAATGCACCGCCAGGACCTGCAGTCGCAATAGTTGAACCTGATGCAAGGAATAAACCTGTACCGATCGATCCACCAATCGCAATCATATTGAGGTGGCGAGCCCCGAGCTTGCGCTGAAGGTGTTGGGGAGCAGATGTATCGCTCATAAAAATTCCTTAAACTTTATAAGGGTCTATTGACACTTCTCATAGGTTGTAGGGTAGACGAACATGTCAATTGACCCTATTTAGCACTCGCGAAGAGTACCTTAAATCCTTGTTGATCGGTTTTTATCATACATTGACCAAAACTTTGCTCAATGAGAGGCGGGTAGTTTAAAAAACGGTTCGCCACGATCCATAACTCACCTGAGCTTTTCAGGTGGGATTTTGCAAGCTGACAGAGTTCTTCACTTGCATCGTAATTGGTATGAATCCCTTGATGAAATGGTGGATTGCTCACAATCGCATCCAATTCTTTAGGTGCATCTTTTAAACCTGTGACAGCTTGTAGATGTAACTGAGCTAAATCCAAGCCATTTCGTTTGAAAGTCATCTCAGTTGACCGTAATGCAAATGCATCAACATCAAGCGCAAAAATATGTTGCTCTGGATTTAATTTGGCTAAAAAGCTGCTGATAACACCAGCCCCACAACCAAAGTCGGCAATCTTACCTGATTTTACTTCTGATAGGTAAGGTAGTAATACGGCTGTTCCGACATCTAAATGTGCTTGACTAAATACACCAGGTAGTGCACAAATTTCTAGCTGGTCTTGGTTTACTTGAACTGTATATGTTTTTAACCATTGTTCAAGTGGTTTAAGTTGCTCAGCTTTTTCTATTTTTAATTGCCATAATTGACAGTGACGTGCGCTATCTAACTTTAGTGTTTTCCCATAGGGTTGCAGTTGTTTTGCTGCGCGTTCCACGCCCCCTTTTTTCTCACCGACAAGAAGAATATTTTGACCAATGGTTAAATGGCTCACCACAACATGCAAAATATAGCTGAGGAGTTCTTTTGATTTTGGAACGAAAATAACGACTTGATCAAAGTTAGATTGAGGAAATTCCACTGAAAAGCTTGAATCAATTCCTGAGCTTAAAAAGCTTTGGTGATCAGCATAATTCCAAGTCCAAACAGATGCTTGTACTTGAGTTGGTAAATTTTTGGCGAGTTGATCATTTGGGGCATTGATCAGTAAAACTTGCCCGTTTAAATAATCTTGTTGTCTCAAGACAATTTCACTACGTGGATCCATTATTGATCTCTCATCAAAAACAAAGCCCAGTTGCTAAACTGGGCAATGATCATTTATTAGATGACTATTTGTGTGTTTCAGGTAAAACAATATTCAAAATCAAAGCTGCAATACCGCCTGTTGCGACACCTGAGCTAAAAATATTTTTGAATAATTCAGGTAAATGCTCAAGGATCTGAGGAACTTGTGCAACGCCTAATCCAAGCGCAAGTGAAATTGCAATAATCAGCAAGGCACGACGATCTAGATGGATACTTGAAAGGATATTAATACCTGATGCAGCAACTGCGCCAAACATTACCATCACTGCACCACCTAATACTGCTTGCGGTACGGCTTGAATCACAGCAGCAACAGCAGGGAATAAGCCTAAAATAACTAAAAGTACTGCTATCCAAATACCGACATAACGACTTGCTACACCTGTGAGTTGAATCACACCATTATTTTGTGCAAACACTGAGCTTGGGAAAGTGTTAAAAATACCAGCAAGGAACGAGTTGGCACCATTAACTAAAACACCACCTTTAATACGTTGCATCCAAATAGGACCATCAACAGGTTGGTTTGAAATTTTACTGGTTGCAGTCACATCACCAATCGCTTCCAAAGAGGTAACGAGATAGATGAATGCCATTGGAATAAACAAACTCCAAGAGAAGCTTAAACCAAAATGCATAGGCGTTGGGATTTGAATTAAAGGAGCATCACTCAAGACTGAAAAGTTCAAATGTCCCATAAACCCAGCGAGGATATAGCCAATCACTAAAGCAATTAAAATTGCTGAACTTTTCACCCAAATAATACGAATACGATTCAGTAGAATGATGATCCCAAGAACCGTACATGACATGATCAGGTTGTCTGCATTAGCAAAGGTATTGTCTTGCATTGCAGTATAACCACCACCCATGCTAATCAAGCCTTCTTTAATCAATGTTAAACCGATGAGCAGAACGACAATTCCTGTGACTAACGGGGTAATCAGCTTTTTTACCCAAGGTAAAATACGAGAAACACCCATTTCAATGAATGAGCCTGCAATCACAACGCCAAAAATAGCAGCCATAACTTGTTCTACGGGCGTTCCCGCAGCAACCATTGCACTTCCGATACCAATGATCGGGCCAATAAAGTTGAAGCTTGTACCTTGAACAATCAGTAAACCTGCTCCGAAATGACCGACTTTCTTACATTGTAAAAATGTCGCAATCCCTGAAATGATCAAAGACATTGAAAGGATCATATTGGTATCTTCACGAGAGACACCAAGTGCTAAACAGATTAGTAATCCTGGGGTAACGATTGGCACTAAAATCGCGAGGAGATGTTGAAGTGCAGCTAAAAATGCAACAAAAGGTTTCGGTCGATCATTCAGTCCGTAAACTAAGTCGAGCTGTTGCTGAGGTTGGGAATTTGACATGGGAGTTTGAAAAAGCGATAAGCATTAGTGGAATATTCTAATAGAGTTAGTCTACTTTACCAACGATTCTGTAACGTTTCGTCAGAAAAAAAGTCACATGTCAATAAACTGTCACTACTAAAGTGTAGTGTTTTTCTGTATAATCTGCCCTCAAATTTTAAGCGTATCGAATTCTATGTCTGATATTAAGAATCTCCGCAATATCGCAATTATTGCGCACGTCGACCACGGTAAAACCACGCTTGTCGATAAATTACTTCAACAATCTGGTGCTTTGGGTGACCGTGCAGGCGAGATTGAGCGTGTCATGGACTCGAATGCGCTTGAAAGTGAACGTGGTATTACCATTCTTGCAAAAAACACGGCAATTAAATGGTTAGATAAACGTACTGATACTGAATACCGTATCAACATCGTCGACACCCCAGGACACGCCGACTTCGGTGGTGAAGTGGAACGTGTGATGTCGATGGTTGACTGTGTATTACTTCTTGTTGACTCACAAGAAGGTCCAATGCCACAAACTCGCTTTGTAACTCAAAAAGCATTTGCTCGTGGTTTGAAGCCTATCGTGATTATCAACAAAGTTGATAAACCAAGCGCGCGTTGTGACTGGGTAATCGATCAAGTATTTGACTTGTTTGACAACCTTGGCGCGACTGACGAACAGTTAGACTTCCCAATCGTTTATGCTTCTGGCTTACGTGGTGTTGCTGGTCCAGCTCCTGAAGAGTTGGCAGAAGACATGACACCGTTGTTTGAAACGATCGTTGATATCGTTGAACCACCAGCGGTAGACGTTGATGGTCCATTCCAAATGCAGATTTCATCACTTGACTATAACAGCTTCGTGGGTGTTATCGGTGTTGGTCGTATTCAACGCGGTTCAGTAAAATTAAATACTCCTGTTACTGTAATTGACAAAGATGGCAATACACGTAATGGCCGTATCTTAAAAATCATGGGTTACCATGGTTTAGAGCGTGTAGATGTTGAATCAGCATCTGCTGGTGATATCGTATGTATTACAGGTATCGATGCACTTAACATTTCTGACACAGTTTGTGATCCGAAAAATGTTGAAGCTTTACCAGCATTGTCTGTAGATGAACCAACTGTATCTATGACATTCCAAGTAAACAACTCTCCGTTTGCTGGTAAAGAAGGTAAGTTCGTAACTTCACGTAATATTCGTGAACGTCTTGACCGTGAATTGATTCACAACGTAGCACTTCGTGTTGAAGATACTGATAGTCCAGACCGTTTCAAAGTTTCTGGTCGTGGTGAACTTCACCTTTCAGTATTGATTGAAAACATGCGTCGTGAAGGCTTCGAAATGGGCGTATCTCGTCCACAAGTAATCATCAAAGAAATTGATGGTGAAAAACAAGAGCCTTACGAAAACGTAACGTTTGACGTTGAAGAGCAGCACCAAGGTTCTGTAATGGAACAAATGGGTCACCGTAAAGGCGAAATGACCAATATGGAAGTTGACGGTAAAGGCCGTATCCGTATTGAAGCAACTGTTCCTTCTCGTGGCTTAATTGGTTTCCGTTCAGAATTCTTAACTATGACTTCTGGTACAGGCATCATGACATCAAGCTTCTCTCACTACGGCCCTGTGAAACAAGGTTCAGTAGCGAAGCGTCAAAATGGTGTGTTGATTTCTATGGTTCAAGGTACATGCTTGGGCTATGCACTATTCAGCTTGCAAGACCGTGGTCGTTTATTTGCTAAACCACAGTTAGAAGTTTACGAAGGTATGATCGTGGGTATTAACTCTCGTTCAGACGATATGGTGGTAAACCCAACTAAAGCGAAGCAGTTAACTAACGTTCGTGCGTCTGGTACTGATGATGCGTTGACTTTAACACCTGCAATTGAATACACGCTTGAGCAAGCACTTGAATTCATTGAAGATGATGAATTAGTTGAAGTAACACCTAAATCGATTCGTATTCGTAAGCGTTACTTAACTGAAAACGAACGTAAACGTAATCGTGATAAATAATTTTTCTGAATTGAAAAATGAAGAAAACCGCTAAATTTATTTGGCGGTTTTTTTATTGAGTAAAACAAGTGTCTATTTCATGCATAAGTTCATATTTTTATTAAAATAAAATATGTTGTTAAAGTGTGAAATAACTTTCTTTTTTTGAGAAAAATATTAAATTATTTACATACAACTAAATGCCTATCATTTGTAATTTAAGTACAAAAACAAATGTAATTCGATTCATTTTCTGGAGTGTCAACAATGAGTATTATTCAAGAATTTAAAGAGTTTGCTGTAAAAGGCAATATGATGGATTTGGCGATTGGTGTAATCATCGGTGGCGCTTTTGGTAAGATCATTGATTCATTAGTGAAAGATGTTCTGATGCCTGTCATCAACTTTATTATTGGTGGGGAAGTGAATTTCACCAATAAGTTTGTTGTGCTCGGTTCAAGTCCTGAAAACATCACAACTTTAGCTCAAGCTCAGGAGGCGGGGCTTACAGTTCTTGCTTATGGTAACTTTATTACGATCTTGATCAACTTCCTGATTTTAGCGTGGGTGGTGTTCTTAATGGTGAAAGTCATGAACCGCATGCGTAAAAAAGAAGAAGAAGCGCCAGCAGCACCTGCACCAACACCAGAAGATATTCAATTGTTGCGTGAAATTCGTGATGAGTTGAAAAAGCAAGCTTAATTGCTTTAAATAAAAAAACGGCATAAATTATGCCGTTTTTTTATTGTAGTTGTTTAATTGGTATTTGCTATTTCTTTGAGATAATGAGTTTTGATGAATATGGTCTCTGACTCAATTTCATTCTAAGATGTTAAATAATTGAAATGGAATAACATGATGAACCGATTGTTTGTATATGGCACATTGTGTCCGAATAGAGAAAATGCTCATATTTTGGGAGCTATTGAAGGGGATTGGCAAGTTGCAAAGGTACATGGAACCATCCATATATTGGATTGGGGGCCCGACAAAGGACTGCCTGCAATTGTATTGAATCAACATGATCTGCTAGTTGAGGGTTATTTATTTAGTACCGATAAATTAGAACAAAACTGGCCAATGTTAGATGAGTTTGAAGGATTCCAATATGAACGAGTTATTGCTGAAGTTGTTTTGGAGTCTGGTGAAAAAATAGATGCATGGACTTATGTCATGAAGCTTCAGCAAGATTAGCTCATTCATGCATGGAGGAAATGAGCTTATGGATACATTTAAGCTCATTGTTTATCTATCGTAGACCATCCATGCGGAATTTAATTTCTAAAAGATGGAAGCCAAACTGACTTTTAATTGGGCCGTGTAAAATTCGTTCTGCAGCTGTGAACACCAATTTATCAATTACAGGTACAAGCTGCCCTTTTTTTACTTCACCTAAATCGCCACCGCGTTTAGCAGAGTTACAAGTCGAATACTGCTTCGCAATTTTTGCAAAGTCTGCGCCAGACTGAATTCTTTTCTTAAGCTGTTCCGCTAAGTCTTTGTCTTTCACTAGAATATGCCGAACAATTGCAGTTTGCATAATGTTTCTCCTTCAATTACCTTGTATTTGCTTAAGCTTTCTTCAGCTTCAATGGCTGGCATTGTGGGCAAAATACACTGGCTCGTTGTCCTAACTTTAGGTTTTCAAGCGTTGTTTCACAGTTCACACACATTTCACCAGCACGGCCATATGCCAATAGTGTTTGCTGAAAATAACCATTTTCACCCATCGCATTACTATAGTTACGTAATGTTGAACCACCTAAATCAATTGCTTGTTTTAAGATGCGTTTAACCTCAATAACCAGCTTCTCAATTTGTACTTTCGTTAACGTTGAAGCAGGTTGTGCGGGATGGATGCCAACATTAAATAGACTTTCTGTCGCATAAATATTACCTACGCCAACAACGATATGATTATCCATTAAAGCAATTTTGATGCCGACATTTTTTTTATTTAGCTTTTCATGTAAATAGGCTGCATTAAAATCTTCGCTCAGAGGTTCAGGGCCGAGCGTATCAATCAGTTTAGTCTGGTTGTTTTGATCAAGCCAAAGAATGCACCCGAATCGACGTGGATCATGGTAGCGTAATTGCTGATCTTCAAAATCAATAATTAGATGATCATGTTTGCGTAGTTCATCTTTGGCTTCACATAAACGGAAGCTTCCAGACATACCTAAATGCCAAAGCATTTGGTCTTGCTCAAACTCAGCAAGAATATATTTAGAACGGCGCTTGAGTTGCATTAAACGCTGTCCAACCAGCTTTTTAATATCATTCGGTATAGGCCAACGCAAGCTTGGGTTCAAAACGCGAATGGCTTGAACACGTTGTTCTAATAAAGGCAGTAAGCTGGTTTTTGTGGTTTCAACTTCAGGAAGTTCAGGCATAGTTAACTCAAGTTGTTTCAACAACAATACAATGAGGGCAAATGTTTCACTTACAATTATGCGGGTATTTAATTTTATTTGCTAATCATGCTGATTAATCAGTTTAATTGTTTTCACTTAAGTTAAATACCTAAGATAAACATAAAATAATCATATTCTTAGCTTTAGCTGTTGTCGTTTAAAATTTCGAGAAATAAGGAATCTTCATGCCTTCGATGAAAATTAATCTTCTATACGGTTACATTGCCATGTTTATGGCATTGGGTAATACCTCAGTATGGGCAATTGAGGTTGATCACGATCAGCCAGCACAACTCCCAACAATCAAAGTTGAAGCGACACGTACAGATACTTCTTACATGGAGACGCCTGCTTCAATTTTTAGGGTGGATATGCCTGAAAGTAGCCAGTCGGCGCAGGTTAATTTGACGGAAATCGTGAAAGGTGTCCCAAGTATTCAGCTTAGGAATAGAGAAAATTACGCGCAAGACCTGCAACTTTCTATGCGTGGTTTTGGTGCGCGGTCTACATTTGGCGTTCGTGGTATTCGATTGTATGTTGATGGAATTCCTGCAACCATGCCTGATGGACAAGGGCAAACCTCAAATGTTGATTTGAGTAGCTTAAGTCATCTTGAGGTTTTAACGGGGCCATTTTCTTCACTGTATGGTAACTCGTCAGGTGGTGCGATTTTAGCAACCACCAGAGAAGGTACAGGAAAAGACTCGATTGAGATGAGTTATGCTGGTGGGAGTCACAATAAAAATCGTGCTGGTTTAATTTTACAGGGCGGTTCAGATCACCAATATGAACCAAGTTATATCATTAGTTCATCTTATTTTGATACTGATGGATTTCGAAATCATAGTGGCGCAAATAAAGTATTGAATAATGCAAAACTAACGTGGAATCTTGATGATGGCAGTAAAATTAACTGGATCACCAATTACGTCAAGATTAATGCTGATGATCCGCAGGGATTGAATAGGCAGCAATGGCAGAATAATCCACGTCAAGTGAATGATACAAACAATACTTACAATGTTCGAAAAGATATTGATCAAACACAAACAGGGATCACGTGGTCAAAACCGCTTAATGATCAGCATGAATTGTATGGCATGGCATATTTTGGTAATCGCCAAGTGACCCAGTATCAATCTATTCCTCGCTCTGCACAATTAAATCCTAATCACGCAGGTGGAGTAATAGATTTTGAACGTAATTATTATGGTGCTGATTTCCGTTGGACGGGTAAAGAGTTATTGCCAAATACTCGCTTTAGTATAGGTGTTGCCGTCGATAAGATGGATGAAGATCGACAAGGTTTTGAAAACTTTAATATTGTTGCTGGTGAACCATCATACGGCGTTAAAGGCACGTTACGCCGTGATGAAGACAATAGCTTATGGAATATCGATCCATATCTACAAGCATCTTGGCAGTTTTTACCGACTTGGCGTTTAGATACGGGTGTACGTTATAGCAATATGCATTACAAATCTAAAGATCACTATTTGAGTAATGGGAATGACAGTGATAAAACAGAGTATGACAAGATTTTGCCTTCAGCCGCGTTAAGCTGGCAAATTCTGCCTGAATTATTGCCTTATGTGAGTTATGCAAAAGGTTTTGAAACACCGACTTTTACTGAAATGGCTTATCAAGCTGATAGTAACAAGTCGGGCTTTAATTTTGATTTAAAGCCATCGACTAGTGATAACTATGAATTGGGTTTAAAGTCGCAAAATCAGTTGGGTGATTTTACTGTAGCCGTTTTCCAGAGCAAAACTCAAAATGATATTGTTTCAGCGGGTTCTTCAAATGGTCGTTCGACTTTCCGTAATGCAGATCGTACTTTAAGAAAAGGTGCTGAATTTACGTGGAATAAGCAAGTTTGGAAAGATCTTACTGTAAATGCGAGTTATGCTTACCTAGATGCAACTTTTGATTCATATGTTCCAGCACTTGGAAAAATTGCTGAGATTCCTAAAGGTAATGCAATTCCTGGCATCGCTAAGAATCAAGCATTTATTGGGCTAGCATGGAAACCAGATCAAGGTTTTTATGCAGGACTTGATACGCAGTATATGGACAAAATCTATGTCGATGACAGTAATAGTGATGCTGCTGCTAGCTATACAATTGCATCGATCTACACAGGATATGCTTGGAAATATGCAGATTGGGGCTTTAATAGCTTTGCACGTGTAGATAACTTATTTGATAAAAATTATGCAGGTTCAGTTATTGTTAATGATGGTAATAGTCGTTTCTTTGAACCAGCGGATGGGCGTAATTGGAGTGCTGGAATCAGTGTAAGTAAGCATTTTAAATGATAAAAAGCGCCTAAGATCAGGCGCTTTTTTTGTTATTTTTTAGGTGGAGGTGCAGCTTTTTGAGCAGCAATTGCTTGTTCGACTTTCGCAAGGGATTCTTTGGCATTTGGGATATTTTGAGCTGCTAACGACGAGAAAATCTTTTGAGCTTCTGGAAGGTTCTGTTCAATTACATCCCCGTTTGCCATCATGTTGCCTAAAACTAATAATGAGGGCGCATAGCCTTTTGCTGCTAATGTTCGAAAAGTATTTATAGCACGTTGTTGCATAATTGGGTTTTTGTTTTTTGTTCCTATACCTAAATCATATAAAGCTTTAAGGTGTATTGCTGGGTAGTAGTCTTTTTGAATCAAAGGAATGAGTTGTCGAATAGCAAGTTGATCGTATTCTGGTTTGCCTTGTGCAAAAAATAGGGTGGCGATTTCAACACCAGCTTCTTCAGAGCCTTGTTTTGCTGCTTTATCTAACATCTGCTTATATTTGTTTGTATCCTTGCTGATTCCTACACTGCTTTTGCCATAACGGTACATTTGTGCTATTTCAAAGCTAGCTTTTCCGAATCCTTTGTTAGAGGCTTCTTGAAAATACTGCAAAGCTTTTTTCTCATCTTTGATCGTACCTTGACCTTGTTGAGTCATTGCACCTACATTATAAATTGCTTGAGCATTTCCTGTATTTGCAATGCGTTGCATTTCTTGGAATGCGCCTGAAAAATTTTTGTCTTCGTATAATTGGGTTGCTTTTGCAAATAGATCAGTTTGAGCAGTGGCTTTTTCCTCAGCTGCAAATGTTGAGTGAGATGCAGCTAGAATTAAACTAGCAATGAGCAACTTTTTCATATTTTTTTCCTTATACCGAAACCTGCTTTCATCCTTTATGTAGCAGAGTGCAATATGCAATACACATCATAAAAAATTGGCGTAAAATGTAAATGATGGTTTTGTATATCTCTTGATTAAGATGGGTCAAAGAACTTAAATCAAAATTATACCAGTAGTCCATTTGTTTAATGGACTACTGGTGTATTTAAGAGTTTTTTAGAGATTGTATGCTCTATTTGCTGGCTTCCTGCAACAGTAATTCAATCTGTTCAGCATCTTGTGGAATACCTGAAACTCGCATGCCATTTGCAAAGAATATTGTTGGCGTTCCATTGATTTGAAGTGATTGACCAAGGGCTATGTTTTTCTGAATAGGCGTGCCACATTGGCCTGAATTTTTATTCAGTTTGCGGTGAAGCATATAATCTTCCCAAGCTTCATATTGATTTTTAGCACACCAAATTTTATTTGCCGCTATTTCAGCTTGAGGATGGAGTTTCTTAAGTGGGAATAAAAAAATGTAGACCGTTACATTGTCGATGGAAGTCATATATTGTTCTAATTTTTGACAATATGGGCAGTCTGGATCAGTGAACACATACAGCGCATGTTCTCCATTTCCTTTCACATATTTAATAGCTTGGTCTAGAGGTAGCTGTTTAACATCAATTTTTCCTAACTCTATCAAACGTTCCTCGGTAAGATTGGTTTTATTTTTCACATCCAATAAATTTCCAAAAAATAAATATTTTGCAGTTTCATCCGTATAAATAATTTTTCCTGCGACATAGACTTCATAGATACCCGTTAAAGGGGAAGGTGAAACCGATTTGATTGGAAGATCTGGATAATTACGCTTGAAATTTTGTTCTAGTGTTTTGCTGTCAGCATGAAGGCTTTGTAAGCTCAAAAAGCTTAAAGTAATTGCAGATAACCAAGTTTTGATCATTATTTTCATGAGGAGTTGATTCTATAGGTAATCGTTGAACAATAACGTCGATTGGGATTTCCGACAAGAATTGTAGTTCAAATTTATTTAAATTTTAGCTTTATTATTTTTGAGCATTTTTGCGAGTTCGAGATTTAAATGGTTACTAATTAAGAAATATTTAAATCAAAAAAACTCATGAGATAACCCATGAGTTTTTAAAATCAAAAAATTAAAGCATGATTTTTATAAGGACTTAGTTTGGACGAGCCACATCACCATTCAGTGCGTCTGGTAAATCCAAAACATTTACATTGAGCTCTGCTAATGCTGCTGGCTTGGCAATTACAAGCGCAAGATAGCTATCTTCAAATGCAATACTATTTACCACCTCTACATCTTTACTGAGTTGGGTTGCTGGCATTGGAAGATCACCTTTGGCTTGGATCAAATGTAACCAGTGTTTCGGTTTTGCTTTAAACCAAAGGCGAGCAACAATTTCCTGACCAAGATAACAACCTTTGTCAAAATGAACGCCATCACGTTGATGTAAACGTAACTCTTGCGGTTGGAAAAGATGCTCAGTTGTTTGAGTAATCCAAGCTTGACCCGATTGAATCGCCTGAATTTGCCAAGCGTTAATATCAGTTTCAGTTTGAGAAAATTCAGTTTGCTTGCCATTTGTTGTTGGAAAAACAGTTCCAACTTCTTCTAATTTCATTTTGGAAAAAGCACCAAATTTTTTAATGTGCTTTGCAAACTCTTCTGCTTGATCCTGTGTTGTCACAAGCTCAAAACTTTCAGGATTAAGTTTTTTAATCCATAAACCAAAATGAATACGTCCTTTTAAATCGCAAATAGCAGTGTAGCGACTTTCGTTTTCAGCTAAGCGCTCTGTATGAACGGTCACTTGTCCTTGAAGGAATTTTTGTGCATCTACACCATTTAAGCTAAAAGCCGTGAAAGCAAGTTGACTCATAGATCAATCCTAAAGCTATATTCTGATCACGAAAATATGGACTGTTATTTTGCGCCATTTTTCACAAAAAATCAGCTTTAGATTCTCGATATTCGAGCTGAAATGAGGGATCAGCAACACCACAGTTCTAATAGAAGTTGATATGATAAAGTTGCAGGTTAAAAAAACAGCAAAAAGGAGAATAACAATGTCTGGTACAGTAAAACTACATCGCGTCTTTACCGCTCCTCCAACACGTGTTTTTAAAGCATTTCTAGATCCAGATGTATTAGTGAAATGGATGCCACCACATGGTTTTACCGCAAAAGTCCATCATTTTGATCCACAAGTGGGCGGCAAATATAAAATGTCATTTACTAACTTTTCAACAGGTCATATTCATGCTTTTAGCGGTACTTATATTGAAATCGTCGAGAATGAACGATTACGTTATACAGATCAATTCGAGGATCCTAACTTATCAGGAGAGATTAATGTGACAGTTGAATTGAAACCTGTGATTGTGGGGACGGAAGTTCATATTACACAGCAAGGAATTCCAGATGTTATTCCTGTAGAGGCTTGTTACTTAGGTTGGCAAGAGTCTCTAAGCTTATTTGCTTTGCTTGTAGAAGCAGATATTCCTAATCAATAATTGAAGTGTTGAAATATAAATAAAAACTAATAATAAATTTGATATTTTGAGGTGGGGAAATGAAAGAGTTATCCATTTTACAGCAACGTGAAAAACTAGCACGAGCTGCCATGCAATTGGCCTTAGAAGATCAACAAGCTGAAGATAGCGTTGATTTATATATACAACATCATTTGGAAGAAATTGAACCTGAATATTGGTTTAAACATTTTGGGACATCCTCACCGACACCCTTACAGGTTTTAGATGCTTTGGTACTTGAGCATGAAGGGGATGATGAGGAAATAGAAGCCTATGAAATGCTTGATTTTAGCTTGCCTGATCAAGTGACCAATTATGTGATTTGCGTTAGTTTTGATTCACATGGACAAGTCATTGATATCTCAATGGAGAGTTAGTTTTAAACCATCTGGAGGCAGTGATGCAAATTGAAATTAAGCGTATTTATGATCCAGTTAATGAGTCAGATGGCATGCGTGTGCTTGTAGATCGTTTATGGCCAAGAGGTATTTCAAAAGAACGGGCACATTTGGATTTGTGGTTAAAGGAAATTGCACCTTCCAATGCATTACGCAAGCAGTTTTGTCATCAGGCTGCACATTGGCAAAGTTTTCAAAAAGGCTATTACCATGAATTAGGGGAGAATCCTCATGTTGATGAACTAAAACAGATTGCAATGAAACAACCATTAACATTAATTTATGCAGCAAAAGACCCTGAGTTAAATCATGCGTTGGTACTCAAAAATTATTTTTATGGAAAAGAGATTCAGTCCTGAGATTTTGAAAAATGGTCTCTATCCATCATAATAGGATTTTGAGATTTTTTTATGTCTTTGCCAAATTGCCCAAAATGCCAATCAGAATATACATACCAAGATGGCGATCTTCTTATTTGTCCAGAGTGTTCACACGAGTGGAAGGACGGAGAAACTCAAGCTTCTGATGTAGAAGAAATAATTAAAGATGCAAATGGTAACGTTCTAGCTGATGGCGATAGTGTTACTGTGGTTAAAGATCTTAAGATTAAAGGTTCATCTTCCGTTGTTAAAGTGGGTACGAAAGTAAAAAGTATTCGTTTAGTGCCAGATGCAAGTGATGGTCACAATATCGATTGTAAGATTGATGGCGTCGGTGCTATGAAACTAAAATCAGAATTTGTTAAAAAAGTTTAATTTGATTTGTGGTGAGAGGGGGCGCGTGCTCCCTTTTTATTTTATAAGTGAAGTAAATTACTAAAAGTGAACAAAATACGATCTTTTTAATTGCGGTTGGCTGTTCTATATTGGGTGAATAACAAATAATCAATTTGAATAAATAGAGGTCTTTATGGCTGGATGGTTCGAGGTAACTCAAGCGAGTGATGGGCAATATCGTTTTGTATTAAAAGCGGGTAATGCTGAAACTATTTTAAATAGCGAATTATATAAGACTAAAGCTGCCGCATTGAATGGAATTGCATCAGTGCAAAAAAATAGTCCCGATGATGTTCGATATGAGCGACTAACTTCTAAGAATGAGAAGCCTTATTTCAATTTAAAAGCTGCAAATCATCAAGTAATTGGTACAAGTCAACTTTACGCCAGTGAACAGTCTCGTGAGAAAGGGATTGAGTCGGTCAAAAAGAATGGACCTTCAGAAATGATTAAAGATTTAACTGTATAACTGAGCAATAAAAAAAGCCGTTCTAAAACGGCTTTTTTTATACGCGAAATTTTTAATTAACGAGTGAGTTGAGCCATAAGCTCATCTTTGCTTAAGTTACTCGCTTCCGCATCTCGGCGACCTTTGTATTCAAAAGTACCAGCATCTAAACCTTTTTCACCGATTACGATACGATGTGGAATTCCCATCAACTCGAGATCAGAGAATTTAACACCTGGACGCTCGTTACGATCATCAAGTAATACATCGTAACCTTGCGCTTGTAATTCAGCGTATAGAGTTTCAGCAGCTTCAAGTGTGCGAGGTGATTTATGTGCATTCATTGGAACAATTGCGACTTCAAAAGGTGCAATCGCTTTTGGCCAAATAATACCTTTATCATCAAAGTTTTGTTCAATTGCAGCAGCAACTACGCGTGTTACGCCTATGCCATAACACCCCATAGTCACTGTAAATGGTTTACCATCTTCACCGAGAACCTTACAACCCAATGCTTCAGAGTACTTTGTACCAAGCTGGAAGATGTGGCCAACTTCAATACCACGTTTAATTTGAATCGTGCCTTTGCCATCAGGAGATGGATCACCTTCAACAACATTACGAAGATCAAATACTTCTGTGAATTTTGCGTCACGATCCCAGTTTACGCCAGTTGCATGTTTATCAACTTCATTTGCACCAGCTACAAAGTCAGATAGAACAGACGCAGCGCGATCAATGATAACCGTTAAACCTTTTTCAACGAGACCTTGCGGGCCACAGAAACCTGCAGTTAATCCATGTTGTTGTAATTGTTCTTCAGTTGCAAAAGTTAAAGGCGCAGCGATTAAGGGATGCTTTTCAGCTTTAATATCATTCAGTTCGTGATCGCCACGTAAGAACAGGGCAACCACTGGTGTATGACCTTTCTCATCGCTTGGACCTTGTACTAAAAGTGCTTTAACGGATTGTTTAGCATCGCTGTTTAAGAACTGGCATACATCGGCAATGGTTTTTTGATTCGGCGTATCAACAAGCGTATAAGCTTGAGTTGCAGCGGCGCGTTCACCAACTAAAACAGCTTCAGCCATTTCAACATTAGCAGCAAAGTCTGACTCAGTTGAGAATGCGATATCATCTTCACCACTTGCAGCAAGTACGTGGAATTCATGAGAAGCTGAACCACCAATTGAACCTGTATCTGCTTGAACTGGACGGAAGTCTAAGCCAAGACGTGTAAAGATACGACTATAAGTGTCATACATTACGTCGTAAGTTTCTTGGAGAGAAGCTTGGTCAGCATGAAATGAATAGGCATCTTTCATGATAAATTCACGAGAGCGCATCACACCAAAACGTGGGCGAATTTCATCACGAAATTTAGTTTGAATTTGATAAAAATTCAAAGGTAACTGTTTATAACTTTTTAGTTCGTTACGTGCTAAATCTGTGATCACTTCTTCATGTGTTGGACCAAGTACAAATGGATTATCGTGGCGATCTTTAAAGCGTAACAATTCTGGACCGTATTGTTCATAACGGCCAGATTCTTCCCAAAGCGCAGCGGGTTGGGTAACTGGCATGAATACTTCTAAAGCACCAGAACGATTCATTTCTTCGCGAACAATCGCATCAACTTTCTTTAAGACACGCGTTCCCATGGGCAACCAAGAGTATAAGCCAGAAGCTAATTTACGAATCATCCCCGCACGTAACATGAGCTGGTGTGAAATGACTTCAGCATCATTTGGGGTTTCTCTTAACGTTGCAAATAAAAAGCGGCTTGCGCGCATGGAAACTATCCTAAAGTTAAGTGTTATTTAAAGAAGACAACAAAAATGAAAAGATAAACAGAGCATTTCTGAAGACGAGGTATTATGCCATGAAATCATTAATTTCGGAAAAACTAAACAGTGGCATTTCTTCCAAGTGATACGAGTGTGTGGAGATTATAATTTAAGCTATGGTTAAGCTAGCGCGTTCGACTCGCATCATTTTGCTCTAATATACGTAAGCGATTGATAATATCTTCATAGTCAGATTCGGTTTTATGATAAGTATTACGTAAACTTTCAACTGTTCTTTTGACATTATCAATGTTTCTGTTGTTATTTTCTAAATTGTTTTTGAGTTGTGTTGGGATTGCCTGTCCTTTGCGATGATATTCCATTTCTTGGCGCTTAAATGCAATTTTATCTTGCTGTAATTGTTTGAGCTGATCTTGTTGATAATTTAATTGCTTTTTTTGTGTTGCGAGAACTTGATCTCGTTTTGAGGCTGCAATTCGGGTATTGCCATAGGCGCGTTTAAGTCGTAAATCTTGCTCTCTCTGTCTAGCGATAGACTCTCTACGTGCAGATTGTTGAATATCTTGGGCGGCATTATAAGGGCGATTTTTTTTGATCACTTGCATATTGCGATCAAGTGCTTCATAGCCATAACGAATATGTTCAGGGGTCACTGATGTGCTCACATTTGCGACACCATTTTTATCGTAATAACGGTACCAAACGGCTTTGGGTTGCTCAACTGCGGCAAAGCTAGAAGAGCAAAAAACGCATAAAAAAACAGCGCAAATGTAATTACGAGCAATCGTTGTAAAGTCGCTAATACGGAAACCGAACTTTAACGAACCAGTCATTACATTCCCCGATAAAAGTTAATTAAATCACTTATTTTTAAATAATAATCAGTTGTATATTAGTAGCTATTTATACAATTAAAAATACTTAGTATGCAAAAAAAATAGTTATTTGGTGAAAAGTGTGACCTAATTATTATTGTTGTAGGAAACTGATATGTTGGTTCAAAAAACTTCATTGATAATGCAAGTAGAGATATGTTAAAAATATCAACTAATCTGTATAAAACAAATTAAACCAACCATAATTTGTATTGAGTGAATGGGGCAGGACAATTAAATGGAAGATAAATTTCAAAATTTAAAGGTAATGGTGATTGACGATTCAAAAACAATTCGACGTACGGCTGAAACTTTGCTCCAGCGAGAAGGTTGTGAAGTTGTGACAGCGGTTGATGGTTTTGAAGCCTTATCGAAAATTGCCGAAGCAAATCCTGATATCGTTTTTGTTGATATTATGATGCCGCGCTTAGACGGCTATCAGACCTGTGCCCTAATCAAGAATTCATTAAACTATCAAAATATTCCAGTGATTATGTTGTCAAGCAAAGACGGTTTGTTTGACCAGGCAAAAGGGCGTGTTGTGGGGTCTGATGAATATTTAACAAAGCCATTCAGTAAAGATGAGCTGTTAAATGCGATTCGTAACCATGTTAGCGCATAAAATTTAAATTGAGGAAAAAATGGCTCGTATACTTATAGTAGATGATTCTCCTACTGAAACTTTTCGTTTTAGAGAAATTTTAACAAAACACGGTTATGAAGTAATTGAAGCAACCAACGGTGCTGATGGCGTAACAATGGCACAAGCTGAGTTACCTGATTTAGTTCTTATGGATGTGGTGATGCCAGGGATGAATGGCTTCCAAGCGACTCGTCAAATTAGTAAAGGCAAAGATACACAACACATTCCTGTCGTGATTGTAAGTACCAAAGATCAGGCGACAGATCGAGTATGGGGTAAGCGTCAAGGGGCATGTGACTATTTGACCAAGCCAATTGATGAGCAACAGCTTATTGATGTAATTAAACAATTATTAAGTTAATTCATACGAGCCTTTTCATTACTCAATACGGGATAGGTTATGGCAGCAAATGGATTTATCGAATTGCTTCGCTTATCTAAGCGAGGCAATAAACAATATGCTTCAACTCAAAATGAAGTCAGCCGATGGTCTGGTATCGCATTTGAGATGTTAGGGCAATATTTTGTTGCACCATTGGGGGAAATTTCTGAGGTGATTTATCCACCGAAATATACCCCAGTTCCAAATACTCAGGCATGGGTACGTGGTTTGGCAAATATTCGAGGACGATTGCTTTCTGTTTCTGATTTAACACATTTTATTTCAGGACAACGCAGCCAATTTTCTCCGACACAAAAAGTAATTTGTATAAGTCATCAAGATCAGTATGTTGGCTTGGTTGTTGATCAGGTTTTGGGGATTCAGCACTTTAATAAAAAGAGTTTCTTTTCACAAAGTTCTGAGTTAGATGATAAGTTGCAAGACTATTGTCAGGGGTATTTCCATCAACATAATCAACAATGGCATGTATTTTTACTGAGTCGGTTATTGAAAAATCCTCAATACATGAATGCATCAATAAAATTTATAAACTAATTTAATGCGCTACGGAAGATAAACGCGTATTCAGGGGAGAAGCTGATATGGGCTTTAAACTTAAAAAGAAAAATGCTAGCGGTAGCGATAGTGCTGGCTCAAAAAGTGGCGGTGCATTTCTAGAAAAGATCCGTACGCAACTCGATCAGTTTTCTCGATTATTCGGTGAAACTGAAAAATCAAAGCCTATTCTTTATCGTGCGTTAATTGCTTTGGCTCTAGCAGTTATTCTCTTGATTTATCTTTTCGTCAGTGTACCACGCTCGAATCAATTGACTCGTAGCTTGGGTGAGTTGCGTTTATTATCACAGATGATTTCTCGTCAAGCGACTGAAGCAACTGCGTCTGGTACACCAGAAGCAATGAAAAGCCTGGTTGAATCTCAACAGCGATTTGTAACAAACCTTGAAACCGTTGAAAGTGTTTACGGTACGGGTTCAGAAGAGTACAAGAAAGTAGATTCGCTTTGGGGTGCAGTTGCTAAAAATATTGAGTTGATTACCTCTCAACAAAAAGTTATTAATCAATTATACGATACCAATATTTCGATCAGTGAAACTATTCCTGAGATTCAGGCAGAATATAACTTGATGGTCGATCAAATGGTTCGTGAGAACATGCCAAGTAGTCAGGTAATCATCACGAAGAACCAAGTATTTATTGCGGAACGTATTTTGCGTTCTATTAACTCGGTACTTGTTGGTACAGATAACTCTAGCGTATCTGCAAATGACTTCGGCGCAGATATTGATACCTTTGGTGTTTACTTAAATGCTCAATTGAATGGTAGTGCAGAATTAGGTGTAGAACGTATTACATCACCTGATTTACGCGAGTCTGTTGATAGTATTAAGTCTGACTATGATGCAGTTTTGAAATCAGCAGCTGAAACAGTTTTAAAGAACGCCAATCAAATCGTTCGTGTACGTCAGGCTTCATCTGAAATTTTCTCACAATCAGATAATTTACTTGGTGCTTTAAATACCTTATCTGATAAAGCTGAAGGTGGTTGGGCTAATGTAATTGCAGGTATCGTATTAATTGGTGCATTAGGATTGCTAGTTTTCTCAGCATTACAGTTACTTGCATTGCGTAGTAATACGGATAAAGAGCGTGTTACACGCTTGCAAGATGAATATGATCGTAACCAGAACGCGATTTTACGTTTACTCGATGAAATTGCCGATCTTGCAGATGGTGACTTACGTTCATATGCAACGGTATCTGAAGATTTTACAGGGGCAATTGCTGACTCGATTAACTTTGCGATTGATCAATTACGCGACCTTGTATCCCGTATTACAGATACTTCTCAAGAGGTTGCTCGATATACGCAAGATACGCAGAATATTACCAATCAGTTAGCAGAGGCATCAGAGCATCAGGCACAAGAAATTGCGGGTGCATCAGCGGCGATGAACGAAATGGCATTGTCTATTGACCAAGTATCTGCAAACGCTTCTGAATCAGCTGACGTAGCACAACGTTCGGTACAAATTGCATCGAATGGTGCGCAAGTTGTAAACCGTTCGATCGAAGGTATGGATCATATTCGTGAACAGATTCAAGAAACATCAAAACGTATTAAGCGATTGGGTGAGTCTTCACAAGAGATTGGTAACATCGTCTCTCTGATTAACGATATTGCCGACCAGACGAACATCTTGGCATTAAACGCTGCTATTCAGGCATCTATGGCAGGTGAAGCAGGTCGTGGTTTCGCCGTTGTAGCGGATGAGGTACAGCGTCTTGCAGAACGTTCTGCATCAGCAACGAAGCAGATTGAGAGTCTGGTAAAAACGATTCAAACAGACACAAACGAAGCCGTTATTTCCATGGAACAAACGACTTCAGAAGTTGTTCGTGGTGCGAACTTAGCAAAAGATGCTGGTATTGCACTAGACGAAATTCAAACGGTATCGGGCGATTTGGCGAAGTTAATTGCAAGCATTTCTGATGCTGCAAAACTTCAGTCTGCATCAGCAGGTCATATTGCTACAACGATGAATGTCGTACAGGAAATTACCTCTCAAACTACGACTGCAACTTTTGATACAGCTCGCTCAGTTTCTGAATTGGCAAATATGGCTGAATCATTACGTGAATCGGTAACAGACTTTAAGTTACCTGAATAAGTCAAGAAAGGAGGGTAGATGGGGTATCTGCCTTCCTTTTGTAGAGATCTAGACTATCTCGGCAAGATGAGGATTCGACGGAAAGACATCTTGTGCGTTAGATAAACGTATTTTTTAGCCACAATTCGTGGATAAAAACGAAAGAAGCCGCTATGAAAGAAATATTAAAAACGTTAGTTGAAACGATGACGCTTCCTGAAGATAGTTATCTTGAACAAGACTCAGAAATTCTCGAAATTTTTATCGAAGAGTTAGAAGAGATTTTTGTTGAGTTAGAACCTTTATTGGCTCAATGGATCGAGCAGCCGAATCAGCAAGATGTGTTGACAGATATTCGTCGTCATTTCCACACACTAAAAGGCTCTGGTCGCATGGTGGGTGCGAAGTCTTCTGGTGAATTGGCTTGGACGGTTGAAGATACTCTCAACAGAGTACTTGCTGGTACACTTTCGTTAAACAGCGAAATTCAGCAATATGTCCAAGCCATTTTCAATGTTTATCATTTTAAACTTTTCCAAGATTTTAAATCGGTTCAAAAGCATCAAATTAATTTAAAACCATTGGTTCTTTTAGGACAACAATTACAACAACAGCAAAGCCCTGAACCTTCGCTAGCTGAATTATTACAATTAGCAAATACACTAAATAGTGAAACAGTCACAACAAGCTTAGAAGATGTTACTACTGAAGAAATTGCTGCAGAAGTTGAGTTCACAGAGGCTGCCGACTTTATTAGCGAAGATCAGGTGGATGATGTTCTCATTAAAGAAACTCTCGCTATTTTCTTAGAGGAAGCAGAGGATCATTTAGCTACAATTGATCAGTTCTTGTTAACCGAGCGTCCAACCAACGACAACTATAATACTTTGATTCGTGCATTACATACATTGCGTGGTAGTTCAGCTATGGCGCATGTGGATCAAGTATTTGAAGCAAGTTCCAAAGTAGAAAACTTATTTAAAACTTTGTTGCAAGATGAATTGGATTCTAGTTCAGACGAAACAGCGCTTCTTACAAATTATGCTCAGTTTGTTCGAGACTATTTACATACCTTGAAGCAAGAAGGTGCACAAGAGCAGCTTGATCAAATTTATAGTACTTTTAATGCTGCATGGGATAGTTATGATTTCCAATTAGAAGAAAAACAGGGTGATGCTGTTCGTCCGCAGGGACTTGTTTCTCAGTTATTAGAATTAAATATCAATGATTTATTAGATGTTGAGTTTGATTTTGAAAAACGTGCTCGTAATGAGTTCCCTCAATATATTCAATCTTTAAGTCATCAAACAGAGCTTTTGCTACAGCATACCCATCACCATGCAACGATTGGGATGTATCAATATACGAGTTTAATGAGATCAAGCTATCAAGATCTATTGTTCAAACCAAACTTGTTGAATATTGATTATGCATTTGATTTATATCATCAAGTTCATCAGCACTTTATCCAGTTGTTTGACACGCTAGCCGCTGGTCAACGCGTCACTTTAACCAAAGCTCATGAACTTTTATTGAATGAATTAAGTTCATTTACTCAACAAAATATTGAAGCTTTAGAGTCGGAACAAACTTCTGAAAATGAATCATTGCCTTCACTTGAAATTAAAGCGGTGGGTGAGGAAAATGTTTCTCCAAATATTAATGTTGCAGTCGAATCAAATGATATATCTGCTCAACTGCGGTTAGATAAGCAGTTGTTAGATTCTGCTGAATCTAACAAAGATTTTGATCCTGACTTATTAGATATTTTCCTTGAAGAAGCCGATGAATTATTGTCTGGTATTGATGATGATTTGAATAGTTGGACAGTCGATCATCAAAATCTTAATGCACTTAAGAACTTGATGCGTTATTTGCACACCTTAAAAGGTGGTTCAAATATGATTCAGGCACGTCACATCGGTTTAATCGCGCATGAGTTAGAGACCATCTATGAGAAGTTAATCAACCAACAAATACAAGCTTCTCCTGATTTAATTCGTGTGATTCGTGCAGTACAAGATGATATTGCTGATCGAATCCAAACTATACGAGATCAAAAAGTTGATTATCCATCAACACATATTCTGACTGTCTTAACAAGTTTAGCTAAGTCTACAGGTGTTGCTGCTGAAATTTCTGTGGAGGCACAAACAACTTCTGAAGCATTCGTTGAAGAAGAAACAGTTACAGACGAACTCAGTATTGGAAATGAGCTGTCGACTTTAGATTTGTCATTATCTCAAACCACTGCTTTTGATACCGCAGATCAAGCATCTCAATTGGCCTTAGATAAGCAATTGTTAAATTCAGGCGAATCTAATCGTGAGTTCGATCCTGATTTACTGGATATTTTCCTTGATGAAGCAGATGAATTGTTGGTTGGTATTGATTCAGACTTAAATCTTTGGACCGTGAATTATCAAAATACGGATGCATTAAAGAACTTGATGCGTTATTTGCACACCTTAAAGGGCGGTGCAAATATGATTCAGGCACGTCATATCGGCTTAATCGCGCATGAACTTGAGACGATTTATGAGAAGTTGATTAATCAACAGTTGCAGCCTTCACCGCAGTTAATTGGTTTAATTCGTTTAGTTCAGGATGATATCGCTGATCGTATTCAAATCATTCGTGACCAGCAGGTTGACTATCCGTCAACACATGTCTTGGAATTGATCCAACAACCGAGCAGACCTGTTACTCATGCTGATGTGGTAGAGCGTGAGGCAGAGGAAATTGAACTTGTTGAGCCGCAGGCAGAGATCATTGAGCCGTCATTAGAACAAGCTACGTTTGAAGTCGTAGAATCAATCGAACAGCCTGTAATAGAAGAAAGTTGTATATCGGTAGATACGACTCAAGAAACGGAATCTCTACATGCTGATGATGAAGTTCGCTCTCTAGTTGAAGAGACTTTCTTAGAGGAAGCTGCTGAGCTACTTGAACAAGCTCAGAGCTTATTAAAACAATGGTTTGATCAACGTAGTAATCGTAGTTTGTTATTACAACTTCAGCGTAATGCCCACAGTTTAAAAGGTGGCGCACGAATGGCTGAGTTGGATGCAATTGCGATCATTGCATACCATTTAGAAAATGCATTCGAGCAGTTTGGTGTGCACCATTTCAATTCGAATGTTTACGATAATTTATTAAACACAGCCTTTGCTTGGTTAAGCGATGCAATCTTTAAACGCCAATATGCAAACTTTGATGGGTTAAAACAAAGTTTGGAGAAGATGGAGTTTGTGGATGTTTCTGCTCAATTACCACAAAAACTGTCTGTTAAAGATATCTTTACTCCTGAATATACTATGGAGTTTGTTCAGGGAGATGGTACAGAGCCACCTTCAATGTTGGGTGAGTGGGAAAGCTCTGAGCGGGTTGAGCAAAACAATGAGATGATTCGTGTTTCAGCTGATGTCATTGAGAAGATGATTGACTTATCAGGTGAGAATGCAATCAACCGTTCACGTATCGAAATGGACTTAGGTCAGCTGGGCGGTACGTTAACGGAAATGGAGCTTGCGATTAAGCGTTTGGCTGATCAGTTGCGCCGTATGGAAGGCGAATTGGAAAGTCAGATTATTGCACGCCATGGTGGCGAAAACTCGCGCTATGAAGATTTTGACCCATTAGAAATGGATCAATATTCTTCTTTAAATCAGTTGTCGAAATCGTTAGCTGAATCAGCATCGGATTTGGTTGACTTTAAAACAACCTTATCTGAAAAGATTCGTGATACCGAAGGCCTGTTATTACAACAGTCGCGTATTCAGGCCGAAATTCAAGAAAGTCTAATGCGTACTCGCTTGGTTCCATTCTCTAGATTGTTACCTCGTTTACAGCGTATCGTGCGCCAAACTGCATCAACGTTAAATCGACCAACGGACTTAATTGTTAATAATACTGAAGGCGAGTTAGATCGTAGTATTCTTGAAAAATTGGTTGCACCATTCGAACACATGCTGCGTAATGCGATTGACCATGGTATTGAAGATCATGAACATCGTTTGAAAGCCAATAAGCCAGAAACGGGTAGTATTGTTTTAAATATTGGTCGTCAAGGTACTGATGTTGTTGTGACATTCAGTGATGATGGTAAAGGGATTGATGTTAGCCGAATCAAGCAGAAAGCAATTCAAACTGGTCTTATGACCAAAGACCAAAAGCTTGATCAAGAAGAAATTCTACAATTTATTTTCCATCCAGGCTTTAGTACCGCGGCTCAAGTCACCCAGATTTCAGGGCGTGGTGTTGGTCTTGATGTGGTTCAAAGTGATATTAAGGCGCTTGGTGGTCACGTCAGTGTTGACTCGAAATTAGGTAAAGGCACAACATTTACTATTCGAGTTCCAACTACGGTAGCGGTAAGTGATGCCTTGATGGTAAAAGCTGGCGATCAACAATTTGCATTCCCATTGGCGCAAATTGACCGTATTGTCCGTATTTCACCTGCTGCACTAGAGCAATACTTTGAGAGTAAAGAAGACTATTTCAAAATCGATCAGGAAAATTACCGTTTACGTTACTTGTCTGAATTCGTTGCGGGACAGCCAATTCCTCGTTTGAGTGGTATCGTGCATTCATTGCCAGTTCTGTTAGTTAAAGGTGCTCAAGGGCAAACGACCGCGCTGTTGGTTGATCAATTAATTGGTTCACGTGGACAAATTGTAGTGAAACCAATCGGCCAACAATTCTCAAGCATTGGTGTAATTGCAGGTGCAACGATTCTTGGTGATGGTCAAGTTTGTTTGATCTTGGATGGTCAAAATATTGCACGTCAAGCGCAGTCAACTCATCGTAGCAAACAAGCTGATGAGACCTATACTAAACATCGTTATGATGAGCGTCGCTTGATTATGATCGTCGATGACTCAGTAACGGTACGTAAAGTTACATCTCGCTTGTTGGAACGACAAGGTTATGATGTGGTTACTGCTAAAGATGGTGTGGATGCGATGGAGCAACTCGAAACCATTAAACCAGATTTGATGTTGCTTGATATTGAAATGCCACGAATGGATGGTTTCGAGGTAACAAACCTTGTTCGACATCATGAGTTACATCGAGACTTGCCAATTATCATGATTACCTCACGTACAGGTGAGAAACATCGTGAGCGAGCGTTGTCATTAGGTGTAAGTCAGTACATGGGTAAACCATTCCAAGAAGAAGCTCTCTTGGAAAATATTGAAAGTTTACTGGCAGTGCGCTAAGAGGTGAATAATAATGGCTAAAAAGAGCGCTAACTCTACATTAGGTCAAATTGACCAGCAAGAGTTACAGCATTTAATTACAGTTTCTACTGGATTTATTGATGCTTATATTATTGAGTGTCATCAAAATGTGCCAATGTTACTGCCACAGAATATTGTTTTGTCCGCAATGGATACTCAAACCGATGCGGACTATATCGAGTGGCATGATTTAAAGCTTCCTGTTTTTTCTGTGAATGATCCGAGTGAGCAGCAAGGGGTTGCATTAGTTATTGAGGGTGATGACGTTTCTGAACGCTTTGCTTTAGTTTGTAATGAAATGCCTGAATCGATTCGATTGCGTATTTCTGAGATTGTAGATGAAGAGCGGGATATTGCTGATCAGAATGTCTTTAAATATGTGAAAATGGGGGATAAACAGTTTTATGTCCCAGATTTGCAAAACATACAAAAAAAGCTTGGTTTATAGTAAAAAAGGAACTCATTTGAGTTCCTTTTTTACTTAATTTTATTTTTATGCGAGCAATTCAATAAGGATTTGTTCGTAGATTTCAGCTAACGGATCTAGATCGTCTACATTCACATGCTCATTAATTTGGTGAATTGTTGCGTTTAAAACACCTAACTCTAGCACTTGAGCACCTGTTGGTGCGATAAAGCGACCATCTGAAGTACCGCCACTGGTTGAGAGTTCTGCATCAACATTAACGACATTTTTGATTGCCGTGGTTGCGGCATTTACAAGTTCACCAACTGGGGTTAGGAATGGTAATCCTGACAAAGTCCAGTTGATGTCATAAGTTAGATTGTATTTGTCGAGTATTGCTAAAACGCGTTGTTTTAATTCATCTGCGGTGACTTCTGTTGAGTAACGGAAGTTGAATGTCACTTTAAGTGTACCTGGAACAACATTTGTTGCACCTGTTCCGGCTTGGATATTTGAAATTTGGAATGATGTTGCAGGGAAATATTCATTTCCATGATCCCATATAGTTTCACATAAATCATTGATTGCTTTAGATGCTAGATGGATTGGGTTTTGCGCAAGGTGCGGATAAGCAACATGCCCTTGTTTGCCATGTACCGTGAGTACTGCATTGAGTGAACCACGACGACCATTCTTAATAATGTCACCAAGTGTATTGGTACTAGATGGCTCGCCAACTAAACACCACGTCATTTTCTCATTACGTGCTTCTAAAGTTTCTACAACTTTAACCGTACCATTTATTGATGGACCTTCTTCATCAGAAGTAATTAGGAAAGCAATAGAACCCTTGTGATCTGGATGTTTAGCGACAAAACGTTCTGATGCTACAACCATTGCGGCTAATGCTGTTTTCATATCCGCTGAACCGCGACCATATAACTTACCATCACGGATACTTGGTAAAAATGGATCTGAATTCCAAGCATCTAACTGACCAGTCGGGACCACATCCGTGTGACCAGCAAAGCAAAATACAGGATATTCAGTTCCACGACGCGCCCATAAGTTGTCAACGTCGTCAAAGCGCATATTTTCGATTTTAAAACCAACCTTTTCTAAACGCTCAGCCATGATTTTTTGGCAATCATGATCGACTGGAGTGACAGAGGGTTGACGAAGGAGTTGTAGGCTAAGTTCTAAAGTATCGGAGTGGTTCATGCGAGATGTGGCTAAATCTGGTGAAATCTGAACCGATATAATAGGGGAATATCACTGAGAAAGGTATGTCAAATTAAACCTTATCTATGTCTAGATAAGGTTTTGTGGAGGTTGTTCTAAAAAATTACATTTTATCCTGAGTTTTTTCAGCAGTTTGAGTAACTTTATCACCTGCTTTAGACACATCCTGCCCAAAACCCTTAAAGGTATTACAACCAGTCAATACAAAAGCGGTCATGATCGAAGCAACTAAGATTTTTTTCATCATCTTCTCCGTTTAAATGTAAGTATGATGTTCTTAGAGACTAAAAAAAGTACTAGAAAATGAACATGATGGTTTATTGGTAGATGTGTTATGAATTGTTACTTCACAAACAAATCTTCATTTAAGCTGAATTTAATGATGTAAGTCTTGAGGTTCGAAACATATAATATTGAGGCTCATTCATAGGGGCGTAGTACAGACCATCAGTCCACCATTTTGCTGATTCAGAACTCAAATTTTGATTCGGACATAACCATTCAGGGCGTTGCAAACGATGATAATCTGTTTGAGGGAGGTGAGTTCCCCAACGACCTAAGCGTCGTTCTGAATTTATCCATTCCGGAAGGTGCGCTCTTGCAATGTTATATCTAGTAGGTAAATAAAGTTGACCTTTCATCACAGCAAATTTTCGTTGAATGATGTGGTTATTTGCTTCTGAAAATTGAAACTGACGTTCAGTGAAATGTTTTAGCTTTCTGTTGAGAGTGTCTTCACGGTTGAGGCCATACCATTCAGCTAAATCTAATTTACATTCCCCCAAATAATATTTTAAAGCAACTTCCCAATGCTCAACTTGTTGAGTCTTTTGATTTAATACCAAAAAATCCAGCTCTCCTAGCGTTATCGCGCCAGAAATGATCTGAATACTATGTCCAAGTAATTGATAATGGTGGTAATCACTATCGAGTAACCAAAACCATAATAAATTTTCAAAACGTAAGCCCAAACGAGTACTTTTAAGTCTAGCGAGAAAGTCAATCAAAGGCTGGGGGGAAAGATCAAGTTCGAATAAGCGAGGTTCATACTTTTGATAAAGTGATTGCCAGTGCGTAGAATCATGCAACTCAAAAGCATTTTTTATTATTAATTCTTGCGGGAGCTTTGCCAAAATACTTGGACTGGCGATACTAAAAGCGAGTTGTCTAACGATAGGGGTTTTAAACTGTAACCAAGGTTCAAAATAAGCAACAGCTTTAGTCATCATTTAACCCAATCACAGAAATAAGTAAGCTAAGTTTAAGAAAGCAGATAAAAAACACTTTATACTAGCATGCTTGTGTTGACGTATTGGTTAATTGCTAAATGAAAACTTTGTTTTGGCGGAGTCTAGTTGTAATTTTTATTACGCTAGGAATTATTGGCGCGATATTGCCAGGAATGCCAACAACAGTCTTTCTTATTTTAGCCGCATGGGCCGCATCTAAAGGATGGCCTCAAATGGATGCTTGGTTATTGAATCATCCTAAATACGGACCGACATTGCGTAACTGGCGTGAAAATGGGACTGTTCCCCGTAAAGCCAAATGGATTGCAAGTATCATGATACTGTTGAGCGGTATTTTAATGCTGTTTACCAATGCTCCCTTTCTCGTCAAAATTTTTACTGATGTCACTATGTTTATTGTTGCTGCCTGGCTATGGATGCGTCCCGAACCACGATAGGAAAAGGGCATTTACTGATTATTTAGGCATATAGTAAATGCTGCCCATTTGAATATTTTAAGTTGAAAACAAAAAAAACTACTGAAAAATACAAGAAATAGAGAATACGCTATGGTGAAATAATAGGATTCATCTAATACCGAGATAAAAATGGCGCATACACTTGAGCAAGCAGATGTTGTTATTGATTTAGCACAACAAACTTTAAGTTTACCTAAACATAATAAGTTTTATGTGATCTCATCTGGCAAAAATGGTATTGGAGAACAAGAAAATAGTGGGAAAACCCCACGCGGATGGCATCGAGTTGCACAGAAAATTGGTAAAAATGCGCCACAAAATTCAGTATTCATTGCGCGTCAGCTGACAGGCGAAGTTTATGACCAGCAACTTGCTCAACAATTCCCTCAAAGAGATTGGATTTTATCTCGTATTTTATGGCTAGATGGTTTAGAGCAGGGTTTCAATCACGGAGAGGGATGCGATACATTTAAACGATATATCTATATTCATGGTACTCCTGATACTGAACCAATGGGAATTCCAATGTCGCATGGTTGTATCAGAATGAAGAATGACGAAATTATCGAGTTGTTTGATCTCATTTCTGAAGATGCCTTGGTCTATATTTCTGAACATTCGTTAGAAAAGGAAGTTCTAAAATGGAAATAAGTGCTTAAATAAAATACGGAAATATCGGTTTTTTCAAAGAATTACTTATTTTTTAATCATTCGTACGCTTTTTTAGGAAAAGATTGGGAAAAGCGTTTGACAGGCTGTAAAGATTCTCTATAATGCACCTCACAAACGATGAAGACGTTAAGGGCGCTTAGCTCAGTTGGTAGAGCGTCTGCCTTACAAGCAGAATGTCGGCGGTTCGATCCCGTCAGCGCCCACCAAGCCTTTACGTTAAGACTCAAGTGCAGCGGTAGTTCAGTTGGTTAGAATACCGGCCTGTCACGCCGGGGGTCGCGGGTTCGAGCCCCGTCCGCTGCGCCACTTAAGTTTTAATAATCGTTTACCCCATAATTGCAAAATTATAGTGCAGCGGTAGTTCAGTTGGTTAGAATACCGGCCTGTCACGCCGGGGGTCGCGGGTTCGAGCCCCGTCCGCTGCGCCACTTTAAATTTGCATGCTAGGGTTGAGTTGAGTTTTTTACTCAGACAAAGTATTCTTTGTTACCTTGCTCAGGGCGCTTAGCTCAGTTGGTAGAGCGTCTGCCTTACAAGCAGAATGTCGGCGGTTCGATCCCGTCAGCGCCCACCATAATTTGTGACATTTACTTCTCTATAGAAGTAATACCAGTGCAGCGGTAGTTCAGTTGGTTAGAATACCGGCCTGTCACGCCGGGGGTCGCGGGTTCGAGCCCCGTCCGCTGCGCCATTTTCATGATACCTTTTCAAGAAAATATTAGTTTTAACAAGTATCTTAATACTTGATCTCTGATACGAGATGCCATTAGGGATATTGATAATTTTCCTTTTGTGCTTAGACAAAGTTTCGCTTTGTTTATACTCGCTCAGGGCGCTTAGCTCAGTTGGTAGAGCGTCTGCCTTACAAGCAGAATGTCGGCGGTTCGATCCCGTCAGCGCCCACCATATCTCTTCTTAAAAAGCTCAAATCATTGTAATCAAATTGAAATTATCTTATTATTTGCGTCAATAATGATTCTAATATTGAAGTAATTTATGAGAAATCCATATCAACGCAAGGCTGCGTCGAAATCTCAAACTACAATCACAAATACATCTCCAAAAGATGCTTATCGTCAATTTATAGAAAATATTGTTATGCAACGTCAAGTGATTGCTTTGTATCACGATGGTTGGGCTTTGTGTGCGACACCTTCAGGTCAGCATGCCTTATCTATTTGGCAGAGTAAGGGATTGGCTAAATTATTGATGAAAGACAGTTGGGCGAATTATTCAGTCCAAGAAATATCATTAATGAGTCTAATACAGAAGATGATTCCCTTTTTAAAAGAGAACAATACGATTTTATCTCTAGACTTAACACCAGAAGGCAATAACCTCCTTGTTGCCCCTGATGCATTTTTATTAGATATCAAAAATTTTTTATATCAAGTTTATTTACAACGCCCAGAAGTGTTCGCTGAGCTAAAATTACCTTTACCACGAGAAATTAGATTGCATAATTAAATGCAATCAATTTTAGGTGATAGGTGCGCATCAATATTCATTGAGTGCCCAACCACTGACATAAGCAAAATACTCTCTGAGCCAAGCGTTGTAGCGAGTTTCCAAAGGTGTTGTTGCCCCAAGCATTGTGATATTTGTATAACCTTGTTTCTTTGCAATTGCAGCTGCACGTAATGTGTGGAAGTCACTGGTGACGATCGCGATAGGTTGTTGAATCATGATATTTCGTGCGTTTAGAAGCAGTTGGCTATTTTTTAAGTTCAGTTCGGTACTAGTGCTTTGTTCTTCTAAGATAATTTGTGATGCTGGGATGCGATAGTGTTGTTGAAGATATTGAGACATCGCTTTCGCTTCACTGATTGTCTCGCCAAAATCGACTCCACCTGAAACGACGACTTTCGCGTTTGGCTGGGCAAGGGCGATTGGAGCTGCTCGATCTAGGCGTTTTGCTAGTGTAGCTGAAGGTTGACCATTTTCAATGCCGCTACCTAAAACAATAATGGCTTTGACTGGTGCAATATTCTGAGCTTGCGTATTGTTTTTAGACAGATAATTAAAAAAATAGCCTAAGCTAATTAACCAAATCCAAAAACATAACCACCCAAAACGCCAAACTGAATGCCAGCGGAAATGGTAAAAAAAGAAGCGTTCAATATGATAGTAAAATGCAGCATAAATACAAAAAAACAGTCCGAGTAGGAAGGGGATAACCGTTCCAATATGAATTTTCTTCAATGCAATCAGAATTGCCCCATCCAAAAATAATACTGAACCAATGAGGGCTAAAAAAATACGAACCCAAGTACTTATTTGCATAATCTTAATCGTTGTCGATTTGAACGCTGCTAAGTTTATGCAAAATTATGAGAAAGGCAAATCGTAGAGTAAAAAAACGAGTGAAAGTTCACTCGTTTTTATAGGGCTTATAGTGAATTAATAGACATCTCGGCGATAGCGACCTGATTGGCGAAGTTGATCAACTGTTTCGTCACCTAAAATGTCAATCAGTGCTTGTTCAACACCTGATGCCATTCCTTCAATACTACCGCATACGTAGATAACAGCTCCTTGATTGATCCATTTGCTGAGTTCATCCGCATTTGTACGTAAAAGATCTTGTACATAAATTCGTTGTTCTTGGTCTCTTGAGAAGGCTAAATCAACACGTTTTAATGTACCCATATTTTTCCAAGCATCAATGGTTTCTTTATAGAAGAAATCACATTCACGTTGGCGTTCACCAAAGATAAGCCAGTTTTCAACGTAGTTTTGACGATTACGCTGCTGTAATAGACTCATCAGACCAGCAATGCCTGTTCCATTACCAATACAAATAATTGGTCGGTTGTCGTCAATTAAGTGGAATGATTCATTGGTCCGAATACGTAAAGCCACTTTCTCTTTAAGCTGAGCGAATTCTGTAAGCCATCCAGAACCTAAGCCTAAGTGACCCTGAGTATCGCTTTTTTGACGCACGACAAGACGAAGAACTTGCTGAGAAGGAATACTTGCAATCGAGTATTCACGCGTAGGAAGGCGAGGAAGTTGTTCAACCAAAGTTTCAAGATTGGTAAATGGTTTTATTTCAACACGTAGATTCTTATCCCAAAGTGTTTCTTCAATCGTTTGATTCGATGATTTTACAAGTGTTTGAGCGGGAATCTGATGTTTTTCTAAGAAAGTCTGGATTTCCGTTCTAGCATTAGCAGGTTGAATTTCTGCAATATCACCAGCGTGCCAAGTGATATCGTAAGGTGCTGTTAATTCAATGTTATATGCGGGTTGTCCTAAACTATTTGGATTTAAAACAGAACGTTCGGTGAGTGTCCATTGATCAAATACTTTTTCGATGTTCATCGCATGAAGTTCATGCTGAGTCACGTCTGAGAGAGCTTGATTCCAGCGCTGGATGTCTGCAGCGTTAGCATTATCGACTTCAATTAATTCAAATAGTGATTGTGCATTGGATTGTTTTAACCATTGATCCACTGCATGACCAAAACTGCAATAGCTATCTGAATATTCTTTAGATCCAAGTGCTAAAACAGCGTATTGCATGTTGTTCAGATCTAATTTTTGTTGCATCAATTTTTTACTAAAGCTGGTTGCAAGATCTGGAGCTTCACCTGTTCCATACGTACTGATCACAAATAGCATTTGTTCAGCTTGGAGCAAGTCCTGTTCTGTGAGCTGTTGAATCGGTTTTACGGTTGTTGGTTGTTGAGCTTCTTGCAGGCTAGTTGCTGTACGCCATGCGAGTTGTTCAGCTACACCTGTTTGAGATGCATAAGTAATCAGCCAAGGCTTTGCATTTGGGTCAATTTGCTGTGTATTCAGCGATTGGCGAGCGGCTTGGGTTAATTTTTTCTGCTTGCGACGTTTAAGATAAAGCATCCAACCTGTTACAAAGAACAGTGGCATTGCCAATGATGCGAGCATCGCAATAAATTGATAAGTTGAACCGAAGAAACTACCACGATGTACAGGTAGCATACTGCTCATAATTTTTTCATTAAGCTTTTTATCTTCATATAGTTCAAATTTCTCGAACTTATTGTCTTGGTAATTGTATACAGCTTGGTTACGTGCGCGTTCGTGCTGTGGAATTGCATCGACAAATGATAATTCGATTTTTGCATTATCATGTTTTGGAATGTTCAATGTAAGGCTTGAATATTCACGTCCGATTTGTGCATTTACGCCTGTCCAAGTTTGGGTCAGGATAGTATTCACCTGTTGTTGAGCCAATTCAGGTTGTTTATTTTTTCTATTCTTAGGTTCATTCTGTTGTTGATTGCGCTGTGGCTGCTCAACCCCCATGACTTTAAACATACCAGCTCGCCACCAGTCATAAGACCAATATAAGCCTGTACATGCAAATAACAGGTAAAAAATAATGACCCATGTTCCAATGACTGCATGTAAATCCCATATAAAGTTGCGTCCTTTTAATTTTGGTTTGATAAAAAACCATTGTTTAAAAGAATGCTTTTTAGGGAATCTTAAGTAAATTCCACTGAGTACAAAGAAAATCAGTATCAGTGTAGATGCACCTGTAATCTGTGCACCAAATTCACCAGCGGTTAAATTGCGATGGAGTCGTTGAATAAACTGTAAAGTATCTCGACCTCTGATTTCAGGCAGAACTTCTGCTGTGTATGGATTGACCATCATATTATAGCCACGACGCGCACCTTCTTTTTTAATGTTGATGGTGGAGGAGGCTGTCGGATCAGAGGCGATGGTAATGCTATTAATTTCAATCTCTGGTTGCTGTTGATTGAAATGTTGATAAAGCTGAGCAGGGGTTAATTTAGGTGTAGTTGCAACTTCAACAACATAGCTGTCTTGATTGAGCCAGTTTAGAATTTGTTGATCGTATGAGTAAATTGCGCCAGTGACTCCCATAAGAGAGAGAATCAAACCTGCGGTAACCCCTAAAAACCAATGGATTTGGAAGAAGACTTTTTTAATCATGGTTGAAGAATGAAAAGATGGTTAAGTTCATGTAAAAAATTATAACTCAAGATTAAGAATATAATATGGATTTTGTAGGTAATATTGATTTTGATTCTCATTTATTTTAACTTTTTAATAATTATCAGACACAAATGCTTATACGTATATCATCTATGTGTTTTAAGGGGGCACTTTTAAAAGATAGAGGCTCTATTTATGTCAGCAACATCAATTTGATATTTTGCCAAAATTTTTTCTAATTGCTCTGCTCCATGTTCTGCTGCATATCGACATTCTGCTTCAGAAATAGGCACTGCTAAAAGCCAAGCTACAGTTTTGGTTTCTAAATTCAACGTTTTAACTGATCTTCCCAAAGAAATGGATCAGTAAAGAATAGATGTTGCATTGTCTGAGAGCAGTCATACATACTTAGAATATTAGGAAAAATTGAAGTAGGGTAGCAGGGCCACTGTGAATTTATGATACAAAAAGCAGCCGTGCTTAAAACATTCGCAAAACTCTCTGAATCATTTAAACAAATTCCAATGATTTCCACGCGTATATCAAGCTTATTCGAGCCAACCAAATTTGGAAAATCAGATAATCCTATTGTTGCGTAAGCTGTAAGTTCTGGACTCAAACAACCTGTACTAATAAAGATATCGATAAAGTTTTCTTTAGGTTCATCCCAGTATCTAAAAATACTTGGTGTACCATTGAATACATGAGTTAGAGTTTCAGCAATTTTTTTATTTTCAAGAAAATTCTGTTGCATAGTTATGTTATGAATATTAAAGCTTTAAATATTGATTGGAAGAATGCATGATTTATAAAATAATTAAAAGTACCTAGAGATTAATTTTAATGACATAAAAAAAACCTCTCATTTTGAGAGGTTTTTTTTTAATTAGAAGTTAAATTGACTTCGGTGCGCCTACAACTTCATTTAAATGTTTACGTACAGTATTGAAAGAGAAGTTCTTAGAATCCATACGCTTTGGCAAGATATAAGCACCTTGTTGTTCTTCGCCTTTAGGAGTTTTTACTTTAAAGTTCACCAAAATGAAATCTGGAGAGCTATACCACTCGTAAATATCTTTCCAGCCAATCGTTGCTGTACCTTCTTGTAGTCCAACTTTTTGACGCATTACGATGCCGTGTGGTTGTACGCCTAAACGAATACCTTTAATTTCCTGAACCGGAAATTCATTCATTTTGCGTTTTACATACCACTCGAGACCAAATCTTTTTACTAGGTAGAAGAGGGCTACAGAGATGATCACGACCCAACAAATAACTGTTGAATAAGTCGAATAATATTTAATGAGTCCAGCACCGATCAAAGAGAGAGCAACGAGTGCAATCATGATCATCCATGTTTTGCGACTAAATTTGTTAGTACTACGCCAAATCATAAGTTGGGCTTGACGTTGTTCAACTTCAGAAACTTCGTAAGGAACAGGTTGTAGCGTATAAGCGTATAGCGTTTTGGCGGTCATAGTATAAAAAATGAGTTTAGAACTAGGTTAAGTTTAACACCAATTAGCATGCAAAGATATTATGCAAATGGCTGATAAGTTAGAGAGAAGCAAACTCAGTGCCATCCTCATTTGGCTCATGATGTAGACTTTGTTTAAGCATACTTAAACGAGGCAGAATACTGAGCATTAAAGAAAGTTGCTGCAAGATAATCAATGATTTTTGATCATTTTCATCATTACGGCTTAGGCGCTGTCGGATCGTACTCAACATATTTTGTGCTGATAAATCAGGTACTTCATCTCTTAAGAGCGCACCTTGAATATCATCGAGTGCTTGATCCAGTAAGGAAAGAACTTCCTGATCTTGAATTTGTTCACGATGTGCTCCGAGTGCTGCAACATAACTCAGGAACGTATGGCTCAGACATAGAAACTCAAAAGCCAAAGTCTTTTGTGTTGGGTCAATATTGGGTTCAGTGGCAAGTGTGGAAATTAAAGAGGCAACTTCGGCATCATTATTATGCGCAGCTCGTCTGACGACACGATAGTTCAAGGCGTTATTACGACCTTGGTGATATTGCATTACGACTTCAGCTAAATATTGGCATTGAGCTTGTAACGATCTTTGGATAGTACGTGGGAGACGACGGAATTTCCAATCGGGCCAGATAAAGCTGACACCAAACCATGCCAATGCACAGCCAATAACAGTATCGACGAATCGAGGTAAACCCGCAGCAAAAGCAGAACCATCAAGATTAAAATTGATCAGTGCCAGAATGGTAATAAAGGCAGTGGCCTGAGCATACTGTTTACTGCGTAGCTCGAAAAATAACACACCACTCAATACCAGCATGACTAATTGACCTTCGAGGGAAGGGATAAAATAAATCACAGCTAAACCAACGATGATGCCGATCAAAGTACCAATAATACGAAGATAGAGGCGACGTTTGGTGGCGTTGAAGTTTGGTTGGCAGACAAATAGTGCCGTTAATAGAATCCAGTAACCATACGAAATATTTGTCAGTTGAATAAAGACATAGCCGATAAATAACACGATCGATAAACGAACCGCATGACGGAATAGCACTGACTCAGGCGATAAGTGTTGTTTAATCCGAATAATGATGTCATTTACACCTTTGAGATCATCATCTTTGAGTTGGTTTTCAGCTTGTTGTGCATTGATTAACTGTAAGTTACGTTCGGTCTCAAGGTTTTGTAGTTGAGCATCAATTGATTTGAGGTTTTGATAAAGTGCAAATAATGCATTAATCCTGACCTGATCATAAAGATTATCTTCGCGGAGCTTTTCAAGTGACAGTCGTAAGTTTTCAAAGCTGTGCTTAAAGCGTTTGTTATGGGTATATCGTGTTCGATGTCGGATACATTGAGCCAAGTCCTGACATGCTTTTCCTTGAATAGTTAAAATACGCTGGAAGCGGAACAAAATATCACTGTGCTGAAAGACTTTGGCAAGCTTTTGATAGTCAATGTGGGCAGAGTCAGCACGTTCATGAATATCTTGGGCAACAAAATAATATTGCAGACTACGACGCGTATCTTTCTGTCCTCTGTCACCCTTGAGCCGAGTAACTAATGCGACACGCAGATTATTAAAAAGGGAAATTAATTTTCCATTTTCCAAGGCCAAATCAATCATACTTTGCTGGTAACTTGCAGGTGTCATATCGACATCAAACAAATTGGATTTTGCAAATAAAAAGCTACCCAAGGCATTGTATGAAGATGAAAGTTGATCTTGTAATTGTCGTACTGGGAATAGTAAAAAACTAATGGTTGAGATCAGTCCATACCATGCTGCACCAATCACCAATAAGGCAGGTTGAAGATACCAATCTTCAAATAGATGAACACCTAGCATGGTATATACGGAAACGACTAAACACCCATAAGCAATGGTTGCATAACGTCTGCCGAGAGAACCTAATAAAATCCATCCAAGACAAGAGGCAATCAATCCAATTGCAAAAGCAAAGGGATAAGGGAATAGCAGTTGAACAGAGGCAGCTGTGATGAAGAACCCAATATAAGTATAAATCAGGTTCATGATTCGTACTGAAAAGCGATCATCGATATCGCTAATACCTGCTGCGACGACACCAAGTGTAAGAGGAATGGTCGCCAATTGAAAATCAAGCAAATAGGGTACAAAGGCAGTACCTATAAAGGCGATTAACATCCGCACGTTATACATAAACGTGGTGTTATAGGTGAGCTGTTTAAATCGTCCGAACCAAGGATTCAAGTGCTGTCCTTTTTGTATTTGCAATTGATATATAGGAGGACTGGTAACCTTTTTAAAGTGTTAGCAGGCTTTTAATATTATGCACAAATTAGGACGAGAATGTTAAGCTAAGACGATCAATAAACTTGAAAAGTGCAGCATTATGAAGGTTGAGCAATCTAATTCACGACAGTATTCAACAGCTTGGATTATGTTGCTTGCACTTTTAACCGCTTTAGGCCCTTTATCAATTGATATGTATTTACCCGCATTGCCACAAATGGCAGATGAATTTGGGGTAAGTACACAAATGATTGCCAATACTTTACCTGCATATTTCTTAGGGCTTGCGATTGGACAGTTAATTTATGGGCCAGTCAGTGACCGTATTGGACGCAAAACACCTTTATATTTTGGTTTAGCGCTTTATGTCGTTGCAAGTTTAGCTTGCGTTTTTGTGACTAACGAATGGGCGTTAATTGCAGCACGTATTTTTCAGGCACTGGGTGGTTGTGTCGGTGTGGTGATTGCTCGTGCTGCTATTCGTGATCGTTTGGATGTACAAGGATCAGCGCAGGCCTTTTCTAGCATGATGATTGTGATGGGGCTTGCACCAATTCTTGCACCGATGTTTGGGGCGTGGATTTTAAGCTTTTTCCCATGGCAGATGATTTTTGCTGCCTTAGCGATTATCGGTGTGATCTGCTGGTTCTGTGTGCATTTCTTTTTTAAAGAGTCGCTGCCCGTAGAGCGACGTTTAAAATTGTCTGCTTATCAGGTCACAACTTTATATGCAGCAATTCTGAAAGATGAAAGCTTTAGAGTGCCAATGTTTGCTGGTTGCTTAACGGGAGCTGCATTATTTTGCTATATCAGTTCAGCATCAGCTGTTTTCATGGGGCAATACCACTTATCTCAACAACATTTCTCCTATGCATTTGCGCTCAATGCCGCTGGGATTATGTTGATGTCATCATTAAATAAACATTTAAATACGCGGATGGGGATTTTCCCACGCTTACGCTTAGGCGGATCGATTCAGTGTTTTGGTGCTTTAGTGGTGGTTAGTGCAGGCTTAATGCATGACGCGCCGTTATGGTTTTTGATGTCTGGTTTGTTCTTAGTGGTTTCAGGAATTGGTTTGACTGGCCCAAATGCGATGGCTTTGGCAATGTCGAAACAGGGTGCCCGAGCTGGAACTGCGAGTGCGATCATGGGCAGTATGCAATTTGCCTGTGGTTTGCTTGGTGGGGTGATTTTGAATTTTCTTATTTGGAAAGCATCGCTGAATATGGGCATCATGATGCTGCTTTTTACCAGTGCTGGTTTATTTGCAATCTTTAAGGTTGGAAAACAGCAAAACAGTATCTCTGCTTAGAGATACTGTTAAAAGAGATTTAATCCATAAATACAGTGAAATCTTCTACAGATAATCGAGGTGTAATGAAGGTATTTACAATATGGTCGGGATCTGCATAACCTAAAGCAATAGTACACACTAATTCTTCATCATCAGGTGCATTCAGCACATCTAAAACGATTGGATGAAAATGGTTCCACGCCGCTTGTGGGCAAGTATCCAATCCACGAGCTTTTGCTGCAATCATGACATTTTGAATCATCATGGAAATATCCATTTTTGAACCAATCCCCATGGCTTTATTGACTGTGAAATAAAGTGCAACAGGCGCATCAAATAATTGGAAATTGCGTAATTGCTGTGCCGCCATTTTCTCTTTTTCACCTTTTTGGATGTTCAGTAAGCCATAAAGGCCCCAGCCATTTTCACGGCGACGATCAATAAATGGCGAAATCCAAGTCTCAGGGTAGTAGGCAAAAGTTTCTTTATACTGATCAGAAAGTTCGGGCTTTTGATGTAGTTCAATTTGTGCTGCACATACACGATCAATCATCTCAGCACGTTTTTGACCTGTAACGACATAAACTTTCCAAGGTTGCGTGTTCGTTCCAGAAGGTGCTCGGCTTGAAACTGCCAAAATATCTTTAATCGTTTGAACGTCAACAGGCGTATCTAAAAATGCGCGTACAGAGTGACGTGAAGTAATGGCATCATCAACGTGGCGGACTTGTTCCGTGTTCATAAAAGCTCCTCATCTTTTCTGATCTTTCTCACTGCTTGAGACTATAAAGGAATTCATATTTTTTGCGGATGATTTTTTAGTCGTAGACTTGGGTTTGGGTGAAAAGTAAGCATTTGTACGCGATTCATACAGCATGAAAATAATTTTTTAGAGGGTGTTTTTGTTATGTGAAAAAGAAATATATTTATAACACAATGAAATAGAAATGATATTTACTTGGAAGTGTGAGGCGTAGTACTTGCGACTCAAATAAAAAAATACACACAATATTCCAAATTTATGCATAATACGCCCTTTTTAAAAAATTGATTAGGCTTTCCTTACTGTTAGGGTGAGGGGAATTTTCTATGACAAGCATACAAAATTTACCCAATTTTATGCTTGTGGAAAATGTTGAAATATACACCAATACAGGAGCTTCTCATGAGTTTATCTCTCATCCGTAAGCCGTTCGTAATTCAGGGATTGGCGTTTACCGTTGCTGCCTTAATGATGAACAATGCTCAGGCCGCTAGTGAGCAAGAACAGATTCAACAACTTCGTGATGAAGTAAAAGAACTACGCGCTTTACTTGAACAATATGTTCCGCAATCAAAACAAAAAAATGATCTTCCTCAAGTTGCTGCAACACCAGCGACGACTGTTGTAAACGCACCAAATTCTCAAGCGGTTGCTGTTACTGAATCATCTCAGAAATCACCATTGGGCTTTAGCACTGCTTCGGGCGCACAAGTTCAGCTCTATGGATTCTTACGTGGCGATGCTTCTTATCAAGCCAAAGGTGGTGATGGCATTTTCAACCGTATCAACAAGGTTGATCTTGAAAATAATGAGAAAAATAGCGACCGATTCTACAGCACTGCGACAGTGACTCGTTTTGGCCTAGATTTCAAAGCACCTGTCCAAGGTGCAGACGTTGGTGGTAAATTAGAAGTTGATTTCCGTGGCGGTAGTAGCAATGACACGATTCGTATTCGTCATGCGTATCTCACATATAACGACTGGTTATTTGGTCAAACAACATCAACTTTCTTGGCAACAGACGTACAGCCAGAAATGCTTGATTTTAACTCACCATTAGGGATTGGTACTTACCGTACGCCTATGGTTCGTTATAGTACTCAATTAAACCCTACAACAACTTATGCTGTTGCCTTAGAAAAAGGTAATGATGACAATCGAGCGCCTACTTTGACGACGAAATTGAAATATGATTTTGCCGAAGGTAAGGGGACAACATCAGCGCGTGCGTTATTGACAGAAGCTCGCAGTAAAGAAAGTTTTGCTAACGATGATAAACAACTAAGTGCGAATGAATCTGCACTCGGTTGGGGCGTTGCAATTGGTGCAAAATATAAATTCACTGATTCATTACAGGCGATGATTGATTATTCGCATGTTAAAGGTGACAGCAAATTCTTGCTTTATACCAACAATGCTTTCAATGTAAATCCAAATAATTTTGATTTAAATTTGAATGAATTTGATGCAGTTACCGTTGGTACGACGTATCAGATTACGCCAAAAGTTCGTAGTACTTTGGCGTATGGCGCAATGTTTGCAAATGATAGTAATGACTTTGCTCAACAAGCTTTTGCAGATACAGCGCAAAACAAGACACTACAACAAGGTTGGTGGAATGTGATGTATTCACCTGTTTCACCTATTACGTTCGGTCTAGAATATGTTTATGGCGAACGTAAAACCTTTAATGGTCAAAAAGGTAAGGATAACCGTGTAGGAGCAATGGCTCGCTATAACTTCTAACCTATCCTGTAGGTGTAATCATCCGTGAAAACAAATCAGGTTAAATAAAGCTGAGTTCTTACAAAGAACTGTATGTTTTTTATTAAGCTGATTGAGTTTTCACTCATTTTGAGAGTTACTATTTCATTGGCTGTAGGATGGAAAAAACATCTGAAAAACGAATGAAATAAACGGAAGAAGATATGGAATTTACTTTCAATGGTTTTTATACCCTAATATCGGCGGTGATCGTCTTATTATTAGGGCGTTTTCTCGTTAATAAAATTGACTTCTTAAGACGTTACAACATCCCTGAGCCTGTTGCTGGTGGTTTAGTTGCAGCGGTAATTTCATTACTTGTGCACTCGATGTGGGGCTACAGTATTGTTTTCAGCAGTCAATTACAAACGAGTTTCATGCTAGTTTTCTTCGCTTCAATTGGTCTCAGTGCCAATTTCATGAAGCTAAAAGAGGGTGGGATCGGCTTAGTTTTATTCCTGATCTGTATCGCATCATTCATCATCGTACAAGATGTTGTCGGGATGAGTCTTGCATCGTTGTTAGGTATTGATCCTCTGATTGGTTTGATTGCAGGTTCAATCACGTTGACAGGTGGTCACGGTACAGCGGGTGCTTGGGGCGAAATTCTTGAGACTCAGCATGGTATCCAAGGCGCTTTGGCATTGGGTATGGCGAGTGCGACATTTGGTTTGATTATCGGTGGTGTGATCGGTGGTCCTTTAGCGAAATTGTTGATTAATCGTTATGGACTTGCTCGTGAGCAAACACCAGCGCAAATCAAAGATCGTGATACGCATCTTGATAAGCATCCTGAAGAGCTTGCGCCATTTGAAAATCCACATCAAGTCCGTTTAATTACTGCTGATAATGCGATTACAACGCTCGGTATGTTTGCTGCATGTTTAGCATTTGCTGAATTTATGACAGGTTATAGTAAAGGAACATGGTTCGAGTTACCGACTTTCGTTTGGGCGCTTGGCGGCGGCGTTGTTTTACGTAACATCTTAGAAAGCCTATTGAAAGTAGATATTTTTGACCGTGCAATTGATGTATTTGGTAATGCGTCATTATCACTTTATTTGGCAATGGCTTTGCTTTCATTGAAATTATGGCAATTGGCTGATTTGGCTGGCCCGCTTGTTGTGATTCTTGGTGCGCAAACACTGACGATGGCACTCTATGCTGCGTTTGTGACGTTCCGTGTGATGGGTAAAAACTACGATGCAGCTGTCTTGGCAGCGGGTCACTGTGGTTTCGGTATGGGGGCAACACCAACAGCTGTTGCAAACATGCAGGCCATCACAAATATGTATGGCCCATCGCATAAAGCGTTCTTGATTGTTCCATTATGTGGTGCATTCTTCGTCGATCTAATCAATGCGACAGTGATTCAATTAATTTTGAAATTCTTTATCTAAGTCGGATCAAAAGCCCCATGCGGGGCTTTTTTGATTCATCCATTGTTATCGTATATGTACTTGATGTGCATGTAATTTTTTAAGCGAATAAGTGATGAATGAACAATTAAATGCCACGCTGATGTCGTGGGTACAATTCTTGAATGATCCGCTTTGGAATTTCTTGGTCGTATTGTTGGTTGCGGTTGGGGTGTTTTACACATTAGCGACGGGTGCAGTACAGCTTCGTTTATTCTTACACAGTATCCGTGTGATGAAAGGGAGCCGTAAAGAAGCGCAAGATGAACATGGGATTACTCCATTTCAGGCTTTCGTAACAGGTTTGGCAAGCCGTGTTGGTGTTGGTAATGTTGCAGGTGTCGCGATTGCAATCGCGATTGGTGGTCCTGGTGCTGTGTTTTGGATGTGGGTGACTGCTTTCCTTGGGATGAGTTCTGCATTTGTTGAATCATCACTCGCTCAACTATTTAAAGTGAGAGATCATCAAAACAAGCAATTTCGTGGTGGCCCTGCGTACTACATCACCAAAGGCTTAAAACAAAAGTGGTTAGGGATCGTTTTTGCGCTATCACTCATTTTAGCGTATGGCTTTGTATTTAATGCGGTACAAGCAAATGCAATTATTGGTGCGACCTCACATGCATGGGGTTGGGATAAAGCCAATTTTGTATTGGGTCTCGGCGGACTTGATCTCGAAGTGTCATGGGTTGGTATCGTATTAGTCGTGATGACAGCACTGATTATCTTTGGTGGGATTAAGCGTATCGCTAAAGTTGCTGAAGGGATCGTTCCTTTCATGGCATTGCTTTATATCATGGTCGCTTTATACATTGCGATGACTAACTTACCAATGTTGCCTGAGATCTTTAAATTGATCTTTACCAAAGCATTTGAGTTTGAAGCTGCAGCTGGTGGTTTCTTCGGCGCAATGATTTCTATGGCAATGATGATGGGGATCAAACGTGGTTTGTTCTCTAACGAAGCTGGTATGGGTTCTGCGCCAAATGCTGCTGCTGCGTCTGATGTGAAACACCCTGTAAATCAAGGTTTAGTACAAATGCTTGGTGTATTTGTCGATACTTTTGTGGTGTGTTCATGTACTGCGATTATCATCATGGTGTCTGGTCTATATCACGAAGCAGGCTTTGAAGGCGTAACATTGACGCAGAAAGCATTAGAGAGCCAAATTGGTAGCTGGGGCGGTGGTTTTCTTGCCATTATTCTGTTCTTATTTGCCTTTACTTCAATTATTGGTAACTATGCTTACGCTGAAAGTAACGTACAGTTTATTAATAACAATCCAAAGATCATGTTCATTTTCCGTGTCTTGGTTTTGGCAATGGTTTACTTCGGTGCGATCACAAGTGTACCGTTAGTTTGGTCAATGGCAGATCTTTCGATGGGCTTGATGGCGACCATAAACTTAATTGCGATCTTGTTATTAACGCCAATTGCATTAATTTTGTTGAAAGATTACACCTCTCAATTAAAACAAGGGATCAAAGAACCTGAGTTTAAAATTGATAATCATCCTAAATTAAAGCAAAAAGTCGATTCAGACATTTGGTAATAATTGAAAGCCCCTAAACAGGGGCTTTTTTTATAGTGAAGAAAACATTAATAAAAAAGTGATACAACTTTCTTTGTTTAGTCGAGCTAAAATTAAAAGAGAAATAGATTAAATTTGGCAAAGATTGTATATGAAACAGCTTAAACTTTTTGTGCTAGGGCTTTCCGTCGTTTTGGCAACAGGTTGTCAGACCACTTCACATTTACGACCTGTTGTTGAAGATGCCCAAGCACAAACTGCTGTTATGCCTTTTGCCTCAATTAAAAAACAAGAAAAACGCCCTGTTATCGCTTTGGTATTAGGTAGCGGCGGTGCGCGTGGTTACGCACATATTGGTGTAATTGAAGTTTTGGAACAACAAGGCATTCGTCCTGATTTTATTGTTGGAACGAGTGCAGGAAGTATTGTTGGCTCAATCTATGCCAGTGGTAAAAGTGCTGCCGAATTACGTGACATTGCACTTAAATTAAAAGCCAATGATGTACGCGATGTCAATGTCAGCTTAAAAGGCTTTTTTGATGGCAAAAAAGTCGAAGATTATGTGAATGATCAAGTTCATAATATTCCACTTCAAAAATTAAAAATTCCAATGTATGTCGTTGCAACTGAGCTTAAAGACGGAAGCAAGACGGTATTTAATTATGGTAATACGGGTCAGGCAGTGCGTGCCTCGACTTCAATTCCTAGCATGTTTGTTCCGACCAAAATTCACAATACTGAGTATGTTGATGGTGGATTGGTTAGCCCAGTACCTGTTGAGGTTGCACGTGAGTTAGGCGCAGACGTGGTGATTGCAGTGGATATTTTGGCGCAACCTATTCACACAGAAACTACCAATGTTTGGGGCTTATTCAATCAAAATATTAATATCATGCAAGGACGACTAGCAGAAGAAGAACTAAAAGATGCAGATGTGGTGATTCAACCTGACCTTCGTGAAAAGGCGCATATCTTTGATGTCAAAGACCGAGAGAACACCATGCAAGCAGGTGTGGATGCCGCAATCCAAAAGCTTTCTGATATTCAATGGGTGATTCAAAACAAGAAAAATGTGGCTAATGGTGATCAACCTGAAGTTGCTTTAAAAGTGAATCCTGCAAGCGCTCAATAAAGCTTTAACTGTTTAGGTAAATCAACCCATATCATGAGTTCGTTAACCTAAACAGATTGTTTTCTCAAAACAAATTGTAAAAGCTGTACAAAATGCTATGAAAATATTGAGAAAACATGTAAATAACTACAAATTACTAAAGTTTTTATCAGACATATTTAAGTTTGAGGTAATAGGATGACGCCTGACGTCAATTGCTACGCAACAAGGATTGTTAAGTTCAATGTTTAAATCTTTTTTTCCTAGCCCACGCCTGTTCTTTATTTCAGTGATTGTGTGGCTGTCACTCAACATGCTGCTTTGGTACACAGGTGGGCATGGATGGGGTGAATATCTTGGTTTTCCAAAAGGCTATGCCGAAGCAGAATTACCAATTGGTGTAAGTCGTTTTTGGTCGGCTTCATTCATTTGGTTCTATTTATGGTTCTTAGTTTCTACGGCTTTGTTTGCAGGTTTTTGGCGTTTCTTTTCAGATAATAAATGGCAGAAATGGTCGATATGGGGTTCCGCATTTATTTTGTTTAATATTTGGTTTGGTGTCCAAGTCAGTGTTGCGATCAATGCTTGGTATGGCCCATTCTGGGATATGATTCAAAAGATGTTAAGTGATGGTGGCGGTAATATAGCTGATCTCTATAATGGAACTTTAACTTTCCTTTATATCGCAATGGTTGCTGTCACGTTTGCTGTCGTTAATGCATTTTTCACCAGTCATTATGTCTTTCGTTGGCGTACTGCAATGAATGAATATTACACCGCGAACTGGGAAAAGTTACGCCATGTCGAGGGGGCTTCGCAACGTATTCAGGAAGATACTATGCGTTTTGCCACGATCGTTGAAGACTTAGGTGTTGAGTTAATTAAATCAGTGATGGTATTGATTGCCTTTTTACCGTTGTTATTTCAAATCTCTCAGAAAGTTCCTGTATTGCCAATTGTTGGTGAAATCGAACATTCATTGGTATGGGCAGCGGTCGTTTGGGCGATTGTAGGAACTGTTGTTTTGATGTTTGTGGGGCAAAAATTACCTGGGCTACAATTCAATAATCAGAAAGTAGAAGCTGCTTACCGTAAAGAATTGGTCTATGGCGAAGATCATGAAAATCGTGCTGATCCACTCACATTAAAAGAGTTATTTGCTCGTGTGCGCGTGAATTATTTTAGGTTATATTTTCACTATGCTTATTTTAACCTTGTCGCTATCTGGTATAAACAACTTGATATTTTATATAGCTTAGTCGTGCTATTCCCAGCAATTGCAGCAGGTAAAATGACTTTGGGTTTGATTAACCAGATCAGTAATATTTTTGATAAAGTTCGTGAGTCTTTCCAGTACCTCATCAGCTCGTGGAAAACCATTATTGAATTGCTTTCGATTCATAAACGCTTAAAAGCTTTTGAATCTATTTTGGATGAATAAATCCATCAAATAAAGAAACCTGCATCAAGCAGGTTTTTTTATGGTTTAAAGTAAACAAATTCCAAGTCCAGCGCCTACAGCCATGACCCATAAAGGATGTATTTTCTTAAATACACCAAGAAATGCAGTTAAAATGACGATCACAACTAACAATAGATTTTGTGCTGAAGCATCCGCAATTAACCATGCACTCACGAGAACCAACCCGACCGTAATGGGTTTTAAGGCTTTTTCAAAACGTGCCCGTAATGGATTGGCTTTAAATTTTTCCCAGAATTTTAGTGCATAGATTGTGATAACTGATGATGGGCCGAACTTCGCCAATGAAGTCACTAATAAACCTGCTGGCCCTGCGACGTGCCAACCGACAAGGGGGACGATCATCATATTCGGGCCGGGTGCGGCTTGAGCCATCGCAAACAGCGAGCTAAATTGCTCTGCGGTCATCCACTGGTGTACCGTCACCACTTGATGTTGCATTTCTGGAAGGATGGCATTCCCTCCACCAAAAGCCAGTACAGAGAGCTGTGTGAAAACGATCACTAGCGTTAATAAGATCATGATTTCTTCACTCCAAGTACACATATATTAATCGCAAGTAAGATGACTAAGGTCAGCGCTAAAGGCAGTTTGATCAGCAGCATAAAAACAAAGGTCAGTACAATCGTGAAAATGGTGAGATAGCTTTTTAAAATTGGTCGCAACATTTTCAGTCCTGTTGCAAATAGCAAACCTGCGGCGGCCGCAGCTAAGCCTTGAATCATATGTTGTACCGCGGCTAAGTAAGCAAATCGTTCATAGACTTGATAAATAATCAGTACGATCGCTGTTGGTGCAGAAATCAATCCTAGAACAGAACAGATCGCGCCTTTAACACCTTGGAACTGCATGCCAATTGCAACTGACATATTGATAATATTACCGCCGGGTAAGAGCTGGCAGACACCAAGTAAATCCGTGAATTTACTTTCATCAATCCACTTTTTCTCTTCAACAATGATACGGTGTGCTAAGGGCAGTACCCCACCAAATCCCATCAGCCCCAATTGCATAAATCCCGTGAAAAGAGCCTTGCAATCAGGCGCTGTTGAAACTGTTTCACGCTCTATTGATATTGCTTGGGCTTTCATTGGGACTTATTCCTCTTCATCGGTTAATGAGAATAGGATGGTGGAATAGTGATATATTTACAAATGCTATTTTTGCTTGCATCTATACTTAAAAGGTATGTTTAATGGATATTCATAAGCTCCATGCATTTGTTGCTGTGGTCGAAGAAAGTAATATTTCTAAAGCTGCTGTGCGATTGCATATGCAACAACCGCCATTAACACGATTAATTAAAAGTTTAGAAGAAGAACTTGAGACGGCACTGCTAAAACGACTACCTAGAGGCGTTGAGGTTACAGAGGCAGGCAAAGTCTTATATCAAGAAGCCATTACGATTTTGGCACATGCTCAGTCAATTCCGAAACGAGTTAAAAATATTGCACAAGGTCTCGAAGGTCAGATCAATATTGGCTTTACCAATTCAGCAGGATTACATCCATTTTTACCCGCAGTGTTGCGGCAATTCCGTGAAAAATTTCCTAACGTCGCGATTCATTTGGAGGAAGAGAGTAGTAGCGCTTTAACTGATGCAGTGATTAATGAAAAACTTGATATCGTATTTCTGCGTAAACCAGCACCTAAACATGCTGCCGTGCAAACGATGCATGTGCTTGATGAGCCATTAATCGTTGCACTGCCAAGTAATCACCCTTTAGCAATGCAAGAGGGCGTGATTCGCTTACCTGATTTAGAACCTTATGAGTTTGTACTTTATCGCCGTTTAGCGGGGCAAGACTTGTTTGATAATATTTTGGCAAATTGCTATCAAGCGGGCTTTAGTCCTAACATTGTCCAAGAAGCACCACGATTAACATCCAGTCTAAATTTAATTGCAGCAGGGATTGGGCTTTCAATCGTGCCAGCATCTATCCAAGACTTTTGGAATAAACAAATTATTTACCGTCCTTTGGAAGCCAAGAAACCTTGTATTGCTCCAATTTATGCAATTTACAGAGCCAAAGATAATAATGTTCGAGTGGCACATTTTTTGGATTTACTTAAAGCGAGCCAAGTATTAGAAAATAATTTTAATATTAATGCGTAAAGTGATAGAAGTTTAAAATTGGTCCAACCAAATGTTGTTGAGATTTGTCTAAGGTGACTTTGATTTCTCGAAAGTTAAAATCACCATCATCACGATATTTCGCTACGCCATGAGTTTTGTTATTCAGCTTCGGAATCTGATAACTAAAGAAAGCGATGTGTTTGGATGGATGTACCACATGAATTAACTTTTGTGTGTCTTTATAACCGCCAAACTCATTCTCAATGCTTTCTTTTAAAAGGTTTGGAAAATAAAGAGTTGCGTAGGGCATACCGCAACCAACACAAATTGAAGAATCATATAGTTCAATGGCTTGTTTTTGATTTGTGCTCATCAACAATGCTGAACCTGTACCATTTGCCCCTGCATTTGCTTCGATATCTTGCCAGTCTTTTGGGACGAGCAAAGCACCAATTTCAGGGAGTCTGACCAATTTAAGTTGCTTTGCCAGATTAGCATCTAGCTTAAAATCAAAATGACAGCTTTTTGCTGTACACGATTTAAAGTCTTTTAACAGTCCATCATCGACGGGATTAGGAGCGGTAACACCATAAAAGGGAACGCGAACATCATTGCTAAAGGAGACTTCCCCCAATGCATATATTTGATTCATTGCTTGGCGTTGTTTTATCGTATTTGAAAATTGAGGAAAAATTGGTTCAAAGTGACTGACTTCAGCGTGAGTTATTGCGGTAGACAGCAGTAATAAAATCGTGGAAATAGAGCAGAATAATTTCATTTTTTTATACGGTAATTTGGGTTTGAATTAAAATTAGCATATTCTTGAATACAAGAACCTACAACGTGAATAATTTAAACGTCTTAAAATATTTTGACTGAAAAATAAAATAGATTAGACCGAGAAATAAGTCTTATGAAAAATATCATTTCAATATGCTGTTTGATGTCCATTAGTGCCACAGCTTTTGCACAGGAGATCAAAGGGATTTCATTTACGCATGAAGATTGGGAGATTTATTGTAGTAACACGGGAACATGCCAAGCAGCAGGCTATTCTGATGAATATAGTCATGATCCTAATGAACCCGCATCATTATTGTTAACCCGACTCGCGGGTGCTAAGCAAGCCGTCAAGGCTGAATTTGCACTGGGAAGTATTGACGAGCAAGCACAGCTTGCAGGAAAACTAAAAAATATTCATTTCTATGTCAATGGTAAAGATCTCGGAGCCGTCTCAGCGGATGGCGCTGATTTTCCGATTATGGGGAAACTCACTGCCGCTCAGGTCAATGCATTACTACAACAATCCAAACAAAAAACGGAAATTGTGTTTAAGAACCCAAATGTCCAATGGCAAATATCAGATAAAGGTATGACCGCTGTATTATTAAAAATGGATGATTTTCAAAAGCGAGTTGGAACAGTTGGAGCTTTGGTTAAAAAAGGCAAAATGGATGAGTCTAAAGTCCTATCAGCACAACCAAAAATTATTGTAAAACAAGTGAAGACCAGTAATAAACCATATCTCACTTTGCAGTCGAACAATAAACGCTATGCATCTATTCATCAAATGTTAATGGCTGCCCAGCCTACACCCAAGGAAGATGAGTTTTGTGGAGGTCTCTATAATGGCGATGAATATGAGCCACAAACGATTGAGTTATATAAACTGGGAAATAAAAAAGTATTGGCAATGACGATCTGTTGGCGTGGAGCATATAACGAAGGATATGGCGCTTGGGTACTCAATGAGTCACTTACTGGTAAAGCAACTTTCGTGACTGAACATGCGTCAGAATTTTATCAAGGTATTATTAGTAGCTCTCAAAAAGGACGTGGTATTGGAGACTGTTGGAGTGTTGCTGAATGGGTGTGGGATGGGGAGAAGTTTGTGAATACCAGAGATATGTGGACAGGCATGTGTAAAGGGCTTACCGCTGGTGGCGTTTGGGAACTTGATCGCATTGAAGCGATTGTAAAATAATATTTTATTTATCTAAAAATAGCCTAAGGAATGATGATGCTGAACAATAAAATTTATTTAAGTGGGCTTATTTTAGCTGTTTCATTGAGTTGTTTTAGTTCCTCAATTTTTGCTGCACCGTTGCAGATTTTAGAATTTAAAAAAGGTCAACTCAATCAAGCTGAACAAAAACAGATCTGTGAGCAACTTAGTGATGTTTGCCAACAAAAAACGCCGCTTCGCAGTCTGAAAACGGCTGATCAAAAGTTATGGTTATTGTTAGGTGATCAGATCTCTCAGTTTTATCCATCTGCAACTGGCCTGAAATTGAAAAATAAGTGGCATGTAGATTTAGCGAATGATGAAGAAAATACTTCAGATTGGCCTTTTATTTTCCCTAAACTTTTTCCAATGACTGAAAGCCGTTATGCAATTGCTATCATTGAACGTTCTTCTGAAATGTATTCAGGTGGTGGGGCAGGGATTGAGCGTGCTAGTTTTTACGAATTAAAAGATTCAGGGCTGACACATCGCTTTATTGAAAATTATCCTTTTAGTTTTAATCGCATGATTCGGGCATGTTTTTCTGAGCAGGAATATAAAAGTTCTCAAGGCAAATGCCATGATGAAGATCGTCTCAGTTTAGATATTCGCCCGATCAAACCAATGTTGTGGCAATTCCGCTATCGTTACAGTTTGGATGTATCACCTGTATCGGATTCGGGGGAGAAGTCATTTAAAGGCAGTCTTAATCTGAATATTGATCTAAACAAAGCACCACAGCAGCCAAATATTCCTGCAAATTGGGATTATCAAGGACAAGGTTAAGTCCGAGTTTTACATTTTGCCTAAGTTTTAAAGGTTTGGGCTTACGCAATTTACAGCGTCATAACAGATGATCTAGCGAGTACATGCTACAAAGAGACAGATTGCATTTTGGAACTGCGCTTATGTCTCGTGTTTATATTTCTGCTCGCCGTAAGATTTCTCATTTGAGTCGTTCTGTGTTGATGGCTGCAGTTGTGTTGGGAACAACTCAAGTAGCAATCGCAGGGCCAACAGTGGATCAACTCAGTGATTGTTTGGTAAAAGCAACGACAGCAGAAGATAAAACCACGGTGTTGCAATGGACGTTTACGGCTTTAGCAGCTCATCCTGATTTAAAATCTTTTAGTAATGTTACGCCTGAGCAAAAGAATCAGTTAGATCAGAAATTGGCACAAGTTTTACAGCGTGTGATTGTGGAGCAATGTTCGACACAGACTAAGGCGGTGATTCAGGCTGAGGGGATTCAAGCGGTTGGTGAGGCTTTTCAACAGTTAGGTCAGAGTGCGGGGCAGGATATTGTCAAAGACCCAGCGGTCAGACAACAGTTACAAGGGACGTTGCGTTATATTGATTTAAATAAATTAGTGACGACTTTTTTAACACCTGATATTTGGAATAAGTTGGGCGTGGTAAGGTAGTGAAGCCTTTTTTAATAGAGTGATTTTTTAATCACACATAAAAAACCTTAAAAATTGAACCTATCATAAGTTTTCAAGTTTGGTGATAGGGGCTACTTTTTTGATGGTCATATTTAATATTAAAAAATACCTTTAGGGAATATTTTTTGAGCGTTGGTTTGATTAATAAAATTATAAAAACTTTCTTCCTCCTCTGTCATAAAATTTAGATCTAGAGGGGTGTTTGAAAGGTTTTTTGAAAATACTTCTTTTATCATGGGGATGTCCTCATAATTTTTATAAATTATGAGGACATCAAGATCAGCCCAATTTTCACTATATAAGTAGGAGCCGAATAAATAGATATAACAATCGATTTTTAGTATTTCAAGCTCTTTATGTAAGTTACTAAATTCTAGCATTTATGACTTTGGGTTTACTAAAAAAGAAAATAGGCTAGCCCATAATCCGATTTTTACTTCTTGACCATGATAAGTATAATCTTTCCAATGTGCATTTGGATTCGCAGCAAGAACAAAATCAAATGGTGCATAAAGCTCATGAATTTCATTTATTCTTTCTTGTGTAATAGCATACTCATTAATAAATACAAACGTAATATCTCGACCTTTATGACGTTTAACAGAAACAGTTCTATTAGATATGAGTTGATAGCTTTTTACGTTATAATTATTTCCTAAGTTTTCCATTATGTATTCAGAGTCTTTGTTAATAAAATTTGAATAGATTGTTTCTGTGTCATTCAATAATCTAAATAAATCACTACCTGTGCCAAAGCTGATATTATTTTGTTTTAATAATTTAATAGCTTCTTCATCAATGAAGAAATTTTTTTTGTTACATAATAAAAAATCAAAATTATGAGTTTTTAATAGGGTTTGAAGCATTTTACCTGATAATTTTTGATTGAAATTTGAAAGGCAAAGAAGTTCAGGGCGACTGTCTTTAGTTGTTATTTTGATTAGATTTCCTTCTTTCTTAACGTTTTCAACATTATCGTGAGCCTTTAGGCTGTCTAACCAAGTCATGATTTAATCCTTAAAAATTGTAACTACATCTTGGGGGAATCTTCTATTCGGTAAATAACCAGATTCATGACAGGATTTAAAATCTGTAACATGATCTTCGTATTGATTGTATAAATCACGTTCCTCTACTGTCATTAATAATAGATTCTCAGAACATATATCCCTAATTTTTTGATGGTTAGGTAACATTATCTGTTTTACTTTTTTTCTCCACTCATCAGTTGCATTACCTTCTTGATTATAAAATGCGTCGTTATTTTCGTGTGGACCAAATTCTATGAAAATCTGATGATTGCGATCCCAAATAGGTTTAAGTTGAATATAAAGACGAGCTCTTTGAGCAGCTTTTCTATTTTTGAATTTTTTATAGGCTAAAATAATTAACGGTAAAACTATCGAACTCGTAATAAATAATATTATACCTATAAGCCAACCACTCAGACCCACATTAGCAATTTGATCTTCTGTTAAAATCTTATCCATATAAAAAATCCCACATGAAGTGAGGTTTTTATCTCATAAAAACAATTAATTAGTCAATCATCAATCAATCAATTTCTTCATGAGTTCATTCACTTGAGTTGGATTGGCTTTACCTTTTACAGCGAGTCTATCGTAGGTTTTTTACATTTCAAAATTGCTCAGCTTTTAAGCGCGCTTTTTAAAATACCATTTTCACCAAATAATTTTTCACGGTATTCTGCTTCGAGTTGTTCTGTCTGCATATCCAATGGATCGAAATGTTGATCTCTCACATCAAGCATTTCTATAAATGTGCGAGAAAAAATACCCAAACGATTTACACCACCAAATGCCAAATAAAATGCATCTTTCAGTTCTTTGGCTGAAAACTTAATATCCTTACGTTTTAAAGTCTGTATCCAATAATCAAAGGTGATTGGCGCAATAAAGCGAGCTACCCGAATCAAAGCAATTCTTCGATTTCTAACCGTATTACCACCAATCGCTTTCAGTGCTTCAAAAGCAACAGATTTATGTTCTAGTTCTTCAAGCGCATGCCATTCCCAAAGATTTCGACTTTCTTGAGTGGTTTTCTGTTTGATTAATGGATCAGTTAACAGTAGGCGAGCAAGAGTAGCTGTGAAATGTTCCATTACTACAGTTGCCGCTAATTGCTCAGCTTTGGGAAGTTTACGAAATTTATCCAATCTTGCTTTGGTTAAGGCTTCAATTTCGACTACTTCTGGATAATTTGATTGAATCAGATGCTCATTCAGAGATTTATGTTCTCGACTATGAAAAGCTTCTTGCGCAATAAAATTACGAATATCTTCGAGTAACTTTTCATCCGTAATTTGATCACGAACATTCCGTACGCTCTCGATGAAGAACATTTCACCCGGTGGAAACATCGCAGATAAAACCACAAATAGAGAGGTCACAACAGCATTATCTTCATAGTAAAAAGTAAATTTTTTGTTTTTATCTAAAGGAATAATCACATTACGTCGGACGATTCGTTGTAGAGATTGCACTGATATATTCATCTTTTTTCCTTGTCATCTGTAGAAGATAATTTGAACAAAATTTAGTATGTATATAGAATCTATCAGTGAATTTATACGGAAAAAAGACGGATTTAAGAGTGAGATTTTTATAATGGTAACTATAAGAAAACCAAAACAAAGTAGGTCTAAAAACACTTATAAATCTATAGTAGATGCAGGATTTATATCAGTAAAAAATAATGGATTAGATCACACTACTGTGCTCAAAGTCTGTGAGATTGCAGGTGTAGGTTCTGGAAGCTTTTATGAATATTTTAAAAATAAAGAAGCCTTGTTTGTAGAGATGCAACAACACTTTATTGCTGAGCTGGCTAAGGTGATTTACGAGGTTATTCCAACCATTCAGGAAATGGAAATTCCTGAAGCAATTCGATCTATTTTTTTACATATTGGTGAGTTTTTAGCAGCTGATGAGAATAAATATTTTTATTGGCTGAGCGTTTCAAGTAAATATAGTACCGAAGCCAGTCATGTAAAAGCAGTCAAGGCAATTAATACTCTAGCGATTGAATACGCAGTAAAACATCCTGAGGTACTGAAAATAAAAAATCTAAAATTGATGGTTTATGTTTTAATTAATTCCAGTGTTGCGCTGACAATGAATTTCTTTTCATCTCAAAATATGGGTTTCACTTTTGAAGAGTTAATTGATTGTCTGATTGATATTACGATGTCCTATATTGATGATGATCGTAATAAATTAAAAATATAAAAAACCCGCTCTTAAGCGGGTTTTGTTAGAAATTAGATCAGTTTAACCAATCAATTTCTTCATCAATTCATTCACTTGAGCTGGGTTGGCTTTACCTTTAGCAGCTTTCATGACTTGACCAACAAGACCGTTAAAGGCTTTTTCTTTACCAGACTTGTACTCTTCAACCATTTTTTCATTGGCTGCAAGCACTTCTTTGATAATCGCTTCAATCGCACCTGTATCGGTTTCTTGCTTTAAGCCTTTTTCAGCAATAATGTCATCCGCAGATTTTCCTTCTGCTTCCCACATAAAGCCAAATACTTGCTTCGCAATTTTACCGTTAATGGTGTTATCCACGATACGTGCGATCATGCCACCCAATTGCTCAGCAGAAACAGGAGAGTCTGCTAAATCTAGGCCTGCTTTGTTTAAAGCACCTGAGAATTCACCCATTACCCAGTTTGCAGAAACTTTACCTTGCTTCGCACCACCTGCGGCAGCCACAACAGCCTCGTAGAAGTCCGCCATTTCGCGTGACAGCGTCAAGACGTGTGCATCGTATTCAGTCACAGCAAAGTCAGCAATAAAACGCTCACGACGCGCAGCAGGCAATTCTGGCAGTGCGGCGCGTGCCGCTTCGATTTGCTCGTCAGCAATGATCACTGGCAATAAGTCTGGATCTGGGAAGTAGCGATAGTCGTTCGCTTCTTCTTTCGAACGCATTGAACGGGTTTCCATCTTGTTCGGATCGAACAATCGGGTTTCCTGATCAATCTCGCCGCCGTATTCCAAAATTTCCATTTGGCGTTCAATTTCAACATTGATCGCTTGCTCAATGAAACGAAATGAGTTGAGGTTTTTTAACTCGCAACGCGTACCAAAAGGTTGACCCGGACGACGGAGTGACACGTTACAGTCGGCACGGAATGAACCTTCTGCCATGTTACCGTCAGAAATACCTAACCAACGCACCAGCGTGTGAATCGCCTTGATATAGGCAACCGCTTCTTCCACCGAACGCATATCAGGTTCAGAGACGATTTCAAGCAAAGGTGTGCCAGCACGGTTTAAGTCAATCCCAGACATGCCTTCAAACTGATCATGGATGGATTTACCAGCATCTTCTTCAAGATGAGCACGAGTCACGCCAATACGCTTCACAGTGCCATCTTCAAGTTGGATATCGATATGACCCAAGCCCACAATCGGATTGTCCATCTGGCTAATTTGATAGCCTTTTGGCGAATCTGGGTAGAAGTAGTTCTTACGTGCAAATACAGATGCTTGGTCGATATAGGCATCGATACCCAGACCAAAGCGAATCGCAAGATCAACCACTTCGGCATTCAATACAGGTAATACACCCGGCATTGCCAAATCAACAAGGCTGGCTTGAGTATTCGGGTCTTGACCAAATTCAGTCGATGAGCCTGAGAAAATTTTAGACTTGGTCGCCAACTGCGTGTGGATTTCAATCCCGATAACGACTTCCCAACCGTCAATTAACTTTAACTTTTGAGCTTCAGCCATTATGCATTCTCCTCAGCAATTGCCGCACGTTTGGTATGCCAGTCTGTGTTTTGTTGATATTGATGCACAATCGACAACAATTGTGACTCTGACCAGTAGTTACCAATCAACTGTAAGCCCACAGGCAAGCTGTCTTTATCAAAACCAACAGGTGCGTTGATGGCTGGTAGACCTGCCAAGTTCACAGCAAGGGTATAGATATCGCCTAAGTACATTTCAGTTGGACTGAGGTTCGCACCGATTTTGTATGCAGTGGTTGGTGCAGATGGCGCTGCAATCACGTCAACATTTTCAAATGCTTTCAAGAAGTCTTGCTGAATCAAACGACGTACTTTTTGTGCTTTCACATAGTAAGCATCGTAGTAACCTGCAGAAAGGGCATAAGTACCAATCAAAATACGACGTTGTACTTCAGCACCAAAACCTTCTGAACGTGAACGTTTGTACAAGTCCATCAAGTCCACAGGGTTTTCACAACGGTAGCCATAACGTACGCCATCAAAACGCGATAAGTTAGAAGATGCTTCCGCAGGTGCGATCAAGTAGTAAGTTGGTACATAGGCTTCAGTCATGTTGAGATCAATCTCAACCAAAGTTGCTCCCATTTCTTCTAACTTTTTCAACGACTCTTCAACGCGTGCTTTCACGTCAGCATCTAAACCAGCGACATTAAAGTATTGCTTTGGAATACCAATACGTAAGCCTTTCACAGCTGTGTTGTTTAGGTTAGCCACGTAGTCATCGACTTCTTTATTGACTGAAGTTGAGTCTTTGGCATCATGACCCGCGATCACATTCATTAAATATGCACAGTCTTCTGCAGAACGTGCCATTGGGCCGCCTTGATCCAGTGATGATGCATACGCAATCATACCGAAGCGAGACACACGACCATAAGTCGGTTTTAAGCCAGTTAAGCCACAGAATGAAGCAGGTTGGCGAATTGAACCACCTGTGTCTGTACCCGTCGCAATCGGTGCTAAATCAGCAGCGACAGCCGCAGCCGAACCCCCAGATGAACCACCCGGTACATGATCAAGTGCCCAAGGGTTGCCCGTTGCGCCAACATAAGAGCTCTCAGAGGTTGAACCCATTGCGAATTCATCCATGTTCACTTTACCCAGCGTTACAAGACCAGCTGCTTTGGCTTTTGCCACAACAGTTGCATCGTAAGGTGAAATAAAGTTGTCGAGCATTTTTGAACCAGCAGTGGTTTTAATCCCTTTGGTACAAAAAATATCTTTATGCGCAAGTGGAATACCTGCAAGTGCATGTGCATTGCCTGCTTTGAGTGCAGCATCAGCAGCATCGGCTTCAGCTAATGCTTGTTCTGCTGTAACCGTCACATAACTCTTTACTTTTGCGTCAATTTTGGCAATACGTTTTAAATAATGTTCAATCAATTCGCGTGATGAAAATTGGGCTTGTTTTAAGCCTTCAGAGAGCTCACGGATGGATAAACGATGTAAATCTGTCATATGAAAAATTTCTTTACATTCTAAATATAAAATATGAGTTAATTGAATAAAAATTATTCAATTACGCGAGGTACGAGGTATAAACCTGCTTCTGTAGCAGGGGCTACCGCCTGATATTCATCACGGTGATTGCTTTCAGTCACCACGTCTGCGCGTAAAGGCTGAGGGTTGTCAAATGGGCTCTTTAAAGGCTCAACATCATCGGTATTAATGCCTTTTAAGCTTTCCATCATGCCAAGGATTTTATTTAAACTTTCAGCATATTCAGCTGATTGCGCCTCGTTTAAAGATAAACGAGCAAGGTGTGCAATCGCTGAAACGGTCTGTGCATTTAAGTCCGTTGTCTGCTGAGCATCTGATGATGTAGACATAACTTTACCTAATTCAGTATCAAAAAATTGCAAAATATCGTGCGTTATAATAAGCGATTGACTTGTTCAAAGCATCACATTTCGTTAAAGTTGCCACCTTGCATCCATACAAAGTTTAATTGGGAACGTCCCCGTGATTCTAAAACGACTAATTGGCCTGTTTTCGCCGGATTTAGCCATTGATTTAGGTACTGCAAATACGCTTATTTATGCACCAGGCCGTGGCATTATATTAAATGAACCTACTGTTGTGGCGATTCGTCATAGTGGTTCGCAAAAAATTGTTGCTGCTGTAGGTCTTGATGCTAAACAAATGTTAGGTCGTACACCAGCGAATATCTCTGCAATTCGTCCGATGAAAGACGGTGTGATTGCTGATTTCGAAGTAACTGAGACCATGTTGAATCAGTTCATCGGCAAAGTACATGAAAAGCGTTTGTTCCCACCAGCGCCGCGTGTTGTAGTTTGTGTACCATGTAAATCAACTTTGGTTGAGCGCCGTGCTATTCGTGAAGCCGTATTTAATGCTGGCGCACGCGATGTCCGCTTGATCGAAGAACCTATGGCTGCTGCGATTGGTGCAGGTATGCCAGTTGAACAAGCGTGTGGTTCGATGGTTGTTGATGTTGGTGGTGGTACCACTGAAATTGCAATCATTTCATTACAAGGTTGTGTATACGCTGATTCTTTACGTATCGGTGGTGATGTATTTGATGAACAAATCATTAACTACGTTCGTAAAGCACACGGCTGTGTTATTGGGGAAACCACAGCTGAAGTGATCAAAAAAGAAGTAGGTATGGCTGTTAACGACGGTAAAACACTTGAAATCGAAGTGCGTGGTCGTAACTTGGCAGAAGGTGTACCTCGCGCAATTACGGTAACTTCTGACGAAATTACCCAAGCGATTGCTGACCCATTGCAAAGCATCGTAAGCGCTGTTAAATCAGCACTTGAACAAACACCTCCTGAACTTTCTTCAGATATCGCTGAGCGTGGTATCGTGTTGACAGGCGGTGGTGCATTACTTCGTAACTTGGATAAGTTACTCGCACAAGAAACTGGTTTACCAGTGATTGTTGCTGATGATCCTTTAACTTGTGTCACTCGTGGTGGCGGTAAAGTTTTAGAATTCTTTGACAACCCAAATCACGACATGCTTTTTGTTGGTTAAATCATAAGGACTAGGCGGTGCAACCGAATCTTTTTTCAAGACAACCGCCATCTTTTCGCTCATTTGTCATTGCGGTCATTACATGCTTGGTTGTGCTTTTCTTTGATTGGCGCATGCCTTATGTAGTCAAACCAGCAAGGGATGTGCTTTATGCAGCGTATAATCCAATTTATGCGCTTGCGAGCTATCCTGTACTGTCGCGAGAATGGCTCAACCAACAAACCAAATCAGAAGCTCAATTGCGTCGTGAAAACACGGCAATGCAAGCTGAGTTATTACAAGCACAAGTCCGTTTACAAAAGCTTTCTGAGCTTTCAGCTGAGAACAATCGCTTAAGAGGTTTATTAGATACGCCATTAATTATCGATGGTCGTATGCAAATTGCCGAAGTGATTGGAACGGATGCTGATCCATTACGCCATATCATTATTATTAACCGCGGTGCAGTTGATCACTTAAAAGTGGGGCAAACTGTACTGGATGATAAAGGGATTATGGGGCAACTGGTTGATGTTTACCCGCATAGTTCTCGTGTCATGCTTCTTTCGGACAAAGAACATTCTCTATCTGTACGTTTAGAACGAACTGGAATGCGCGCTATTGTGTCTGGAACAGGCGATCTAGGTCAGCTGAAGATGGATTATGTTGCAACCAGTGCCAACGTCAAAGTGGGCGATAAAGTTTATAGCTCAGGTCTAGGTGAACATTTTCCAGCTGGTTATTTAGTGGGTACAGTGTCTAAAGTGAGTCGCCATACTTCAGGTGAGTTTGCTGAAATTGATGTTAAACCTGCGGCACAACTTGCCAGTGGTCATCATGTCGTCGTGTTATTCTCAGAGTCTTTAGCGCAGGAGCAACCTTATGCCGATCGCTAAATTAAACTACGAGAAACGTAAAGATCCATTATTGATGATCATTATATCGATCATAGCAGGGTCTGTGCTGATGGTGTACCCAGTGTCATATGAGACAGCGGGTTGGCGGCCTTCTTTCATGTTAATGATCTTGTTGTTCTGGATACTTTACCAGCCTATTTGGTGTGGTGTCTGGTTTGCATTTGGTATGGGGATCTTTGTTGATCTACTTTTGGATGCACCATTAGGGTTAAATGCGCTGAGTTTTGTACTCATTACCTTTGCAACACGTTATTTTATTCGTGAGCGACGAATTTTGACTTTTGGTAATTCTTGGGTGATTGCTGCATTGGCTGTCATCGCACACATTTTATTTTTATGGGTGAGTCAAACCATTGCCGGTACTCATTTTTCGATTGCGCGACATTGGCAACCCGTGATGAGCAGTGTGTTAGCATGGCCATTGGTTTATTATTGTTTACATAAATGGCGCATATAATTTTAGCTTCGAGTTCGCCTCGTCGCAAAGAACTCCTTAAACAATTAGGGCTAGTATTCGAAACCTTTAGTCCTGATGTAGATGAGTCTGTTTTAGTGGGTGAATCTGTTGAAATTTATGTTGAGCGTTTAGCACGTCTTAAAGCTGAAACTGTGTTAGAAAGTTATCCTGATGCTATTGTGATTGCAGCAGATACAAGTTTAAGCTTTGCTGGACAGATTATTGGGAAGCCTGAATCAAAACAACATGCTTTTGATATTTGGAGACAATTGTCCGGACAATGGCACGATGTTTTTTCAGGTGTTTGTGTTGCAACAACGAGGGAAAGACGAAGCATCGTCGTTCAAACACAAGTACAGATGATGCAATTAAGCCCAATAGAAATGGAAAAGTATTGGGCAACAGGTGAGCCAGTCGGAAAGGCTGGGGCATATGCGATACAAGGAGTAGCGGGGCAATTTATTCCTCAAATTCGGGGGAGCTACAGCAATGTTGTTGGCTTGCCTTTGTATGAGACAGCACAGTTATTAGAAAGCGTTAAAGCATCAAGCTGACACTTTCGGGTATAAGAATTTTTATAAAGTTTTGAGTTTGTTATGGCAGAAGAGTTGCTGATTAACGTCACGCCGATGGAATGTCGTGTGGCTTTGATTGAAAATGGTACGGTCAATGAACTATTTGTTGAGCGGACTGTAAAACGTGGTTTAGTGGGAAATATTTACAAAGGTAAAGTTGTACGCGTACTGCCGGGTATGCAAGCTGCTTTTGTTGATATTGGTTTATCTCGGACAGCTTTTCTGCATATTAATGATATGGTGTGGCCACGTTCGCAGCCCACGCCGAATGTTTTTGAACTCCTGCATCCGGGGCAGACGCTCACTGTTCAAGTCATGAAAGACATGCTAGGAACGAAAGGGGCTCGGCTTAGTACAGATCTTTCAATTCCTTCTCGTTATCTTGTATTGATGCCTTATGGTAATCATATTGGTGTTTCTCAGCGTATTGAACAAGAAGAAGAGCGTGATCGTCTCCGTGGCATCATTGAGCGTATTCAGTCTGAACATAATTTACCAGGCAGTGTCATTGTTCGTACTGCTGCTGAAGGTGTGGATGAAGCATCTATTGAACAAGATATGTGCTATCTCAGTAAGCTTTGGGAGTTTATTCAGCGTAAGCAAAAAGAAGTTGCAACACCTGAATTAATTTTTGAAGAATTGCCTTTACCTCAGCGTATAGTTCGTGATCTTGCCAGTAATGAAACTGCGAAAATTTATGTCGATTCACGTGAAATTCACGGAAAATTAAGCGAATTTGTGGATGAGTTTGTCCCAACAATACAAAATCGTTTAATCCATTATCCGGGTGAAAAACCACTTTTCGATTTATATAACGTCGAAGAAGATATTCAAAAAGCTTTACAAACACGAGTTGCGCTCAAGTCTGGTGGCTATCTAATGATAGATCAAACAGAGGCGATGACGACGATTGATGTCAATACTGGCTCTTACGTCGGCGGGCGTAGCCTAGAAGACACTGTATTTAAAACCAATATGGAAGCAACTCAAGTGATTGCGAGACAACTACGTCTACGTAACTTGGGTGGCATCATTATTATTGATTTTATTGACATGCAGGAAGCTGAGCATCGTGAAGAAGTGATGCGTCAGTTTGAAAAAATGCTTGAACGAGATCATGCGAAAACTAAAATCACTCAGGTTTCTGAGCTGGGTTTAGTGGAAATGACACGTAAAAGAACGCGTGAATCATTGGAACATTTGCTTTGTGAATCATGTCCAACCTGTCAAGGACGTGGTTATGTCAAAACAGCAGAGACAGTATGTTACGAGATATTTCGAGAAATCTTGCGATATGCGCGTGCATTTGATTCCAAGGGTGGCTTTACTGTCGTTGCTCATCCAGCAGTGATTGATCGCCTGTTAACAGCAGAAGCCCCAGCTGTCGCGGATTTAGAACATTTCATCAATCGTGTGATTAAATTTCAAGTGGAAAATCTGTATACGCAAGAGCAATACGATATCATTTTAAGCTAAAGTTGTAACAAGATTTCGCTTAAGCCTTGTTACAACTGAAATTTTACTTTCTATCACGAATTTTAAATACTAGATCTATAGAATTAGCCACAGACATCTTTGAGTGTCTTAGCGAAAATATAATGAGGTATATAATTATGAATGTTAGTGAAAGATTAGTGAATCACGGTTTTAAACATGTGTTGGACAGCAACCCTGTGAATACATGTTATATGGTTGATAGCCAAGGTAAAGAAGTTCAAATTACCACTGCAATGATTCGCTCAGCATGTCATCAGCTCTTACAGCGTTGTCGTACAATTAAGAAGTAAGGGGCTAACGAAAGCCCCTTAATTTTTTCTCTATCAATTTGCTACTTTTTCTCGTGGCAATTCAGAGATAGCAAGTTCAAAACGTTGGATCTCTTCTTCCAAGTGTGTCAGTAAGTTTTGCATCTTTGGTAAAGCATTACGACATGCGATCAAACCGACTTCTAACTTGTCCAAATAACTAGTCATCGTGATATTCAATGCCTGACCGTCCATTACGATAGAGGCAGGATAGAGTGCATCTAGCTTCGCACCATTCCAGTACAGCGGTTCACGTGGGCCGGGAACATTTGAAATGACAAGGTTAAATGCTTGACGCTTAGGTAACATACCTGACGCAATATTCAATCCCGCTGGTCCATAGACAACTGCACTGTAGTTGAGAATTTCATTTGCAGTCATTCGGCTAAAACGTTGCTTCGAGTTTTGCACGCTACGACGAATAATCTCTAAACGTTCAATAGGATCTTCAATGTGAGTTGCTAGATTTGCCAGAATCATAGTAATACGGTTGCTGACATCAGAATCATCAGTACGTAATGAAGCAGGTACCATCGCGATTAACGGTTTTTTCGGCAGACTGTCTTGATTGATAAGATATTCACGTAATGCACCAGAACAAACTGCTAATACAACGTCATTAAGTGTTACGCCAAGCGTTTTAGCGATTAGACGAAAACGTTCTAACTCAAAAGATTGTGCTGCAAAACGGCGAGATGAACTAACACGTTGATTTAAAATTGAAGGTGGTGCTTGGAAGGTAGAAACATAATCAGGGTTTTTACCAATTTCTTTGAAGATGGTCTGAGATAGCTCTTGCATGACTTTAGGCGCAACTTCAAGCTGAGACTTGATGCCATCCATAATGCCTTTGATTTTACTTACTGTTGGCGGCTTTGGTGCTTTTAAACGTTTGCCACGTTTTCCTTCTACACACCACAACGGTACAACGTGTTTTTCATTTGGATCTTTTGAGAGAGACTTTTCAATCAGGCGCATACCTGCAACGCCATCTACCATCGCATGATGGATTTTAAAATACATCGCAAAACGATTGCCTTCGATACCTTCAATGATATCGCAAGTCCACAATGGTTTTGCACGGTCAATTAGAGAGCTATGTTGTTGAGAAATATAGACTAATAATTCACGAATACGCCCTGGATTCGGTAATGCAATATGGCGAAAATGATGATCAATATCAAACTCTTCGTCTTCTCCCCAAAAGAGGCCGTTGAGTTGATTATTAAATGGAGGAACAGGGATACTTTTAGATTGGCGAATATCCTGAACGAGATCATGTACGAACGTTGATGATGCATTTTCTGGAATCTCGAATAAAAACAAGCCACCTACATGCATAGGTTGTTGCCTTTTCTCTAAAGACAGAAAAATAAAATCAATAGGGTGTAAAGGGCGCATAGCAGATATAGCCTCTCATTGCATTTTTTATAAGATACTTGTAGGGTCTGATGACGTTTCAACCATGCCTTGCGTTATAGGCTAAAACCACACAAATGAGGCATGAAATGGCGATTCCCTTGTCAAATTTCATAACGAAGTTTGGGGCAGTTTTAGCCATAACCCTATGGGACAGGGATATTTTTTGCCGCTACTGCGTTATGTCTTGCTCATTTAGAATGGTTAAATTTCGCAAAACATGCCTTGTATCGTCTAAAAATATCCTCTGTCGCAAGCATCTGTGAAATGTCAGCAGACCCTATAATTCTTATTAGAATTATTGAACCGTGCTTAGAAGTATATACGGTTTAGTCTGGTTAAAATATGGCTTTGTACACAGCAGTCAGGAAAAATAAAACCACTGATGTTTCAGTGGTTTTTAAATATTACAGTAATAATCTATTATTTTTTTAGGTTTCCAGCGTGCAATCCGCATTCCTTATGCGTCGCTTCTTCCCACCACCAGCGACCTTCACGCTCATGCTGATTTGGTAGGACTGGACGTGTGCAAGGCTCACAGCCAATTGAAATAAAACCACGCTCATGCAAAGGGTTATATGGAATTTCCATCATGCGGATATAGCTCCATACATCTGCGCTACTCCAGTTTGCTAGCGGATTGTATTTGATTAGTTGCTTACCTTCACCTGAAAACCCTACATCAGCTTGTACGACTGGCACATCGCTACGCGTTGGGCTTTGGTCTTTACGTTGACCTGTAATCCAGCCATCAAGTGTTGCAAGTTTTTTGCGTAAAGGTTGTACTTTTCGAATACCACAACACTCTTGGTGACCATCTTCAAAGAAACTGAACAATCCTTTTTCATTTACAAATTTTTGAACGGCGGCAGACTCGGGGAAGCAAATTTCGATAGTAATGTTGTAGTGCTTACGAACTGTTTCGATAAATTGATAAGTTTCAGCATGTAACCGACCCGTATCTAAACTAAATACACGAAAAGGTTTACCGATACGTGATGCAATATCAATCAGCACGACATCTTCTGCACCAGAAAATGAAATTGCAATTTCACCTTCTTGATGGAGTGCGAGTTCTAAAATTTCTCGTGGTGATTTGTCTGCATATTCAGCAGCGAGTGCATCTACATGGTCAATAGTCGGAATAACAGTCATGGATGTTCCTGGCGATAGGCTTGGGCACAATTTTAAATCATTCTAAGCAAATCAGTTTGCTTGTCCTTGATTTTAATCTTGCAGAATAAAATGATTTTATTCAACAATAGCGCAAAAATTGAATAATCTTAGTGCTATGATACAGCAATTTTTAACCAACATTGGAAGCATTCATGGAAATCGTATGCCTAGATCTTGAAGGGGTGTTAGTTCCAGAAATCTGGATTAATTTTGCTAAAAAAACAGGGATTAAAGAACTTGAAGCGACCACACGTGATATTCCGGATTACGATGTGCTAATGACACAGCGCTTAAATATCTTGAAAGAGCATGGTTTAGGGTTAAACGATATTCAAGCGGTGATCGCTGATATGGGGCCATTTGAAGGTGCTAAAGAGTTTGTGAATTGGGTTCGCACTCATTTCCAGTTGATTATTCTTTCTGATACGTTTTATGAGTTTGCTCACCCATTGATGCAGCAATTAGGTCAGCCAACGATTTTCTGTCATAAGCTTGAGACAGATGAAAATGGCATGATTACAGCTTATAAACTACGTCAACCAGATCAAAAGCGTCAGGCAGTAAAAGCATTACATGGTTTAAATTTCCGTGTGATTGCAGCAGGTGATTCTTATAATGATACAACGATGCTTGGTGAAGCGGATCATGGTTTTCTGTTTGATGCTCCAGATAATGTGATTGCAGAATTCCCGCAGTTTCCAGCATTGCATGGCTATGCAGCATTAAAACAAGCGATCCGCTCTGTTTCTCAGCGTAATATTCCAGAATAATGAATTTTCCCTAGCTTTCTCGTAAGAGAATTAATGGGAAATTAAAAATAAAAGGCGCTTGTAGCGCCTTTTATTTTTAGATGAAAATTAGAATTTATATCCAATTTTCAAACCATAAGCGATCGCATCATTATTTTTGAATTCGGCAACATGCTCTGGTGTATTAAACTGAGACCCAGACTGAGCTTTCGCATCTCCTAGCCAGAAGTACTTTACACCACCCGCAATAAAGTAGTTTGGCGCAGGGCTATATTGCACGCCAACACCAACATTCCAATAGCCTTCTGTTGGACCAAGTGTTGTAACAGGGTTGCCAGCACCAGAATCCCAACCTACGGATACATTACCAGCCCAATGATCATTGACCTTACGACCTACACCAGCAGTGATTGAATATTGGTCGTCAGTATATGCTACAAGGTCAAAACCGTCTTTTTTCCCTGTTTTATTAACGATAGGAGGAAGAACAGAAGCGGCGCCAAATTTATAAGGACGAATTGCAAAGTCTTTCCAGTTCACCCAACGAACGTTTGCGAACGCAACAGTATTTTCCATGATTCCCGTTTGAAAATCGAGGTTAACCGATTGAGGTGTCGTGATTTCAGTTGTACCTTGAGCATTGTTAATTTGATTTAACATCGCATCAAAAATGGGACTGCCTGTAAAACCTGCAATTCCATGATTTTCATATGCATTCATTTCATGCTTGATTTTTGCACGGTAAGTTAAAGAGGTTTTTAGTGCAATTTCAGGAATTTGATAAGCTATGCCTGCTAACCAGCCAACTGCTTCATCTCGACCTGTTTTAAAATCGTAACCACTATAAGCACTATAGCTTTCACCACGTAATAATACTGTTGCATCAAGTGTTTGATAAACTGCACCTGCATATAGGTTCCAGTTTTGATTTGGTTGATAACCAAAAAGCAAGTTTAGGTTTTCAGTATCAACAGTTACAGAAGTTCCACCTCGAAAGGGCAACGGTCTGCTTTCAATAAAGTTACTTTGACCCGTGTATTGAGCATCTGCACCGTATGGTTGGTCGTAAATAAGGCCGATAGAAAAATGTTCTGTGGCTTGAATTTTTAAGGCTGCATTTGGTGAGTAATAGTGATTTGCCATATCACCTGTGTTGTTTTGAGAGATGTCTTTACCAGAAACATTTGGATCAAGTACGGTAATACCTGCTTCAAAATAGTTATTTGGCTGCAAGAATGCTGCAATTGATTGTCCTGAGCGATCCAGTGCTGCGGCAAACGTTGTCGTTGTTGGAACTAAGCTAAGTAGAAGAGCCGTTTGAATAGCATTCAGCTTCATTAATATGTTCTCTCAAATCACTTTGTAACAAGAATGGCGCGAAAAGTAACATAATTTTTATTCGCTTAAATATTTTACAAATGTCAATAAATGAACTGATGAAGTCACGAAAAATGCTTGAGTGATAGGTATTTATATTGAACGTAAGGGAAATTAAGGATGAAAGGATATAAATATTCAGATTCTAATGCTATTCAAAAAACCTAAAGGTAATTAGGTACTTTGAACACAAAAAAAGACCATCAATTGATGGCCTTTTTTGTAAAGCTTTGCTTAGTTAGAAGCGGTAGCCCATTTTTAGACCATAAGCGATTGCTTTATTGTCTTCGAATTTAGCTACGTAGTCATTACTACCTGCTTGAGCACCTGTCTGAGCATCTGCATCACCTAACCAGAAGTATTTTACACCACCAGCGATGAATGTAGCTGGAGTTGGGCTATATTGAACACCTACGCCAACGTTCCAGTAACCTTCCGTTGGACCTAGAGTTGTTACAGGGTTACCAGCACCTGAGTCCCAACCTACAGAAACGTTACCAGCCCATTTGTCATTTAACTTACGACCTACACCTGCATTTACAGACCATTGGTCATCAGAATATTCAACTAAATTGAAACCATTTGGACGATTTACTGCTTCACCTACTTCTTTTGAAAGTAGACCAAATTTGTATGGTTGAATTGAGAAATCTTTCCAGTTCACCCAGCGTACGTTTGCAAATGCAACAGTGTCAGCCATGATACCTGTTTGTAGGTCTAGGTTTACAGATTGCGGCGTTGTAATTTTGGTTTTTTCAGAACTATTATTAATTACATCAATTGCATCGGCACGGCCTAGAAGCGCTAAAGCAGGTAATGTAGGAAGTTCTTCATTAATATTTACTTTGTGGTCGATTTCAGAGCGATAAGTGATTGCTGCTCTTAATGCGATTTCAGGAATTTGATATGCTGCACCAGCTAACCAACCTGTACCTGTTGTTTCTTTGATATCGGCATCGTAACCGTTATAGATACTGTAAGCTTGACCACGAAGGCTTACATTACCTTTAACTGTTTGAAGTACTGGACCTGCATAGAAGTTAAAGTTTTTAGTTGGTTGATAACCAAAAATGAAAGATAGGTTCTGTGAGTCTACCTCAACTTTGGTGTTACCCTTGCCTAATAGGCCATTAACCTGTTGTAAGCCTTGATCAACGATATTGGTAATGCCTTGTTTAACACCAGCATCAATTTGATCTTTAACTGCAGGTACATTGTTGTATGCTGTTAATGTATTCATCAGTTGTTGCTGACCAGCAGGGGTGCTTAAGTCGACACCTTGAGCTGTTAAAGCAGCGCCAACACGTTGTTGTGCTGAAAGGTTGTTGAACTGTGTGTCGATGGTTGATTGACGAATAACTTCTAGACGATCAGCGGCTAAAATAGTATCTGTTGGGCTAGATACGAATACGTTGTTCCCAGTATAAGCAGCATCAGCACCAAATGGTTGATCGTAAATTAAACCGAATGAAATTTTATCAGTAAGTTGCAGTTTTAAAGCAGCGCTTGGGAACATGTAATCATCGCCCATGTCGCCGATTTTGCGTTGAGTTGTCGATTCTCCAGCTTCTCTTCCTTCTACTGTAGGATCTAGAACCGAAAGGCCAGCTTCAAAATAGTTACCTGGCTGAAAAAAAGCAGACATAGATTGACCAGAACGGTCTAACGCTGCTGCAAAAACTCCAGTTGCAGGTAGCGTTGCTAAGATCATGGCAGTGCTAAGATGTTTTAATTTCATTTTAAATCTTTCCTTGAACTTCAAGATTTTTTAAGTGAAGAAGCTATGATTCGCTTGCCAAACTAATTATTAAATGTATTTGGCTATAACTTCATGTAACAAAAATACCATAATTAAAATAAGAGTAAATGTTCTAAATGAACTATTCAGTACGATTGATTACATGAAAATGATTAAAAAAAATGCTATAAATATTTATATACATATGTGTTTTTATTGGTAAAATGATGAAAAATATAAAATATTAATTTAAAAACTGAGGTGTTTTTTTTGGCTTTTTTGTAGAAAATATTTTTTTTAGGGTCAAAGATTTTTTGTAAAAAATGAGGTTTTTTTCTCCATTATTTGCGAAAAGTAATAACTTGGCATTTATGCAGTCTATCTTTCACTCTATTGAGTATATTTTATTAATGCATATTTTTAGAAGAAATATCAACGGATTTAAACAGCTTTAAATTTTATTCTTACAGATTGTTGATTTTATGAAGGATAGAGACTTTTTGTCTCTACCCTGATGTACCTATCTTACTTATTTTAGATTTGGATCACCTTTTTTCAAGAAGAAGCTCAATGCGAGTTTTTGTACCCATGTGCCGTACGGAGGGTAAAATAATTGTGTTGGGAAGAAACGGTGGCGAATAAATACTGTTTTTGCATGAGATAGCTCTTTAAAGCCTTCTTCTCCGTGGTAAGTGCCCATACCTGAGTTGCCAATTCCGCCAAATGGCGCATCGTGATTAACAACATGCCATCCCCAGTCATTGATTGTGACGCCACCTGAATGTGTTTGTCTTAAAATGTAATCACGTTCACTGCTGTCATGGGTAAAGCAATAAAGTGCCAATGGTCGTTCACCATTCTGAATATAAGCAATTGCATCGTCTAGGCTGTCATATGCAACCACCGGAAGGATAGGCCCGAATAGTTCTTCTTTTAAAATACGCATTTCTGGGGTGCAGTTGAGAACGATATGCACAGGCATGCGACGTGCATCTTGTTCAGGATTGTATTCGCCACAAGGGATAATTACAGCACCTTTTTGTTCTGCATCCTCAAGTATTTCAAGCAGACGCTTAAAATGTCGATCATTCACAATTGAAGTGTAGTTGCTATTTGAATGGATATTTTGACCATACATCGCAGTGAAATTGGTTTTACATGCTTCTGCAAATTCACTCACTTTTTCTTTTGGAACAAGTGCATAATCAGGTGCTACGCAAATTTGACCACAGTTGGTCGCTTTGCCATGTAAGATTCGCTTAGCCGCATCTGCAAGTGGGTAGTTTCGACTTACAAGAGCAGGCGATTTACCGCCTAGCTCCAGTGTAACGGGTGTTAGATTTTCCGCTGCAGCGCGCATTACTACACGGCCGATTGCTGGCGACCCAGTAAAAACAATATGGTTAAAGGGTAAAGTGGTAAACAATGATGGATCAGTAATTTCTTCTCCAAAGACGGCAACTTCATCTTCTTTAAAGACTTCAGCAAGCATTCTTTTGATCACGGCATTGGTTGCAGGTGTGATTTCTGGAAGTTTAATCATCACTCTATTGCCTGCCGCAAGTGCAGCTACCAATGGCCCTAAAGCGAGATAAACAGGAAAATTCCAAGGCACGACAACGCCTACTACACCTTTTGGTTGATATTGAACGCGAAGGCGGTTAGATAAAAATAATAATTCAGTGCTGCGTTTGCTTGGACGCATCCATTTGCGCAAATGGCGAATAGCATGTTCAGCCTCCAAAACAGATCCAAGTAAATCGAGGAGTTTTGATTCATCAATTGACCGTGAGCTAAAATCGGTATTGATTGCTGCTGCGATGACATCTTGATAGCGAATAATTTGTTTTTTTAGATTAAAAAGTTTGCTTCTTCTTGAGTCCAAATCAGGGTAAGGCAGTGCATTGAAGGCGGCACGTTGCTGATTGAAGATAGTCTGTAAAGATTCACTTTCTGCTTTTTCAAATTCTGTGGAGTGTGGATAATTCATTTTTCATTCCTTCCATGCTTTCTATAACTTGATTTTTCTTGAGTTAAGGATGAGGTCATGCTCAATTATGACATAAGGTCTAATCTAAGCAGAGTATGTCGAACAATTTTCTTAATGATATTGAAAAAATGTAAATAATTCAGGTGCTTTTTGAGTGTTTATTTAAATATGGGAATCCTGAATTATAAAAATATATGAATTTCATATTATGTTTATTTTTTAGTCTTTATCTTGAGGTGATTTATTTTAATTATCTTGATAGCTATTTTCTAATGAATAATATTTTCAAAATTAAGAAGATTTTAAAGTTTAATAAATAATAATCATTATATTTTTATATTTATTTTGCTAATTATATATATTGGTTTAAGTATTTAATTTTAGTTTTTGCTACAAAAATAAGCGCTTTTTGCACCATGATGTTGCATTGTTTTTATAAATATATGGCATTTTTTTACGTGATTTTAGCTTGTATTTTATCTTTTGGTCTAAGTGTATAGATACTATATTCATATAAATCATTTGGTTGTCAGTGTTGTTGTGATTTCTTAAAATTGTTTCATTTTTCATGTGAATGGTTTTTGTGATTATTATAATTAAATTAAATGAATTAATTAATTTTAAATCGCATAGAATCTCGGCTGGGTTAGGAATTAACCAGTCTCAAAATATTATGCTAAGGATTGCTTAAAATGCTTACTTTTTTAGGTATTAGCATGATCATGTGCTTTATGTACTTGATTATGTCGAAACGTCTTAGTGCATTAGTTGCATTAATTTTAATCCCATTTTTATTTGCAATCATTGCTTGGGGATTAGGTTTTTATTTCGATAGTTTGAGCCATATTCAATTAGCTGAACTAGGAAATACCATGCTTGATGGTATTAAAAAACTTGCTCCGACTGGCGTCATGTTGCTGTTTGCAATTTTATATTTTGCATTAATGATTGATACAGGGTTGTTTGACCCGTCTGTAAGATGGATCTTAAAGAAAGTAAAAGGTGATCCACTTAAAATTACTCTAGGGACAGTCTTCCTTACTTTACTGGTCTCTTTAGATGGTGACGGTTCAACAACCTACATGATTTGTGTTGCGGCGATGATGCCTTTATACAAGCGAGTCGGGATGAATCCATTAATCATGACTTGTTTGATGTTGCTGTGTAGTGGTGTGATGAATTTAACCCCTTGGGGTGGTCCAACAGCCCGCGCTGCCAGTGCATTGCAAGTTGATGCGAGTGAAGTCTTTATTCCGATGATTCCATCGATGGTGATTGCTGCTGCTTGGTTATTCTTCTTAGCATATTTATATGGCATGTATGAGCGTAAACGTTTAGGTGTTGTTGAGCTTATCGATATTAGTCATGCGGATGATATTTCGATTTCTAAAGACCCAGAGGCGCAGCGTCCACATCTGCGTTGGTTTAACGGTATTTTAACTGTGGTATTGATGGCATCTTTGGTAAAAGGGATTTTACCGATGTCGATCTTATTCATGCTTGGTTTCTGTATTGCTCTAGTGGTGAACTATCCATGTGTGAATATGCAGAAGAAGCGTATCGCAATGCATGCGGATAGTGTATTAGCTGTTGTTGGTGTAATTTTCGCGGCAGGTGTATTCACTGGTATCTTGTCTGGTACGGGTATGGTTGAAGCAATGTCTAAAGGTTTCGTTGCTGTGATTCCACCAAGTATGGGACCCTATTTAGCACCAATTACTGGTCTATTAAGTATGCCTTTGACGTTCTTTATGTCTAATGATGCATTCTATTTTGGTGTGTTGCCAATTTTAGCAGAAGCAGCTTCTCATTATGGTATTCCTGCGGTTGAGATTGCACGAGCGTCAATTATTGGACAACCAGTTCATTTGCTATCTCCTTTAGTACCTTCAACCTATTTGCTCTGCGGTCTTGCTGCAGTAGATATGGGCGATCATCAGAAATTTACATTGAAGTGGGCATTTATCACATGCTGTGTACTCATGGGTAGTGCATTAGTGTTCGGTGTTTTTCCATTTTATAGCATGTAATTCAAATCATTACGGTACTTTTGCATAATTTAAGAATGTAAAAGTACCCGTATCTCTGTTCAATTTAATACACATTTTTTATTTCTGCTTTAACCAGCAGGGAGTTTCTCTTTTTAATTTTTAGATGGTTAGGATGACTCAAATGAAGATGAAAATTGCATTGGCAACTATTTTAAGTATTGCGACAGGTTCTAGCTTTGCTGCACCAAAGTTTTATGGAGAAATTGATGCAAGCTTAGATTATTTACCTGAAATAAATGCAAATTCAGCCAATCATGATGTTTGGAAAGTAAATAGTAATAGCTCTTATCTTGGAATCAAGGGTGAAGAAAAATTATCAGAGCATTTAAGTGCAGTCTATTTAGCAGAGTGGGCATTTTACGCTGATGGAGACAAAACAGATTGGTCGCAACGCAATCGTTTTGTTGGTTTGAAAGATGAGCGCTTTGGTACGGTGAAGCTGGGTAAACACAATACACCGTTAAAAGAGCTATCAAGTCCTGTTGATAGCTTTAATAATTACATCAGCAATAAAGCCGATATTACCAGCATCATGCCGGGTGAAAATCGGGTCAATAATGTTGTGGTGTATGATTCACCAGAGTTCAACTTGAATGGTGGAAACTTAGAAGCAACAGTATTGCTCGCATCTGGTGAGGGTCAAGGTATAAAGGATGATGGGCATGGTGGTGTTAATGTTGCTGGCCGTGGTTTAGGTGATGCTTGGTCGGCTGCTGTAAGTTATACGCATCCGTTATTTTTGATTGGTTTAGGTTATGACAAAGCGATTCCAAGTGATTTCTTGGGAGATGGTTTACTGAATTCTAAAGATCGAGAAACACAGGTGGATGAGGTTTTTGCTGCGGCAAATACGGTTCGATTGATTGGTCGTTTGAAGCCGATGCAAGGCTTAACTTTAAAAGCATTATTTCAAAATTCAAAAGTTGCGGACAAGCAGGGGAATGATCAAGGCGCAGCAAATATTGATGATTCACAAGGTTGGTTAATTGGTGCAGAGTATAAACTTGCTCAGCATGCGAAATGGACTGTTAAAGCCCAATATAGTCAGAACTCGACGAGCTTTAAAAATAACGATGCCGATTATGATGCGAAGCAGTTAATGGTTGGTACGGATTACGCATTTAACAAACAAGTGAAGCTATATGGATATGCTAGTTATTCAACCTTTGAACAAGCAAATGCTAAAGATAAGCAGCCTGTTGTTGGTAGTGGGTTAGAATTTAAGTTTTAAGCGCACAGTTGTTTATCTCCGTAAATAGAGGAAATATGCTCTATTTACGGAAAGATTTTGTAATTTTTTCAATGTTTAATACAAATTTTGGTGTAAGAAAATAATAGGAAAATTAATATATTATAAATTCATAAAGTTTTAATCTTTCTTACCTAGATTGTTAGCAATGAACTCGTCCTAGGGAAAAGGGATAAAGCTGATGAGCTTTGAAGATTTAAATATTTATTTATTCCATAGCGTTAACTCCTTTGCAACACACTCATTAGCTTTTGATAAAGTAATGATATTCCTCGCAAATGACCTGAATACTGTTTTTATTAGTTTTCTGGTGTTTCTATTGGTTATTCAATGGAAAACGTATCGCTTATTGTTTGCTAAAACCTTATTTATCGTTTTGTTATCAATTGCTTTTAGTGATCTGATTGAGATGTTCTATCACCATCCACGTCCGTTTCAGTTGGATTTGGGGCATAAGCTGATTGGTCACGGGGCAAGCTCTTCTTTTCCTAGTCAGCATACCCTCACAATTGCCGTGATTGCATTTACTTATCTGATAGCTGGTTATAGAGCGATTGGTATTGTGGGGCTATTTGTTGGTGTGATTGTTGGCTTGGCGAGAGTTTATGTTGGCGTGCATTTTCCTTTCGATGTTATTGGATCTTTTGTGATTGGTTTCTTACTGGTTGTATCTACCAATTATGTCATCAAAGGTTTATTGCTTAGACGACGTAAAATCAATTTGGCGGTTGAATAAGACTTTTTATTATTCGGAGAGTGATCACTGAAATCTTTAGAAATTTAGTTCTGCTATTTTTTCAGGGGAAATCCTATAGTCCAGAATTGTCTGGATTAGATTGTTTGGAGTTAATACTCTAAAATATATTGACAGTATGCGTGTTTAGACTATAAATTATTTTTAGTTCTAATTTGGAACTAAGTCTGATTCTCTTTAGCAATTTTTATGGTTTATGTGATTGCTAATAATACGAAATATGAGACTTTATTCGCCAGTATGCTACGACGGGATCATATTTGCTTGCCAAAGTCTTATCAGTAAGGAAAGTCATGATGTCAAAACAAGTGAATACGATTACTGTGCGTCAAACGCAATTCAAACCTGAGAAAATTGAAGCGCATTATACTGAATCGACTTTGATGTCTCATTTTCTCACAGCATTATCAATGAGCTTTCCACAGGGTGAGCGGTTTTTTGTGGAAACCGTTCGTAATGTGCGTGATCAAGTGAGTGATGAACAACTTCAAAAAGACATTTCAGGTTTTATTGGTCAAGAGGCACATCATGCACGTGCCCATGAACAATTCAATCAACTGGTGCAAAGCAGCGAATATCATCTAAAAAAATTTGAAAAAGCGTATGAACAGGAAATGATTCGTTTGCGAGGGCTGAGCCAGCGTCGCCAATTGGCTGCAACCGTTGCATTAGAACATTTTACGGCAATGATGGCGGGGTATATGCTTAAGTATCCTGATGTTATGTTCAAAGGTTTATCTGAAAATATGAAAAATCTTTGGCTTTGGCATGCTGTTGAAGAAATTGAACATAAACATGTGGCATTTGATGTATATCAACAGGTTTTTGATAATCTAGCTCAGCGCCGTCGAAGCATGAGAACCATTACCTTAGGGTTTATTAGCAGCACTGTAATTATGACAAGTCATCTAGTATGGCAAGATCGTAGAAATACACTGTATCAGCCAAAACAAATTTTAAAGAATGCGAAAACGCTAGTCGGTCTAACACAAATGATGTGGCGTTTATTACCTGATTATTTGGCATTTTATAAAGTTAGTTTCCATCCCTCGGAGATTGACCAACAAGACTTGTTGAGTAAAGCAAGAGAATTGTTGGTGAATTAATTTACTAAAACTACATTCAAAAACGAGTTTATTCACTTTGTTGTTTGATGCTTTGAAGACATCAATACTAAGTTGGTTCTAAGAAGGAGTTAGGAGGCAATTACTCTTTTATCCTTTGAACCATTCAAGAGGATAAGTATTGAATGGTTCGTTAATTGCTTTTTGATTGTTTGAGTCAATAATAATTTACACGATAAAATGGTGCGCTCAGCGGGACTCGAACCCACGTCGGTCGCTTAGGAGGCAACTGCTCTATCCAGTTAAGCTATGAGCGCATAATTTAATGATTATAAACAAAAAAGTGACTGCCTTAGCAATCACTTTTTAATAAATCGATCAATTATTTAGTCAGTTTTCTTTTTATTTAAAACATTAAATAAAATAAACATGAGCACAATCCAGATCGGAATCATCAGTACAGATTCTTTAAAGCCTTGCTGCCACATGATGTATAGAACAACTGCAATAAATGCTAAAACTAAATAGTTGCTCAAAGGGGACCATAACGCAGGGAAACTGGTTTTTAAACCTTTCTCTTTCGTCATTGCTTTGAATTTTAAGTGCGTTAAGCTGATCATTGCCCAGTTCAGAACTAGAGCACCCACCACGATATACATTAAATGACCAAGAGCATCTTCTGGAACAAAGTAGTTCAATAACACACAACCAAAGATCAATAATGCAGAAAGCAAGACAGCTGGTACAGGAACACCTTGCTTATTTACTTTCGCAAAAACTTTCGGTGCATTGCCTTGTTCAGCTAAACCAAACAGCATACGGCTATTTGCATACATACCACTGTTATAAACCGAGAGTGCAGCTGTTAGAATAATAAAGTTAAGTAAATGCGCAGCCCAACCAATCCCCATTTGACTGAAGATCATCACGAATGGGCTCTTGTTTAAACCACCTAAATCAAGCTGATTCCAAGGCACAAGCGATAATAAAATTGCGAGTGAACCGACATAGAAAATCAAAATACGAACCACAACTTGGTTAATCGCTTTTGGAATTGTTTTCTTTGGATCATTCGCTTCAGCTGCTGCCATACCAATTAGCTCAATACCACCAAAGGCGAACATGAGGAAGGCAAGCATATAGAATAGCCCATCAAAGCCATTCGGGAAGAAACCGCCGTGTGACCATAAGTTGCTAAATGACGCTGTTGAGTTTGCATCTGCGGTAAACAATAAATACAAACCAAAAAGAATCATAGCAACGACAGCCGTGACTTTAATGATTGCTAACCAAAACTCAGATTCACCGTAGAATTTCACATTGGTGAGGTTGATCGCAGTAATGATGACAAAGAAGAATAATACTGACTGCCAAGCCGCAATATGAGGCCACCAGTAGTTGATATATTTCGCTACCGCCGTGAGCTCACTCATGGCAACGAGAATATATAAAACCCAATAATTCCAACCTGATAAGAAACCAGGAAATTTACCCCAATATTGATAAGCGAAATGGCTAAATGAACCTGCTACAGGTTCTTCAACGATCATTTCACCGAGTTGACGCATGATTAGAAAAGCAATCAAGCCGCCAATCGCATAACCCAAAATAATAGATGGTCCAGCAGACTGGATGACTTGCGCAGAACCTAAAAATAAGCCCGTACCAATAGCCCCACCCATCGCGATGAGTTGGATATGGCGGTTTTTTAGTCCACGCTGAAGTTTAGAAGAATCGTTGTTCAAAGGACTGAGCTCGACGAGGAATAAGTGGATTATTCTAATAGATTGAAAGATTTTCGCCTAGTAAAAGTACAGATGAGCTATGACTGGAAAGTTGTTTTTAAAATTCATTTAAAATCTTATATTTGAGTGAATAGTAAACTAAGGACTGTATTTTATTTATACACTTAAATGAGGGCTTTGTTTAATTAACCTTGTTTAGTCGTTTAAACGCCATTGTTAAATTTACAGAATAGACTCAATATCAAAGACATATTTTGTTCACGATCGATGATCTAAAATCAATTGGTCGTATGGCATTTTCGATTGCTGTGCAGTAATTTAGACTCAAAATTTACTTGCACCAAGTACATGATAGAAGGATGAAATTGACATGAGCTCAGTACCGCAAATTAAAGTCCCTGCAACCTATATGCGTGGTGGCACAAGTAAAGGTGTATTTTTCAAATTAGATGATTTACCTGAAGCGGCACAAGTAGCAGGCAAAGCTCGTGATCAACTTTTACTTCGTGTCATTGGCAGTCCTGATCCTTATGGTAAACAAATTGATGGAATGGGCGGTGCAACCTCTAGTACCAGTAAGACGGTGATTTTGGCAAAAAGCACGCAGCCGGAACACGATGTTGACTATCTTTTTGGGCAAGTTTCAATTGATCAGCCATTTGTCGACTGGAGTGGAAACTGCGGTAACTTAACTGCTGCAGTGGGTTCATTTGCGATTTCTAATGGTTTAGTTGATGCTGATCGTATTCCAGAAAATGGCATTTGTACGGTGCGTATTTGGCAGAAGAATATTCAAAAAACCATTATCGCGCATGTACCAATAACCAATGGGCAAGTACAAGAAACAGGTGATTTTGAGCTTGATGGTGTGACATTTCCCGCAGCCGAAGTTCAAATTGAATTTTTAGATCCTGCTGATGATGGCGAAGAGGGTGGCGATATGTTCCCTACAGGCAATGTCGTCGATCAGCTTGATGTGCCTGAAGTTGGTTCATTCCAAGCCACCTTTATTAATGCAGGTATTCCAACGATTTTCTTGAATGCTGAAGATATTGGCTATCAAGGTACTGAATTACAAGATCATATCAATGGTGATTCGGCGGCATTAGCGCGTTTTGAAAAAATTCGTGCTTATGGCGCAGTGCAAATGGGCTTGATTAAAGATATTTCTGAAGCAGCAGCGCGTCAACATACACCTAAAATTGCATTTGTTTCAAAACCAAAATCATATACATCTTCAAGTGGAAAAGCTGTTGACGCTACAGATGTTGATTTACTGGTTCGTGCGCTTTCAATGGGTAAATTACACCATGCCATGATGGGCACAGCTGCGGTTGCAATTGGAACGGCAGCAGCGATTCCCGGAACTCTCGTTAATTTGGCTGCTGGCGGTGGCGAACGCGAAGCTGTTCGTTTTGGTCATCCATCTGGAACATTACGTGTAGGCGCTCAGGCTGACTTGATTGATGGCAAATGGTCAGTCAAAAAAGCCATTATGAGCCGTAGTGCGCGGGTATTGATGGAAGGCTGGGTACGCGTACCAGGTGATACGTTCTAATCAAGATTTATAGTCGATAAAACCTCCTTTTTAGGAGGTTTTATTATTTTGAATGGATTAAAAATACAAACACAATTTAGTGAGATAAATAGTGTTATGATGTCGCCACTTTGGCAAGTTCTGTCATTTATTCTTCCATTTAAATTCCAGAGGCAATCGTGTCATCTATTTCTCAAGTTAATGCGGATGTTTTAAAACAAGCTCAACAACGTATTCAACAAGATTTATTGACAGCATTGGCTGCATTTTCGATTCCAGAACCCTTAAAAGCCGCAGTACATCATGCAGTGATGTTGGGAGGGAAGAGAATCCGTCCAGCACTGTGTTATGCCGCAGCTGCATTAAAACCAAATCCTCATTTTGCTGCTGCTCGACGTGCTGCGGTTGCAGTTGAATTGATTCATTGTTATTCACTGGCACATGATGATTTGCCTTGTATGGATAATGACTTGCTGCGTCGTGGTCAGCCGACTTGTCACGTTGCTTTTGGCGAAGATACCGCTTTATTGGCGGGTGATATTCTGCAATCCATGGCGTTTGAGATTCTAGGTAGCCGTTTATTCGATGAACAAGGGCAGGGCACTGATCCTGCAATTGTACTAAAGCAGATGCAAATTTTAGCGACAGCCAGTTCAAAAATGGTTTGTGGACAGGTTTTGGATTTACAAGCTGAAGGCAAACAGGTCGATCAAGCCGAACTTGAAAATATCCATCGCAATAAAACAGGTGCATTAATCCAAGCGGCAATTATGATGGGTGCAGTCACGGTTTTCGCTGGAACTGATCAAGCAATTCCAAAGCTACGCCAGTTTGGGCAAAGTATTGGCTTAGCGTTCCAAGTTCAAGATGACATTTTAGATATTACGGCAAGCACCGAAACACTTGGAAAAACTGCGGGTAAAGATGAGCAGGTGCAAAAATCCACCTATCCTGCGTTAATGGGATTAGCGCAAGCACAAGCTTATGCGCAAACATTACATGATCAAGCCTTTGAAGCTTTGGCATTCTTTGGTGAAGACGCAAAAGATCTCACTGCAATCTCTCAATTCTTATTGGCACGTCAAAGTTAATTTAAGGCATGTTATGAATATTCAATCTTTACGTATTGTTGGCACACTTGAAGGTATTTCATTTTTACTTTTACTCGGCATCGCAATGCCAATTAAATATATTTGGGGAAATCCAATTTTCGTAAAATATATTGGTATGGGGCACGGTGTCTTATTTCTGTTATTCCTCGTGATGTTGTTTGTGGTATGTCATCGCATGAAATGGTCTTTATCAGTCTTTAATATGGGGTTGATTGCGGCAGTATTACCATTTGGCCCATTTGTATTTGATCGTAAGATTAAGCAGCTTGCTGATCAGAATTAAATTAAAGCGACTTATTTAAAAATCTAGAGAATAAAAAAGCCATGGAGAACCATGGCTTTTTGCATACAGAACGATAATTAAAATTAACGTCCCATAATTCCGCGAATCGTGTTCAGTACATCGGCAGGGAGTACGACAGTCTTGGCATTGTTTGATTTTGCCATATCTTGCATTGCTTTCACGTATTGTTCACCGAGTAGGTAAGCAACTGGAATTTCTTTATCACCTACCGCACTTGTAACCATTTCAATGGCACGTTGTGAAGACTCGGCAAGAACAACCTGTGCTTCTGCATCACGACGAGATGCTTCAAGACGACCATCTGCTTCCAGAATCGCAGCTTGTTTTTCACCATCCGCTTTGGTCACAGTCGCACGACGCTGACGTTCAGCAGCAGCTTGTGCTTCCATCGCAGCCTGCATGGTGTGTGATGGTTGAATATCCTGAATTTCAACTGTTTTAAGGGTAATCCCCCAGTCTGAAATATCATCAGAAATGGCAGCTTTAAGTTTAGCTTTGATGTGATCACGAGATGAAAGTGCATCATCCAAGTCCATTTCACCTACGATAGAACGCAATGAAGTTTGAACAAGGTTTTGAATTGCCCAAGTATAGTTCTCGATCCCGTACACTGCTTTTTCTGGTGTCGTGATATTAATATACGCTACAGCATTGGCAATAATGACGGCATTGTCACGAGTAATCACTTCTTGAGAAGGGATATCTAAAACAATATCTTTGGTTGTGATTTTATAAGCAACTTCATCAATATACGGAATGACAAAGTTAAGACCTGGACGTAAGGTAGTATGGTATTTACCTAAGCGTTGTACAATCCATTTATAACCTTGGGGAACAATACGCACCCCTTTAAAAATAGTTGTACCAATAAAAGCGAAAAGCGCTAATACAACAATAGTACCGACAGACATTGAAAACCCTCTTTGTGTTTATGCGGAGCTATGCGGTTGAACGACTAAATCATTACCCAAAATATCAATAACTTGAACGCGATCCCCAACTTTTACTTCGGCTGTTGAACGGCAGTTCCATTCATCAGAACCCAAGACAGGCATCGGAAAGCGTACAATAATTTGACCATGATCGAGTCCAGTATGGATGACCATGCCAACTTGTCCAATGGTTGATTCACGAGACAAACCAGCTTTGGTTTTATCGATTGAAAGTGGTTTTATAAACTTAAACCAAAGAATCGTGCATAAAATAGATAAAATTCCCCAAGTAATTACTTGGGTTGTAAATCCCATCATCGGGAAAAGCCACAACAAAATGCAGACCATAACGGCTGCAATGCCAAACCATAAAGCGGCAAAAGCTGGCAAAATTAACTCTGAAAGAATGAGTAAAATCCCTAATACAAACCAGTGCCAAGGCTCAACTACAAATTCCATAGATTTGCTCGTGTGATTAAAGTGAGTAGAGGTGAATAAATATTCACCTCTTGCACTCTATCAGATCATTATCTTTATGAATATACAAAGATTGTTTTTTTAGAATTTTGGTCTTGGGGCAGGTTTAAATGCTGCTGGAGATTTCTTAAAATTAGTAATTGCGCTTTGAATTGCCGTGATTTTTGCTTGCGCAGCTTTCTCACCTTCTAGAATGGCTTCATTACTTGATTTAAGGTCGAGCACACCTAAATGTCCGACTTTAGGTTGAATCACAATCGTCGCTTGGTTGAGTTCTTCATTAATACTTTGTTGTCCCATAATATTAATGGTTTGATCGAGTAATCCCCACATACTCAGTGGTTTGTCACCCGTTGGACGTGCTGAAATATCCACAGCAATCACAATATCAGCGCCCATATCTTTTGCCGTTTTTACAGGAATTGGACTTACTAAGCCACCATCCACGTATTTGGTGCTGCCAATCATGGTTGGAACAAATACATTTGGGATACTGCATGATGCTCTAACTGCTTGTCCTGCATTACCTTTGATGAATTCAGCCTTTCTACCATTATCTAATCGGGTTGCTACTGCTGCAAAACGAATTGGAAATTTTTCAATCGGCTTATTACCAACCTGAGCATTGACATAGTTTTGTAGTTTTTGTCCGAGGATGAAGCCTTGGCTATTCAAAGTAAGATCGCGGATATCCGACTCTTGGAGTTTGAGCGCTAGATTTTGCATTTGATACGGTGTTTGACCACTTGCATAAATGCTCCCGACAAAGCTACCCGCACTCGTGCCTGTTACGATTTTTGCTTTAATGCCGTGGGACTCTAATACTTTGATCACACCAATGTGAGAGAACCCTTTCGCACCACCACCACCTAAAGCCAGTGCAATCACTGGTTCACGTGCTTTTAATGTCGTTGTGGGCGGTGTTTTTTTCGTTGCTTGATCACAGCCGAATAAAGCAAGGCTAAGCAGTGCCAAACAAGAAAGTCGAGCAATTTTCATAACAGTTGAAGATAAAATAGACAGAGGAGATGGGCACATCAGATCAGATTTGCCCTTAACTTTCTAGTTTTTTTTCACAAGTTTTTGTAATGGTTCAGCCAGCCAATGTGGGTTTTTCGGCGAAAAATGACCTTCATAAAGACTCATAATTTTTTCTAAATCTTGTTGATAGTGACCTGTTGGGGTAAAAGCCCCTAAGCTATAAATCGTTTTATGGTCGTAATCGAAAGAGAACATCACGATTGGAATACCCGCTGCATGAGCAATATGGTAGAAACCACTTTTCATTTTCTCTGCTTTTTTACGTGTTCCTTCAGGTGCCATACCCACCCAAATTCGATCATATTTTTGAATGGTTGCGACAACTTGCTCCGTTAGCCCATTGGTACTGTCACGGTGAACAGGAATCAGTCCAGCCCAGTCTAAAAGTGGTTTGAAAGGTGGTTTAAATAACGTATCTTTGCCTAGAACTGTTATTTTTAACCCTAAGCCACCAATCGCTAGAAAACCATACCACCCATCGATATTTGAGGTGTGTGGTGAAATAATTGCGACTGCTTTAGGTAGGTTTGGAATATCACCCACAACTTTCCAGCTTTGGCTTAAAAAGATTTTTTTACACAAAGCCCGACTATAATGAGTTCCACGTTGGGGAACTAATGGTGGTAAATCTGGAAAATGTTGTGGCATAAGTAAAGCTAAATAATGACAACTATAATTATCTTAAACGCTGATGAGATACTCTGCATTGGCAAAAAATGAGAAAATATCGTCAAGATTTTGAGAGGATTAGATACTTTTGAACTTACTAAGCACTTGTCGAGGAAATTGATACATGCCTAATTTACGGCAAGTTTATGTCTTATTATTTTCACTGTATTGGGCTCAAGGTCTACCTGTCGGCTTTATGACTCATGCTTTGCCGGTCATTTTAAGAGCGCAAGGTGTTTCACTGGCACATATCGGCGGTTTTGGCTTGTTGATGCTGCCGTGGTCAATCAAAATATTTTGGGCTGCCTATGTTGATCGTTATGCCATACCTTATCCATCCGTTTTCGGTAGGGAAAGAAATGGGAGTGTTTATATTGGGCATTATCGAAGCTGGATTATTCCAATGCAGCTTTGCAGTGTTTTGATTCTAATTTTACTTTCATTTTTCCCCATTCAAGCTTTGGATCAACCAAGTTACTTGTTGATCTTTTTTGTTCTATTGCTATTGAGCAATTTAACAGGCGCAACGCAAGATATCGCAACAGATGGTTTGGCAGTTAATTTACTTAAAATTGATCAACAACATTGGGGCAATACTTTCCAAGTAATTGGTTCAAGACTTGGCTTTATTGTCGGTGGTGGTGCTGTGTTGTGGAGTCTGGACTGGTTGCAATGGCAAGCAACTTTTCTATTACTGGCTGGGATTGTGTTTTTAAATACATTAGCGATCTTATTTTATAAAGAACCTGTTCATCCTAAAGCTTCTACTGATATTGCAAAAATACAGACATCACTACTTCAGGCAGTTCGACAATATCTTGCTTACTTTAGTTCATCTGTAGAGTTAAAAGCTTGGTTAATGGTATTAATCAGCTTCAAAATTGCTGATGGGCTTGCAGGGCCACTATTAAAACCGTTAATGGTCGATATGGGGCTAAGTTTTTCGCAAATCGGAATTTACATTACCATGCTTGGGGCAATCGCAGCATTGATTGGTGCAGGTATAGCAGGACTATTACTCAGATATCTTTCTAGATCATCGGCTTTGATTTTATTTTCGATATTAAAAATATTCAGTCTTATCGCTTACGGTTATCTTGCTTATGCATTTGAGCATCAATCTCCGATTGCGCCGATGTGGTTGTATGCTGTCAATGCATTTGAAGATGCATGTTCGGCAATGCTTTTGGTCGTGATGCTGACTTTAGTGATGCAATACAGCCGTAAAAACTTTGCAGGCACAGATTTTACTTTTCAGGTTTCTGTGATGGCGACGATCAGTGGTTTACTTTATTTAATGAGTGGGGTAATAGGGGATTGGCTAGGGTACACTCGTTATTTAACTGTGATTTGTATGATCGCAGTGATTTGCTTATGGCCGATTTATTACTGGTTGAAAAAGGCAAGACCACATTAGATATTTATTACAAAATTAATTTTTTTGTTGTTATAAGTTGAAATATTGAACAGATGTATACATGGATAAAAAGAGATGAAGATCCTATTTCAATAAAATCAAAAAATTGCCTACCAAGATTTGAATCACCTTAAATTAAAGAAATGGTTGTTTTTATAAGATATTGATAATAAATAATATTATTGAATATTTTTTATTTTTTACAGTAAATGATTATCGTGTATAAAAATTAAACTTTAGTCGAAAATAGAATAAATAAATAAGATTTTAATTGTTTTGTCATATAAAGTTAATGTGTAGGATTTGTTACAAATTAACTAGGATGTCAACAATGAAAATCAAAATTGTAACAGCAGCAGTGCTCAGTTTACTTGCAACATCAACTTTTGCAGCGCCAACAATCTACGGTGAGATTGATGCTAGCGTTGACTATTTACCAGAAAAAAATGCAACTAAATCGAATAAAGATGTTTGGGAAATTAGTTCAAACAGTTCGTTTATCGGCGTAAAGGGTGATGAAAAACTGACTGACCGTTTAAGCGCTGTATATGCTGCTGAATGGGGTTTTAGTGCTGATGGTGATAGTAGTGACTGGACTCAACGTAACCGTTATGTGGGTTTAAAAGACAGTCAATTGGGTACTGTTAAAATCGGTAAGCATGATACGCCATTGAAACAATTATCAAGCGTCGTAGATACCTTCAATAACTATGTCGCAAATAAAGCGGATGTAACAGGGATCTTCACAGGCGAAAACCGTATTGATAATGTGGTTGTATATGAATCACCAGCAGTGAAACTTTTAGATGGTGGTTTCAAATTCAACGCATTACTGGCAACAGGTGAATCTTCTGGGATTAAGAAAACTAGCGGTGGAGCTAAAGTTTCTGGTCGTGGTTTAGGTGATGCATGGTCTGCTTCTGTTGTATATGAAAACCCAATGGTTGTGGCAGCTTTAGCTTATGACAAAGCAATTCCAAGTAATTTCTTAGGACGTGGCATGTTAAATGCTGCTGAACCTGAAATTGGTGGTGGATCTTTATTCGCAGCAGCGAATACTGTTCGTGCCATTGGTCGTGTGAATCCAATTGATGGTTTGGCGTTAAAAGCAATGTACCAAACGTCCGAAGTAGAAGCTGTCGCTGGAAATGATGCAGGTTCTGAAAATATTGATGATGCGCAAGGTTGGTTAATCGGCGCTGAATATAATATTCCTCAAGCGAAAAACTGGACGGTAAAAGGTCAGTACAGCCAAAATGATACGAGCTTTAAAGATAACTCATCTGATTTTAAAGCGAAGCAAATTATCGCTGGTGCAGATTATGCTTTTAACAAACAAGTTAAAACTTATGGTTATGCAGGTTATTTGACACTTGAACAAGCAAGTAAGAAAGACAAGCAACCTGTTGCAGGTTTAGGTTTAGAGTTCAAGTTCTAATACTTAGCTTAAAACAACACCCTTAAGCGCTGCTTATAGGGTGTTTTTTTATTTCAATTTTTCTTCATTACACTATAATCGCCTTATCCACTGGATGGCTTGTTAACAATAAAATAATACGATGTTTGGAATGATCGGGTATAAGGAAATTATTGTTTTCATATAAATAATTTTTAGCGTCATGATACGAGTTTTAGCGTTCAATTAGCAGTATTGTGAAACATCAAGTATTTAGTTTAAGTCATTTTTAAGTTTCAATTTTTATCTTAGCGAAGCTAAGAATTTTCTTTTTAGATTGTGATGATTATGCTGCTACAAAAACTCAAGATCAGGCCGATTTCACTGCTTACTTTTAACTTATTGCTCGCAATTTGGTTAGGGGTTTTTCTGAATATCGCTTTTTATGAAAAGCTTCAATCCCTTACTCCCTATACAGGCATCAAAGCAGGTCTATTTGTTGCGGCTTCGGTTTTGGTTGTTGTTGCACTGTATAACTTTATTTTTCAGTTATTCAACTGGAAGTGGACGGCTAAACCAATAGCAATTGCACTGGTTTTTATCGGTGGATTTGCTTCATATGCAGTGAGCACTTTAGGTGTCTTGATTACTTCTGATCAAGTGCAAAATCTGATGCAAACAGATATGGCAGAGGCGCGTGATACTTGGTCTTGGCATTTGGTTGTCTGGACTTTAGGGATGACGGTTTTACCAATCATTGCGATCTTAATGGTAAAACTAAAATCTGAACCTATCGTTGGTCAGTTGCTCAAGAAAGTAATTGCTTCTGTTGTTTCTTTAGCAATGGTAGGTGGTCTGCTTTTTGTTTTCTATGTTGATTTTGCAGCAATCTTCCGTGAAAATCGTGATTTGAAAGGTATGATCTCACCACAAAATATGATTGCATCTTTTGCGTCTTATTATAAAAAGAAAGCACCTAAAGAAAATCTTCCGCTCGTAACCTATGGTGAAGATGCAACGATGCAAAAAACTGATGCATCCAAGTTGCCTAAATTAATGGTTCTAGTCGTCGGTGAAACTGCGCGTGCAGAAAATTTCTCTTTAAATGGCTATAGCAAGAACACCAACCCTAAATTATCGAAACAAGACATTATCAATTTTTCTCAAGTGAGTTCATGTGGAACGGCAACGGCAGTTTCAGTACCGTGTATGTTCTCAGGTATGCCACGCGAAGATTATGACGAAAGTCTAGCAAATCATCGCGAAGGATTGCTAGATATTGCGAAGCGAGCTGGGTATCAAGTGACATGGATTGATAACAATTCTGGTTGTAAAGGAACGTGTGACCGTGTTGAAGAGTTCAAAATTCCAGAGCCCATTCAAAAGAAATGGTGTAAAGATGAAGAATGTTTTGATGATATTTTAATTGATAGTTTAAAAGCATACTTAGCGACGATTCCGAAGGATGATACACGTCCGCATTTAGTGGTATTACATCAGATGGGAAGTCATGGGCCTGCATATTACAAACGCGTTCCACCGCAATATAAAGTCTTTAAACCAACCTGTGATACCAATGCGATTCAAGGTTGTTCTCGTGATGAATTATTAAATAGTTACGACAATACTTTGCTCTACACGGATTATGTTTTAGATTCTTTAATTGAAACCCTAAAGACAGCAACCCAATACGAAACAGGTTTGTGGTATTTGTCTGATCATGGTGAGTCGACGGGTGAAAGTGGCATGTATTTACATGGCGCGCCTTATGCAATTGCACCATCTCAGCAAACACATGTGCCGATGTTAATGTGGTTCTCTGATACGTGGAAACAACAGGCGCAGAAACAAATGAGTTGTTTGTCGCAACAACGTCAAAAGGAATTAAGTCAAGATAACTTATTCCCGACGATGTTGAGTTTGTTAGACGTAAAAACCAAAGTAATTGACCCTAAAAATGACATGTTAGCTACATGCTCAAATCCATAAGTGAGATGAAATCATGACCAAAATCTTGATGATCGAAGATGATTTTATGATTGCAGAGTCGACATTGACGTTATTGCGATATCATCAATTTGACGTGGAATGGGTCAATAACGGTGTAGATGGATTAACGCTTTTATCAAAGCAAGATTTTGATTTGGTGTTACTCGATCTTGGTTTGCCATTGATGGATGGTATGCAGATTTTGCGTCAAATTCGTCAACGTAGCGCATTGCCTGTGTTGATTATTTCGGCGCGAGACCAACTGCAAAATCGTGTTGAGGGTTTAAATCAGGGAGCAGATGACTATTTGATTAAACCTTATGAGTTTGATGAATTACTTGCCCGTATCAATGCATTGTTACGCCGTGGCAATACAGCGATGACGCAGTTAAAAAATAATTCACAACTGTTAAAAAGTGGCGATTTAGTCTTGGATGTCGAACAGCATTTAGCAACTTTTAAAGGTCAGCAAATCGAGTTGTCAAATCGTGAGTGGGCGCTTCTTATTCCAATGGTAACGCATCCCAATAAGATTTTTTCCAAAGCAAATCTTGAAGATAAGTTGTATGATTTTGATAGTGAAGTCACGAGTAATACAATTGAAGTGTATGTCCACCATTTGCGTGCAAAATTAGGTAAAGACTTCATTCGTACGATTCGTGGATTAGGCTATCGACTGGGACAACCCTAAGACTTATGAAAACACCCAAGCAATATTCGCTAAAAAAACGGCTCATTTGGGGCACATCAATCTTTAGTTTATTGCTTGGATGTTTATTGATTTTTACTGCTTATAAAATTGCCTTGCATGAAGTAGATGAAATTCTTGATACGCAAATGCAATATATGGCAGAACGTTCAACAACTCAGCCTCTAACGCCCGTTGCAAGTAAGGTTGAGTTGCATCGCACCTATCATGAAGAAGACCTACTCGTCGATATCTGGGCGTATAAGGATCAAAGCCATTTATGGCATCAAACCCATTTGCTGATTCCACCTGTACAACAGGCAGGTTTCTATACTCAAGAAACACCACAAGGCAAATGGCGCGTTTATGTTATTCCACTAAAAGATTATCAAATCCAAGTTAGTCAACAGGAGCAAGTCCGCAAAAGCTTTGCATGGGAACTTGCAGGAAGTATGTTTATTCCTTATGTGCTGCTACTGCCATTTGCGATTATTATCTTGGCTTTTATTATTAGCCTAAGTCTCAAACCGTTGGATGATTTTAAAGCAGAATTACAGCAACGTGATTCAGATGGTTTAGCACCGATTGATAGTCAGGAATATCCTCAAGAACTCATCCCAACCATTGAGGAAATGAACCATCTGTTCGAGCGAATTCAACATGCTCAGGCGGAACAAAAGCAGTTTATTGCAGATGCAGCACACGAACTTCGCACGCCTGTAACTGCGTTGAATCTACAAACTAAGATTTTGATGAGTCAGTTTCCAGAACATGAGTCCTTAAAAAATCTAAGTAAAGGTCTAGCACGTATTCAGCATTTGGTCACTCAACTTTTGGCTTTGGCAAAACAAGATGTCGGTTTGATGTTGATCGAGCCAAATACGCTATTCCGTTTGAATGATGTTGCGTTGAACTGTGTTGAGCAACTGGTCAATCTCGCTATGCAGAAAGAAATTGATCTTGGCTTTGAACGAAATGATGTGATTGAGATGCAAAGTCTTGAGTCAACGGTGCATTCAATCATTTTCAATCTGATTGATAATGCAATCAAATACACGCCAAGTCAGGGCATCATTAACATTTCAGTTTATAACGAGAATGAGGATTATGCTTGTATTCAAATCGAAGACAGTGGTTCAGGAATTGCTCCTGAAAACTATGACAAAGTTTTAAAGCGCTTTTACCGTGTTCATCATCATCTTGAAGTGGGTAGTGGTTTAGGACTTTCTATTGTTGACAAAGCGACTCAACGACTGGGCGGAACATTGCAATTGGGACGCAGTATTGATTTGGGGGGATTATCTGTAATTGTTCGTCTGCCTAAAAAGCTTGAGCGTCACGGATAAGTTGCTAGCAAGTTAATATGTGATCATCATTTAACTTCGCCATGTTCTCTTAAATAGCGTAAAAACAGCACGCATTTTTGGATGCGTTTGCCATCATTGCCAACACGACTGACATTTAAACGTAAAACCCAATTTAAGCGCTTACCCACTTTGCAAATGTCTTTATAGACTTGCGGCTCTGCGAGTAATGCTCGATATAGAATTTGACTGGCTTCAGAAAGCTGTTCAAACTCGAAGTGATAAGCAGTAGAGAAAATATACAACAACCAATCTCGAACATAGCAATCATGTAGGCTTAGCACAGATGCTGGATCTGTTTCAAAATCAATAAAACTAAAATGAGTATCTTTGTCTACCAGAATGTTGCGAGCAAAAGCTTCACTTAAATATCCACCTTGCAAATGTACATGCTGGATGGCTTGAATCGCTTGAGTAAACAAGCTTAACTTGGCTGCAACATCATCTTTACAACGTGCTAAGGATTGGTCTAATTGCTTTACCTTACTTTGACGTTGCGAACCGAGATCTTCTAAGAGTATGCCTTTTTTGGAAAGCGCAAGAACATTTGGGGTTGATACTCCCAATGCTTTGAGTTGTTGGATACGATTGTATTCACATTGAATCGCTGCCGAACCACCTTGATTCGGAACAGGCATGATTGCACCCAAGTTAAAAATTTTGGCCAACCATTTTAGAGGCGTGTATAACCATAAACCATGACGTTCAGACGCTTTCTTTAACCAGACTTTGCCAGAGTCTAAGGTGTACGCTTTAATTGATTCTTGCTGAGTAACTAAAGCGGTTTCTAGAAATTCTTGAAAGTCATCCATTCGCAACAAACTATACCTAAGTGATTATAACCGTTCCATTAGGAGGTCACTTTACCACATCAAGCTTAGATTGAGGTATGGAAATGGTCGTACTATTTGCAAGATGGCGTTTGTAGGTGATTGCATAAACAACAAAGTTAATTGCAAGGCAGATCCATCCCGTCCAAAGATTATGACTTAAGAAATGCGCACCACGCATCATTTGTGCCCATCCCATTGCAAAGCCTAAAATGACACTCGCAAATAAGTAAAACCATGCACGACCTTTTTGATCGAATCGATAAACGAAATAGCCTGTAATGAGTGCAAAGCCAGTACTTGCATGCCCACCTGGGAAACAATGGCCTGCGGTAGCCGAAAAATCCCATACAAATCCTGTCGCAGTTTCATGTGTCATTGCCCAAGGGCAGGCGTGAGCCGAATGCGCTTTCATAAAGCCAACGATACAAGTACATAGCATGCTGACCCAAAACATATAGCCATATTGCCAACGTTTCGCTTTGAATTTTTCGACTTTAAAAGACAGTGCCCATAAAATAAAAAAGGTCACATACACAACGGTAATGATCTGTTTTACATAGCTATGATTTAGCTTTGCCAAATACCAATCACCTTTGAGCGCAAAGTCTCCAAACGTACCGACCCACGGTTGGATGAGATATAAGTCAATTGATCCACCCACAGGAAAAACCCAGAGTAAAATGAAAAAACTAATTAGCAGAAGAAAACTCATCTGTATAAAAAAAGGTGTTTTCAGGTGCATAGGCGGCACAATTCAAATGAAGACAATATATTTTTTATTAAACTGTTCTAATCTTAAGCATCTCTTAAATAAGCATAAAAAAAGCGGCTTTTTAGCCGCTTTAAATTACTGAAAAATTAGAACATCGACTCTTCGGAGTTGGCTGAAATTTTATGAATGGAAAGGTCAGCACCACGATATTCATCCTCTTGAGAAAGACGGATACCTAAAGTTGCTTTCAAGATGCCATACACCACAAAGCCACCGACAAGTGCGATCGTAATTCCTAAACCTGTACCTATGATTTGAGACATAAGCGAAACCCCACCTAAGCCTCCAAGCATTTCTTGACCAAAAATACCCGCAGCGATACCACCAAATGCACCACATACGCCATGTAATGGCCATACACCTAGTACATCATCCACTTTTAATTTATTTTGTGTATAAGTGAATAGGTAAACAAATAGTGCACCCGCAACGCCACCAATCAATAATGCACCAATTGGATGCACAATGTCTGAGCCTGCGCAGATTGCAACTAAGCCAGCCAATGGGCCATTGTGTAAGAAACCGGGGTCATTTTTGCCCATAAAGTTCGCTGCTAAAGTACCGCCAACCATTGCCATTAAAGAGTTGATTGCCACCAATCCAGAAATCGCTTCAACACGTTGCGCACTCATCACATTAAAGCCAAACCAACCTACGATCAAAATCCATGAACCTAAAGCGAGAAATGGAATTGATGAGGGTGGATGCGCACTGACGCGACCATCTTTCTTATAACGACCATGACGAGCACCGAGTAAAATGACGGCTGCTAAAGCAATCCATCCACCCATTGCATGTACAACGACAGAGCCAGCAAAGTCATGGAAACTTGCGCCGAATGTGCTTTCTAACCATGTTTGTACACCATAGTTACCGTTCCAGATCATGCCTTCATAGAATGGATAAATCAGTGCAACTAACAGCAAGGTTGCGATAGCTTGTGGACGCATTTTCGCGCGTTCAGCAATGCCTCCCGAAACGATGGCAGGGATCGCAGCAGCAAATGTCAGCAAGAAGAAGCAGCGCATCAAGTTATAGCCATGATCTTCTGCGAGGACAGCCCCCATATGGAAAAAGTTTTGTCCATATGCAATCCAATACCCCACAAAGAAGTATGCGATTGCTGAAATCGCAAAGTCTGTGAGGATTTTGCTGAGAGCATTGACTTGGTTTTTATGGCGTACTGTGCCAAGTTCCAAGAATGCAAAGCCAGCATGCATTGCCAATACCAGTACTGCACCGAGCAGTAAGAAAAATAAATCTACGTTTTGCATAGTGGTGCTCAAAAAAAGTGCTAAATCTGGTCTTGGTGTAAATGTTTGATTCGTTTTTTGCACCAAAATAGATTTAGTAAATCTAAAAACTCAAGTTATACGAATACAACTCAATTTAATGGAAATTATTATGCAAAAAACGCACCAATTTAGAATTTAATTGTGAGTTTTGGTGAAAAGTGGTGCATTTTGCTTAAAAATAGCACAGCTTTATGGATATTGTAGAGCTAAAAAAGAAAACGGTCGTTATCCTTGTCTGAACCTTGATAAGAATGCCATTTTTTTGTGGCAAGGATAGTACTAGAACCAAAGTCTATTTCTATCGGAATGATTGAATTTTCAAGGCTATTAGGTATTTAAGCTTAATAATTAATAAAGGATATCTGATATATTGCGAACCTTAAAAAGCAGTTTGCTTTAAGGTGAAAATGATATGTTTCGTATAGATTCCTTTCGTAATCGACTCCTGATTTTATTTGCAGGGATGTCTTTTATCTTAGGACTCTGTATTACCTTATACATAGGTAAGACTGCCTCGGCTCAAATGAGCAAAAGTAGTGGGCAAACCTTATATATTGCGGCAAAAAGTATCAGCAATACCTTGGCAAACTCCCTCACAGAACGTGAACGGGAGATGGTGCTATTAAGTCAGTCGCCGTTTTTTGCTGAAGCCGATTTTCAAAATCCAAGAGTGCAACAACAACTCGATCAAGTTAAAACATCTTATAAATATTATGCTTGGATTGGGATTGCTGATCCTGACGGACAAGTTGCCGTTGCTGCTGATCATCTCTTACAAGGCGCGGATGTATCGGAACGCCCGTGGTTCATTCATGGTTCCAAGCAAGTCTATTTGGGCGATGTGCATAAAGCGGTTTTACTGGCGAAGAAAATTAAAGCTATTAACCCCAATGAACCAATGCGTTTCATTGATTTTGCCACTCCCATTTATGATCCGTATACCAAGAAACTCAAAGGGGTATTGGCGGCGCATGCCGACTGGAGTTGGGCAAGTCATGTATTGAGCAGTTCACTGTCTGAAAATGCTGCACAACGTGGCATTGAAGTCTTTATTGTGAATCAGCAGGGTGAAATTCTGTATCCGTTTAAGAGTATCGGACAAGTACAACCTCCTGTTTCTAAAAAACATAAAGCCAATTATTTTGTAGATAATTGGAGCGAAGATCAACAATATTTAACCACTGACGTGCCTGTGCTTTCACAGACCCAGATGAATTTAGGTTGGCATGTCATTATTCGTCAGCCGATGTCGATTGCCTTAGCTGAAGTGAAATCACTGCAACATAAAATCTTGGCGATCGGCTTTATCTTGTCGCTGTTATTGTTATTGATGACCTATAAATTAGCGAATCGTTTTAGTCGTCCAATTGAAACTTTGGCGCAGTCAGCCCATGCAGTCGAAAAGGGGCAAGAAGATATTCGCTTTGCAACCCAGACCAGTATTCGCGAAATAAAAGGTTTGTCACATTCTTTACAAAGTATGACTGATACCTTGCTCACTCAAAAGCATCAACTGCTGGATGCCAATGCCACACTGGAACAGAAAGTGGCTGAACGCACACATGAGTTACAAGTAGCCAATGTCGAATTGGAGCACATTGCTCGTTACGATGCTTTGACTGGCTTGCATAATCGTCGTGCTTTTAATGATTATTTGAGCTATTTATTTACCCAAATGTCACGTACTGAACAGACCTATGCAGTACTGTTGATGGATATCGACTTTTTCAAAAAGGTGAATGATAGCTTTGGGCATGAGGTGGGCGATCAAGTGTTGCAACGTGTAGCTGAGATTTTACCGACGACGCTACGTATTACTGACTTTGTGGCGCGTTTGGGGGTGAGGAATTTATTGCATTATTGCCTGCAACAACGCTTGAGGGGGCGATGCACTTGGCGGAGAAAATCCGTAGCGCGATTGAACAAGAATCCATTATCGACAATCATCCCGTCAGTCTTAGTATTGGGGTCAGTCTGGCTCAGGTGGATGATGCGGATATGAACGATGCTATTCGCCGTGCCGACCAGTGCTTATATCGGGCGAAACAGCAGGGGCGTAATCGGGTAATTTCTTTAATTACTGATGCTACGGATTGTCTTGCTTAGTTGTTCCTTTGCTTTTTCAGATCGATTTGCCTAGCTGTTCAAAGGCCTGAGTGCTACTTTTGGCCTTTGATTATTGCTACACTTTTTCTTTTTCAGGTAGATGTGTGATGTCCTTTGATCTTAAAGTCAGCATGCAGCAAGGGGCAGAACAGTCTCCACAGCAGAAAAAACTGAATCGCCTGATTGATAAAATTGAACAGCAAAAAATTAGCCTTGCTATATGGCAAAATGCCCAAGACGAAATTCAGCAACATACACGGCAAAAACTTCTACCTATTTATAGTGAACTCCATGCTGTTCTATTTCAGCAGTTGCAACAGCTTTGGGATATGTTACACAGTCATGAATTTTCCAAAGCAGATATGCAGCAGTTGGATGAAAGCATTGCCCAACGTGCGCGCATGTTGAAACATTCCAAAATGCTCTCCAACGAACAGCAGCAACAAGTCGATCAGATTGATACTTTTTATCAGCAACATGCACAGCAGTCCGCCAAGAAAAGCAAAAAAGTGCAGCAAGTAAAAGTCGATCAGCTTGAACGTGATGAGCAAATAACATCGTATGAAGATGACTTTGAACAACATGCAGCCGAGCAGCAACTAGCACGAGAACACGCTAAACAGCAAAGACAGCAGCAGAAACGGGAACAAGCGGAGCAGATGGCAGCCCAGTCACTGAAAACGGTGTATTTAAAAATTGCCGCGATGATTCATCCTGACCGTGAGCAAGACGAGAGCAAGAAAGCAGAAAAAACCGAGTTGTTCCAACAAGCAAGTCAGGCTTATGAACAGCAGGATTTGTTTTATTTGCTGAAAATGCAGTTACAGCTTGAACAGAATAAAGGTGTTGGCGCGAAAGCGTTATCAGCGGAGCAAGTGAGGTTTTATAAACTGGCTTTGGATGCACAGAGTCAGCAGCTTGAAAGTCAAATTGATGAGATTTTGGATTCATTTCAGTTGGCGAAAAAGGTAAAAGCTGAGCATCTGCATATTAGTGATGTGTATAAAGCGATAGATGCGGATTGTGCTGAGTTAAAGCAGCAGTTGAAATGGGAAAAAGAGCGTTTAAAGCATATGAAAAAGGTGAGTGGGGTGGAGATGTTATTGGAGCATGGGGCGCTTTAATTTTCCTCACTCCCTTGCGAAGCAGTGCTTCTCATCCCATAGGGAGAGGGAGTAGCAATTGATTTTATGGTGGTGTGTAATTAGATGAGATTCCCTCTCCTTTAAGGAGAGGGCTAGGGAGAGGTAATAATAAAAAAATGAAACTAGACCCAAAACTACTGGAATTTGCCAAAACTATGCGAAGCAATCCTACAGATGCAGAACACCTCATGTGGCAACTACTTCGTGCTAAGCGATTTATGAATCTTAAATTTCGCAGACAGCATGTGATTGCTCCCTATATTGTAGATTTTTACTGTCATGAGTTGGGTTTGGTCATTGAGCTGGATGGTAGTCAGCATGGTACTGAAGATGCGATTGAATATGATGCTGAACGAACTAAGTTTTTAGAGGCTTTAGATTTAAGAGTAGTACGGTATTGGAATCATGATGTGTTGAGTAGGATGGATATGGTTTTAGAAAACTTATGGCAAGTTTGTTGTGCGTTGAAAGAAAATCAATAATGGAAAATTCCCTCTCCCTATGGGATGAGTAGCACTGCTACGCAAAGGGATGAGGGTGAATTTATAATGGTAAAAAATTAAAAGCACCTCTCCCTAACCCTCTCCTGAGAGGAGAGGGAACATTCATTGAGCGTCAAACAACAGTGAAATTCACAAAGGTTACTGCCTCTCCCTATGGGAGAGAGCTGGGGTGAGGGTTATCTCTTAAAATTAATAATATCTTTTAAAGCTTGAACTGTACTATTTGAACTTTGAGCCTCAATTCTATTTTTTCTAGTTCGATAGTAGTTTCGTCTTTTTTAAGAACGAAGTTTCTTTCAGTTTTAAGTAGAGTGTCTAACGCATTGGACAATAACTTGAAGTTTCCAGATTGCCTTGCTAAGTACAATGCTAAATATTTACCTTCTAAATTCGTCATTTCATTTTGAAAATACTTTATTTCATCTAAACTCCTTTTATAAAGATTTAGAAAGAAAAATGAAAAGAACTCAATAAAAATTACGATTAAAACTCTTGGTAAGAAGTAATAAATTAGACTTGGATAGTCTGTGTATAAAGTAATATTTGGGATAGTGGCAATTAGATAAAAAACTCCTAATATACTTAGGGTGATTCCAATGAATAAGTTAACAGTTCCACGTCTAGCTAGACTGGATATTTCTTGTCTAATCCGATCAAGAGAAGGCTGTGTTAAGGTATAGATGTCTTTAATTTTTAATCTTTCTTCTAATTTTATTAAGTATTCATTAGTAATATTTGATTCTAGCTGATCGTTCAATTTACTTAATATTAGAGACTTTTCTTGATCAGAGATCTTTAGCATTGATTCAAGATTATGATTTTTAAAATTTTCAAAATCATTTTCTAAATATTGAAGTCTTTTGGGTATTGAATGTTCATTAGAGTTATTTTGTTGTGCATTATTTAAATAATTTGCAAATAATGGGAATATTACAGTTAAAAACGTAATAAAAATTAACAACCAAAAAACAGGTGTAAAAGGAATATTTTTTCATAGCTGAAACCGAAAAAATCAAAGATTTCTGGCATAAAAAATTTATGTACAGAGTAAACTATAACTGTAGAAAATATTAAGAGAAGTCAGATTGTCTTATAATTTTTCATAAAATAATAAAGGGCTGAATAATCAGCCCTTTATACACAAATTAGATTAAATTAACAATACCTTAAAGCGCAGCAATCTGCTCCATATTCGCTTTAATCTTCGCTAACTGGTCAGCAAACTCAGCTAATTTCGCTTTTTCACCTTCAACCACAGCCGCAGGTGCTTTCGCCACAAAACCTTCATTCGCCAGTTTAGTGGCAATTTGGTCATGCTGCTTTTGCACTTTGTCTAAGTCTTTTTGTAGGCGCCCCAATTCCGCTTTCGGGTCAATTAAACCTTTCATTGGAACAAATACAGACACATGACCTACAACAGATGAAGACGACAATGGTGGTTGCTCAGCATCAGCCAAGAACGTAATGCTTTCAACTTTTGCTAAAGCTTTAAATAGCGCTTCAATACGTGTGATCTGTGCTTTTTCAGCTTCAGTGGTGTTTTGAAGCAACACTGGTAATAAACGCGCATTACCTAAGCCCATTTCACCACGAATGTTACGTACTGCACCAATCAAACCTTGTAACCACTGCATGTCCGCTTCAGCTTGCTCATTGATTTTCTCTTGAGCAGGCACAGGGTATACCGCAGTCATAATGGTTTCGCCTTGAATGCCGAGCATTGGCGCAAGGGTTTGCCAAATTTCTTCAGTCAAGTACGGCATAATCGGGTGAGCTAAACGTAAAGACGCTTCCATCACAGCCAATAACACACGACGAACTTCAGCTTTACGTTCTTCCGACACTTCAGCATCGTTCAATACTGGCTTGGTGAGTTCTACATACCAGTCGCAGTATTCATTCCAAATGAAGTCGTAGATCGCTTGTGCAGCTAAATCTAAACGATAGGTTGCGAAAGCTTGTTGAACCGCAGCTTCAGCTTTTTGCAGACGGCTGATAATCCATTGCTCTGGTAACTCCCAAAGATCAGGACGCGCAGTTTGACCAACCGGTTGACCTTCAACATTCATCAACACGAAACGGGTTGCGTTCCAAATCTTGTTACAGAAGTTACGGTAACCTTCAACACGCTTCATGTCGAACTTAATGTCACGACCAGTATTCGCAAGCGCACAGAAAGTGAAACGAACGGCATCTGTACCGTAAGCTTGAATACCTTCTGGGAATTCTTTACGGGTTGATTTTTCAATCTTCGCTGCTTGTTTCGGGTTCATCAAACCTGTAGTACGTTTTTGTACCAAGGTTTCAAGGTCTACACCATCAATCAAGTCGAGTGGGTCAAGTACGTTACCTTTCGACTTAGACATCTTCTGACCTTCGCCATCACGCACTAAACCATGTACATACACAGTTTTGAACGGAACTTGTGGCGTGCCATCTTCATTCTTCATGAAATGCATGGTCATCATGATCATGCGCGCAACCCAGAAGAAGATAATGTCAAAACCAGTCACTAACACATCAGTCGGGTGGAAGGTATTGAGGAAATAGTTTTCAGCATCTTTTGCTTTATCGCCAGTCCAACCTAAAGTTGAGAATGTCCAAAGTGCAGAAGAGAACCATGTATCCAATACATCTTCATCTTGATTCAATGCAACATCAGCAGGGATGTTATTATTGGCACGAACTTCTGCTTCGTCACGACCAACGAATACATTACCTTCAGCATCGTACCAAGCTGGAATACGATGCCCCCACCAAAGCTGACGTGAAATACACCAGTCTTGAATGTTGTTCATCCACGCCATGTACATGTTGCTGTACTGCTCGGGTACAAATTTGATGTCACCATCTTTCACTGCTTTAATAGCTGGCTCAGCAAGTGGTGCAATTTTCACATACCATTGATCTGTCAATAATGGCTCAACGATCACACCTGAACGGTCACCGCGAGGTGGTTTCAAGGTATACGGTTGAATTTGGTCTAACCAGCCTTCCGCTTCGGCTTGTTCAACCAATTTCTTACGTGCCGCAAAACGCTCTAAACCAATATAGTCAGCAGGGGCTGCGATGGTTTTAGAAATTTGCTCGCCCGCTTTGGCAATGTATTCAAACTCAGCCAATACTTCCGCATTTTTGTTGAAGATATTGATGATTGGCAATTCGCAACGTTTGCCTACTTCATAGTCATTGAAGTCGTGCGCAGGGGTGATTTTTACACAGCCTGTACCGAATTCTTTATCTACATATTCATCTTTAACGATTGGAACTGCACGACCTGTAATTGGCAGAATGATGTTCTGACCGACAAGGTGTGTATAACGCTCATCATCAAGTGCAACAGCGACTGCAGTATCACCGAGTAATGTTTCTGGACGAGTCGTCGCAACCACGATGTGGTCTTTACCATCGTGCGTACGGAGTGATTTGTCTTCAAAGAAATATTTGAAGTGCCAGAGTGAACCTGCTTCTTCTTTATCTGACTCAACTTCAAGGTCAGAAAGCGCAGTTTGCAGTTTCGGGTCCCAGTTTACGAGGCGTTTACCACGGTAAATCAAACCATCTTCGTGTAGCTTAACGAAAACTTCTTTTACCGCATTGGATAAACCTTCATCCATAGTAAAGCGTTCACGAGACCAGTCCACAGAAGAACCTAAGCGACGGATTTGACGCGTAATCGTACCGCCAGATTGTTCTTTCCATTCCCAGATTTTTTCAATGAACTTTTCACGACCCATGTCATGACGGCTAATGTTTTGTGCACCAAGCTGACGTTCTACAACCATCTGCGTTGCAATACCTGCGTGGTCTGTACCCGGTTGCCATAAGGTATTTTTGCCAGACATACGATTATAGCGGGTGAGGGCATCCATGATGGCATTGTTAAAACCATGCCCCATGTGCAAACTACCCGTGACGTTTGGCGGTGGAATCATAATACAAAATGAATCAACTTGACCTGATGGCTTAAAGTAGCCTTTGTCTTCCCAGATTTGATACCACTTTTTTTCGATCTCAGTTGGATCGTAGGTTGTTGCAATATTTTGAGCAGATTGAGCGTCGGTCATAATACAGAAGATTAAAAATGAATAAAAAATTGGATCTATTGTAGCAAAAATTCTATCAATTTTTTCATCTAAAAAACCCGATGAAATGCGTTGGTTTTTTATGTGAAAAAAGCTAAATTTATGTCTATTGGATCACACATTTAATAAATGTAGATGCATAAAACAACAAAATAAAAATGCGAAAATTAAAAAAAGGATGCTTCTTATGAGTTATTCAATTCTATTGAAAATTAATGAAGTGACACATGGACAGTTTGAGACGATTCGCCAACAGTTGAATTCAGGGACTCAAGAAAGCCAGTCACGCATTTTGGGTGAAGTACTATCAGAAATTGCCTGTGATATCGTGGAGCAAGTATTTTCAGTGCTACTGATTCAAAATCGCCAACCAACCTACCTCACACAAAAGAGTGCCGCTGAATCCGAAAAAGTGATTCAGCAGATTATTGGCGCGGTTCGAAAATATATGCCGTGGTCGATTGCATTATTTGGCAATGAACGGTTATGTCCTTTTGTGAATTATTTTTCAGATATGATCAAATATCACGATGAACAAGTGTATGTGTCATATCCAATTGATCGAAACTTAGTTCAACAGGCTCATGCATTGGTCAATAAGTTAAAAAACAATGAGATTCAAGATATGGTGGATGTGTTCCAAACGTTGATTGAAATTGTTGATCTTGGGGTGACAAGTCTTATCCGTGAGCCTAAAAAATGTTTGAATTTCAATACAGTGGTCGATAAGACTTTAAACGGTGTGATTAATATGACCGCGCATTTGAGCTATAAGCGTTTAGAGAAAATGGGCAATCAGGTGGATTCAAATGCAGCAACCGATTGTGTAAATCATTTTTTGGCATTTATGCATGTTGATACTGAATAGAATATGTTAAATTCGGGGTGCAGAAAGCCAAAAATGATACAAAAACAGATTGATGGATAAAAAGGGGCTGATAAAAAAGCCTCTTTTTTATGGATCTAAAAATTAGGGTTAAGAAAATGAACACCGCCGTTTTTTTGAATATTCATGCGGATACATACGCAAGATTTGCGCATATTCGAACGCAGTTAATGCAAGGAAGTAAAGATAGTCAGGCCAATGCTTTGGGGAGTGTATTGTCTGAAATGGCTTGTGAGGTCATCGAACAAGTTTTTATCGTGCTATTACAAGAAAATCAGCACTATTCACAAACGGGTGAATCTGAAAAAGTGATTCAGCAAATCTTAGAGGCAGTGCGTAAATATATGCCGTGGTCAGTCTCATTTTTTAGCAATGATCGTTTAGTACCGCTTGTTGAATACTTGTCTAAGACACTGCAAATTGAGGATGAAACTATTTACATGACTTATCCGATTGATCAGAAATTGGCTCAAAAGGTAGAAACATCAAGTCAAAAGCTAGCTGCTGGTGATCAACAAGAAATCTCAAATGCATTACGACTGTTAACAGAAGTGATTGATGTGGGTGTGACACACTTAATTCGTGAACCTAAAAAATGTTTAAAGTTCAATTTTGTGGTTGATAAAACGTTAAATGGCGTGATTACGATGACGACACATTTAGGATATAAGCGTTTAGAGAAATTAGGTACTCAACTCGATCATCAAGTTGCATCAACTTATATTGATTATTTCCTTAAGTTTATGCGTCATCAAGCATAGAGGGAACAGGTTATGGCAAAGCTAAAAAGTCTTGAAAACAAAGTGGTATGGATCACTGGGGCATCTTCAGGTTTGGGTAAAGCCTTGGCGCGTGAATGTGCCTTGCAAGGTGCACAAGTTGTACTGACATCTCGCCGTTATGATGAGTTAGAGGCTGTTCGAGTGGGCTTATTCAAGCCTGAGCAGCATCTTTCAATTGCTGCCGACATTACCGATGAAGCTCAAGTCCGCCATGCACATGAGCAAGTTTTAGCATGTAAAGGCCGTGTGGATTGGTTGATTAATAATGCTGGTTTGAGTCAGCGTGCATTGATTCAAGACACGACCATGCAAACTGAACGTGCCATCATGGAAGTTGATTATTTCTCACAAGTTTTCTTTACTAAAACAGTTTTGCCAACTTTTCTTAAACAAAAATCTGGTCGAGTGGTCTTTGTTTCAAGTGTAGCAGGGTTGTTAGGCACTCAGTATCGCGCAAGTTATTCTGCTGCAAAAGCTGCAATTCATATGTGGGCGAATAGTTTACGCGCTGAGGTTGCCAAAGACGGTGTTGAGGTTTCTGTGGTTTTCCCTGGTTTTGTGAAAACCAATGTTTCTTTTAATGCCCTAAATGGTGAGGGGAAGCCGCAAGGTCAACAAGATGAAGCAATTGAAAATGGTTTAGATGCAGGTGTATTTGCTGAACGTGTGGTCGAATCGTTGATGGCAGGCGAGGAATATATTGTTGTTGGTGGGAAAAAGGAACAACTCGGTGTTTTAGTCTCTCGCTTATCGCCAAGCTTGTTGTATAAAATGATTCGTAAAACACGAGTTAAATGATAGTGAACATCCGTAAGAAAGCCGTTTTTAATTGGAGCGGTGGTAAAGATTCTGCTTTAGCACTACATACTGTATTAGAGCAAAATGAGTTTGAAGTTGTTGCTTTACTAACAACGGTGAATGAAGAAACAGAATTATCATCAATGCATGCGATCCCGTATGCATTGCTTGAGAAGCAAGCCGAAAGTATTGGTATCCCACTTTATCCTGTATTTCTTCCAAAAAATCTTCCTGCTTATGAACAACGCATGTTAGACGCGGCTAATCATTTTAAAGCCCTAGGCGTTGAGCACTTTATCTTTGGTGATATTTATCTATCCGACGTACGCAAATATCGAGAAGATCGTCTACATCCTCTCGGTATTAAAGTTGTTGAACCAATCTGGAGTTTAAATTCGGCAGAAGTGATGCAGAATTTTTTAGCTTCAGGGATTAAAACCAAAATCATCGTCACGGATGCCAGTAAATTAGATGCGTCTTTTATCGGACAAGATATTAATGCTGCACTCATTGCAAGAATGCCGAGTGACGTCGATGTCTGTGGTGAAAACGGTGAATACCACACTTTTGCTTATGCAGGTGCTTTATTTAAAAAGCCTGTTCAGTTTGAAATTAATGAGACGCGAAAAATGTCTTATGATTTTAAACTTGATAATGGGGAAGAGAAAACCTACCACTATTGGCAAGCGATTTTTGGCGACTAGCGTTTTTGTCCTGTTATTTCCGATATGACAGGACAAATTTTTAATGATGATTGACGATCGCTGTTCCATAAGCAAATACTTCAACCATACCGCCTTGCATCCCTAATTCCGTGGTACTCATCCGAACACCCATAATATGATTTGCGCCTATTCGATCTGCTTCTTGCTTGAGGCGAAGCATTGCTTCACGACGTGCGCGTTCAACCACACTTTCATAACTGGTCAGGCGACCGCCGAAAAAGTTTTGAATATTGGCAAGTATATATTTAAAGTAATCGTGAGAAATAACGACGTTGCTACTGACCATTTGCCCATGCGCTACGGTTTGCACAAAGCGATTGGTATCAACTCGAATATGTGCAAACTGCTTTTCTTTTTCATCCAATTCACGGAGGTGTTTTTGTTCGATATGACGACCAAATCCCCAACCCACTGAAAAAAGAATTAGAAACAGGGCAATCTGAAAAATTAATCCATCCATATGATGTTTGCCTACGAACCAAATGGGTCGGGGAGTTTAGGTGTTACAGGTTGAACGACAACAGCTGTACCATAAACAAAAAGTTCAGATGCGCCTTGTGCAATATTTGAGGTAGAGAAACGAATCCCTACGATCGCATTTGCACCTAAAGCACGTGCTTTATCAATCATTCGTTGGGTTGCCTCTTGGCGAGACTCTTCCAGTAGTTCGGTATAGCCAGTGAGTTCGCCACCAACAATATTTTTAAGACCTGCCATGAGATCACGACCAACGTGTTTACTACGAACGGTACTGCCGTATACCACATCAAATTGACGCAAAATTTCATGTCCAGGAACGGACTCTAAACTACTTAATAACATCGTATTTTCTAATCATTAAAACGTCGTATTGAAGATAAGAAATATTCGAAATTGTTGCAATAAAAAAAGCTCACCGAAGTGAGCTTTTTATTCGCAAAAGTTGATAGTTATTTTGCGTAATGCTTTTCTGAACTAGATGGTTGGTGCGCTACAGTTTCACTGCTTGTCGCTTTCACACCGCCACCAAGTGTTTTGTATAGTTCAACTTGGTTGTTCAAGTCTGCTTGTTGTAATAACAATAGACCTTGTTCAGCTGAGTAAGCAGAACGTTGAGCATCCAATACGGTTAAATAACTATCAATACCTGCACGGAAACGCGCATTTGATAATTTATAGGTTGTATTGGTTGCATCAACTAAACGGCGTTGGGCGGTCAAACGATCACCGATGTTTGCGCGTGTAGCTAAAGCATCGTTCACTTCGCGGAACGCTGATTGAACTGACTTCTCATAATTCGCTAATGCAATCTTCTGATCTGTCTCAGAGATTTTTACATTCGCGCGGCGAGTGCCCCAATCAAAGATTGGCATATTGATGCTTGGTCCAATAGACCATAAACCATTTGCTGATTTAAACAAATCACTCAGGTCTGTTGATGCATAGCCTGCTGAACCAGTAAGGCTAATAGTTGGGAATAACTGAGCTTTAGCAGCACCGATATTCGCACCAGCCGCACTTAACTGATATTCAGCAACTTTGACATCAGGACGGTTGTTTAACAAATCACTTGGTAAGCCCGCCGTTAACACACCTTTTTGTGTGATACGAGCAACTTGTTGGCTCGGCAATAAGTTGTTTGGAACTGATTGACCAACCAATAAATTCAACAAGTTTTGAGCTTGAGCGATTTGTGTTTTGTAATTTGCAACATCATTACGTGCAGTTTCAACTGAAATCTGTGCCTGACGAACAGGGATTTCACTATCAATACCCACATCGAAACGTTTTTTGTTTAAGTTAAACGAGTCTAATTGAGCTTTTAAAGTTTGATCTGCCAGTTTAAGTTGTGCACTGGCAAATGAATAATTTAACCAAGCTTGGGTAACTTGACCAATTAGACTGATTTGCGTTGCATCACGCGAACTTTGAGTAGCTAAGTAGTTGTCTAATGCTGCATCTTTTAAGCTGCGAACACGACCCCAAAAATCTAACTCATAAGAAGTTAAGCCTAAGCTCACTTGGTAAGTTGAGTAAGGATTATTTGGGTTGCTGCTCGGCGATACTTGACGAACCGCGCTACCACTTGCACCAATCGTCGGCAACTGATTGTTTTCCGAGATTTGGTATTGTTGTTGCGCTTTTTGAATATTCAACGCTGCAGTACGCAAATCACGGTTGTTGGCAAGCGCCATATCAATCACTTGTAGCAGGCGAGGGTCAGCAAAGAAATCTTTGTAACCTTGTTCTGCGATTGATGTTCCAGAAGCATTACTATACGACGCATAGCCTTCAGGAATATCTGTGTTCACAACAGGCTCTGGCCCGCGCATGCTTTGGCAGGCAGCCAAAGAAAGCGCGAGTGCAGAAATTGCGATGCCACGACTAGAAATAGACCATACAGTTTGCATCACGATTAATGCTCCTGAGTGTTTAAAGTTTTAGGTTTGTACTTAAAGATACTACGAATCCACACGAAGAACACAGGGATGAAGAAGATACCTAAAAGTGTTGAAGAAATTACACCACCAAGTACACCATAACCAACTGAGTGTTGGCTACCAGCACCAGCACCGCTTGCAAGAGCTAATGGTAATACACCGAAACCAAATGCAAGTGTTGTCATGATAATTGGACGTAAACGCATTTTTGCAGCATGTAACGTTGCTTCAAACAGGTCTTCACCTTTTTCTTGCAACTCTTTTGCAAATTCTACGATCAAAATCGCATTTTTCGCAGACAAACCAATTACCGCAACAATCGCGACTTGGAAGTAGATGTTAAAGGATAAGTTTGGATCGCCTTTAATCACCATGCCTAACCATGTCAACGTAAACGCACCGATGATACCCAATGGAACAACAAGCAATACTGATACAGGGATAGACCAGCTTTCATATAACGCAGAAAGACATAGGAATACAATCAATAATGAAAGAATCAATAAAGGAACTGTCTGGTTACCAGAATCACGTTCTTCTAAAGATAAACCTGTCCATTCGTAGTCAAAACCTTGTAAGCCCATTGACGGTAACTTACCAATAATTTCTTCCATCGCAAGCATTGCATCACCCGAACTGACGCCCGGAGCTGGAGTACCTTGGATGTTAACAGATGATACACCGTTATAACGCTCTAAACGAGGTGAACCATAAGTCCATTCACCTTTTGCAAAGGCAGAGAATGGAACCATTTCACCTTTGTTATTACGCACATACCACTTGTTCAAGTCTTCAGGCATCATGCGAGTATCCGCTTCACCTTGGACGTAAACTTTCTTCACACGACCACGATCAACGAAGTCATTGATGTATGAACCACCCCAAGCCATGCTCATCGTACTGTTAATATCAGCGATACTGATACCCATAGCACCTGCTTGCGCTTGATCAATCGTAATTTGATACTGAGGCGTATCTTCCTGACCGTTAGGACGCACACCAGCAAGACGTTTGTCTTGAGCTGCCATACCTAAGATCGCATTACGTGCAGCAACAAGTTTATCGTGACCTTGACCACTGACATCTTTCAACTGAATATCGAAACCAGACGAAACACCGAGTTCAGGCATCGCAGGTAACTGCAATGGCATGATGTACGATGCATCTTTCACGATCATATTCAACGCCATACCACGTTGAATGATGGCACCAATTTGTGATTCAGGTGTCGTACGCTCACCCCAGTCTTTCAATTTAATGAAGGCTAGACCCGCATTTTGACCGACCCCAGTGAATGAGAAACCAGATACCGTAAAGATAGAATCTACGTTATCTTTTTCTTTATTCATGAAGTAATCAGTCATTGTCGTGATCACTTTATCTGTACGTTCAAGGCTGGCACTTGGTGGTAATTGCACCAGTGTCATGACTACGCCTTGGTCTTCTTCTGGTAAGAACGAAGACGGCAGCATTTTGTACAGACCAACTAACGCAGCAATCACAGCAATATAAATAACCCCAGAGAAAAGCTTATGGTGTGTCATACGATTGACACCACCTTGGTATTTCACAGAAAGTTTATCAAAGCTGCGGTTAAACCAACGGAAGAAACGTGCAAAGATATTGTTGCTTTCTTGCTTGTTTGGATCGTGTTGTTTTAACAATGTAGCGCATAGGGCAGGGGTAAAGGTTAATGCAACGATCAAAGAAAGAATCATCGCTGTAACCAAAGTGATCGAGAACTGACGGTAAATTACCCCAGTTGTTCCACTAAAGAACGCCATTGGTACGAATACAGCGGTTAATACGCTGGTAATACCAACCAAGGCACCCGAGATCTGGCTCATTGATTTTTCAGTTGCAGGTACAGGTTCAAGATGTTCTTCTTGCATAACCCGTTCTACGTTCTCAACAACGACAATCGCATCATCGACGAGGAGACCGATTGCTAATACCATCGCGAACATGGTTAATGTGTTAATCGAGAAGCCGAACATGTTAATAACGGCAAATGTACCTAACACTACTACTGGAACGGCAAGTGTAGGAATAATCGTCGCACGCCAGTTCTGTAAGAACAGGAACATGACGATAAATACTAAAACAACTGCTTCTATTAAGGTATGTACAACACTTTCAATCGATAAACGAATAAACGGTGTTGTGTCATACGCAAGTTTGTCTTTTAAGCCACTTGGATAATTATGGCGTAATTCTGATAAACGCTTTTCTACAGCTGCAGCTGTATCCAATGCATTGGCACCAGTTGCAAGTTTAATTGCTACACCACCAGCAGGACTACCATTGAATTTAGAATCGAACTGATAGTTATCAGAACCTAACTCAACACGAGCAACATCACCCAAAAGAACCTGCGCACCAGTCGAAGTATTCTTGAGGAAGATTTTTCTAAACTGTTCAGGTGTTTGCAGCATACTTTGTGCATTTACAGTTGCGTTCAGTACTTGTCCTTTAGTTGAAGGCGCACCGCCTAACTGACCTACAGCAACTTGAGAGTTCTGCGCGCGAATTGCAGCTGCAACATCACTTGGAGTGAGGTTGAAACTTGTTAATTTCGCTGGATCTAGCCAAATACGCATCGCATAAGAGCCACCAAAGACTTGGATCTCACCAACACCCGCAACACGACTGAGTGGCTCAGAAATATTTGAGTTCACATAGTCTTTAATATCTGATGCTGATAAGCTTCCATCTGGTGAGTAAAAGGCAACAACCTGCATAAAGCTTGCGCCAGATTTAGTTACTCGGACGCCTTGGCGTTGTACGTCTTCGGGTAAAAGTGCTGTCGCAGATTGTAATTTATTTTGAACCTGAACCTGTGCGATATCTGGATCGATACCTTGTTCGAAATTCAAGTTAATCGATGCTTGACCATTACCTGCACTGTTAGAAGAAATGTAACGTAAACCATCTAAACCATTCATTTGTTGTTCGATGATTTGAGTTACTGTGTTTTCAACAGTTTTAGCAGATGCCCCAGGATAAGTTGCAGAAATGGTTACCGTGGGGGGAGCAATCGTCGGATATTGAGCAACTGGCATTTTTGTTAGCGTGAGAATCCCCGCCAGCATAATCACCAGTGCAATCACCCATGCAAAAATTGGGCGATGAATAAAAAATTGAGCCATGCAATCTACCCCTTAAGCTTGTGCAGTTGCTTTTTGTTCAGCTTTTGGTGCGTCGGCCTGTTTTTTCTGTTCGGCTGCTTGTGGTGCAGCACCTTGAGCTTGAGGCGCATTTGCTTGTGGTTGGTAAGGCTTAGTTGAAACCTCTTGACCTTCTTTCACCTTGGCAACACCATCTACGACGACTTTATCGCCAGCTTTTAGACCTTCAGTCACGATCCAATCTTGACCTTTAACACCAACAGTTGTAATTGGACGAGTCTCAATAACCCCTTTAGCATTTACAACCATTGCAATCGCTTGACCTGTAGGCAAACGAGTGACCGCTGCTTGAGGAACCAAATAAGCATTTGGCAAAATTCCCTGAGAAATTTTGGCAGTTGCATACATACCTGGTAATAGCAAATGGTTCGGGTTTGAGAACACAGCACGTAATGTCACTGTTCCAGTATCGGGATTTACACTTGCGCCAGAGAATGCTAACTGACCTTCAATCGGATAGTCAGAACCATCTTCAAGTGTGATTTTTACGCGTGTATTACCACTGCTATCCAAGCTACCTTTGCTCATTTGCTGACGAAGGCGTAGTAACTCAGCGCTTGATTGGTTGATATCAACATAGATTGGATCAAGTTGTTGAATCGTCACCAATGGATCAGCCTGATTCGCTGTCACTAACGCACCAGAGGTTACGGAAGAACGGCTAGATTGGCCTGAAATCGGTGCACGTACAGTAGAGTAACCCAAATTAATTTCAGCATTTTTAAGTGCTGCTTGAGCCGCTGCAACATCTGCTTCCGCTAATTTCACTTGAGCATTAATGTCATCATATTCTTGTTTAGAAACAGCATTTGTTCCAACAAGTTGACTATAACGACCTTCTTTTACACGTAAAGCATTTAAGTTTGCTTGTTGGCGTAACAGAGCCGCTCGAGCATTATCAGCCGTTGCACGATTGGTATTTGCGTCGATTTGATAAAGCGCTTGACCTGCTTGAACGTAACTACCTTCAGCAAATAAACGTTTTAAAATCACACCACCAGTCTGTGGACGAACTTCAGAGATTTGATATGCAGCCGTTCGTCCTGAAAGTTCTACACTTTGTTCTACGCTTTGTGGTTGAGCAACAATGACACCAACTTCTGGAGGCGGCATTTTTTGAGCAGCAGCTGCTTGCTGTGCATCTTTAGGATCTTTGCTACAACCAACAAGCGCGATGCTTGTTGCTAATGCGCAAGCAGTTAGGGCAGGTGCCCAAAGCTTAGCCGACATCATTATTCCACCTCAATTTAGATTTTTTATCTAAAAACAAATTGTTGCTGAAATTGCTTTGATACAGCCAAAACCAAAGCAACGAAGTCCAAATTAACCCAATTCCCCAACCTGCAAGTACATCGGTTGGATAGTGAACCCCTGCATAAACTCTAGATAACCCCATGAAAATAAACCATAAAGTAGATACTAAAATGACGCTTTTGCGGTACTTATGCTCTCTAAATAGCAACATAGATAAACTCGCAAGGGTTGCAGCATATAGGCTATGGGCACTTGGGAAGGATGCTCCATAACTTTGAACCAAATGATAAAATTCCAAAGGCCTTGGCCGATCAATGCCCCATTTCAGAAGCCAACCAATCACAATACTTCCACTTACACTCAAAGCAAGAAAAGTCACTTTTTTATAATCTTTAATCCGAATGTGGTAGACACAAAAAAACACAGTTAAAAATAGTAAAAAAGGCATTCCGCCTAGTCTAGAAAGCAGAACTGCTACATTGTTAAGCGCAAATGAGCGATGTTCAAATAAAGTTTGAACACTCAATAGATCAAAAGCTGATGCGTTGGAATAAAGCAGTCCAAACACACCGAATCCTAAAAAAATGCAACCAATACAAAGTAGTAGGTGCGGCATGCGAACCTCATTTTTTTGCTTAACCATTGTTCAGGGTTGTATAGTGTTTGAAAGTGTACTTGCGAGTACACTTTTGGTCAAGTCTTGAAATTTTATGATAATTTCATTTTCAGATTTTTTTAAGGTTCAGTAAAAAAACATAACAAAATTTGACTAGTGTCTCACTTTTTGTTCCGCTGAATTTTCATCATCAACTTCAATTGGTTGTTTCGGTGGCCAGAAGAAATCACTTGGTCGAGTCAGGAAGTGTGTAAGTACTAATTTCGCTAATGGTTTCCATTGCGCAAAACGAACACGACGTGCGCGTAGAGCAACAATAATCGTGAGTGTAAAACTGACGAACAAGTTAGTTAAGCCAATCAGCATAACGCCTAAAAATGACACAAGGATTAAACCAATATCTGGTGAGCCGCTAATCGTCATTAGACCTTGAATAAAGTTTGCTGAAGCAAAGGCGATATGACGGATATCTAAGGGTAGACCTAAAATAAATCCGATGGTGCCAATACTGCCGAGCATGATGCCGAATAGAAAGTTACCAGCAAGCGCACCTAAGTTCGTTTCAATATAGTTTGCAAACTTGTCTAGGCGTTGTTCTCCCATCCAGCGTTTTAAGCGACGATGTTGTTTTAAACGAGGGCCAACTTTGCGATATACGGCGAGGTTATCAAAATAACCTGCGATTAAACCCGATAAGAATAAACACACCCCAGCGATAGCGGCGTGAGGTACAGCCAAAGAGGTGAATGGATTTAATGAATGTAGGGTTTTCGCTGCTTTGGTGGTGGAGAGCAGTGGTTCGTGTAAATTGTATTGCCACAGGAATGTGATCAGCGCTGCTACTGGGATCGCAATCGAGATATTGCCTAAAATCGCTACGAACTGGGTACGGATAATATTAATAATCAACGCCGCAAGTTCAGCGATCTGGGCATTTTTACTGCCTTTCTGCTGTTGTACCGTAGCAGCAAGAGCGGCTGCGGTCATCGCAGGTTGTTTAGTCGCAACAGTAAAATGAAGTACATGGATCAGCATGAAGCCTAAGCCATAGTTCATACTATATAAGAAAGCTTGCATAAAAGGCGCAAGCACAAAACGTGCGGTTAGGATTTTCAGCGTTGCCATCAGCGCAATAATCGCACCAGCTCCAGCGGCAGCTTTGTACATTCCCCAGAAACCAGATTTGTCCGTACTTACATAGTGTTCACCAGTTTTACTTGCATTTTCAGTTACCTGTAAAGCAATCAGTTCACTGGTTGAGCTTAATAAGTATCGAACACTTTTTTCATCATAATGTGCTTGTGTTAAGTCGGTAATCAACTCGCCAAGAGAGGTATAACGAACCTCATTTTTACTGGCTAGCAAGCTAATTAATAACTCAATGCGATCTAGTGCTTGTTCAAGCAAAGATAGCAAATACGTTAAACTGATACTGACACCGATACGTTTAGTCGCACGACGTATTTTCAGTACTACATCACGGCATTGATCAAGCATAACAAAAGCTTGAGATGCATCAGGTGGCGGGAGTACGACGACAGCATCCTGATCATCAATGATTTTTTTATACTTTTCTATAAACTCAACAATTTCTCGGTTTTGAACTAAGAATGGAGATTCATATTCAATAATGTCTGGTTGCGCATTAATAAATTCAGGATATAAACCAATACCGCTAATACGATAGGATAGAACGGTAATCGCTTTAATCAGTTCATTCTTTGAGATTTGCTTTTCTTTGGTGTTGCTTTGGCTTTCACTAATTAAGCTAAATAAACTGATCCAATCCTGTTTCTCGATCAAGATCAGCCAATCACTATCAGTTTCCTGATGGAAAACTTTCCCAACCAATGTTTTGAGTTGCTGACCATCTTCAACTAATGGAAGGAAGTGCGCACCCAAACGCTGGCTTAACTGATTCCAAAAACCATCTAAAGATAAAATACCGCTGTCGGCATATAAACTAATTTGCTTATATTGACTGATCAACTTGAGTAAAAAGTTTTGCAGCAAGATTGCAGATGTTGGTGTGAGTAACAATGTTTTAATCAACGCATGAATACGTTGTTTAACTTCTTCTGCATCATTGGGATTTTTTGGTCGTAAACGATTGACCAATTCAATCATTAGGTTTTCATCAAGAACAGCTTGAGGTTGGTCAAGCTGTTCCTGCATTTTTAAAAAGAGATCAGTTAAATTAAAATGCATAGGCACTCATAAAAAATTATTGTAAACGGTGTAAGGCCATTAAGGTCAGATTGATGAGTGCTTGGCGATATTCATTATCTGGTAAAGCTTTTAAAGCTTCTAAAGCGGCATCCGTTTCTTGCTGGGCACGTTTTTGACAATAATCCAAAGCGCCCGAGTTATGCACAATTTCAATGACTTTATCTAAATGCTCGATTCCGCCTGTTGCGATACTGCGACGAATAATTGCATGATCATCGCCAGTTGAATGAGCTAATGCTGAAATTAACGGTAAAGTCGGTTTTCCTTCCATTAAATCATCACCGATATTTTTACCTAATGTTTCTGCATCAGAGGTGTAGTCTAAAATATCATCAATGATTTGAAAGGCATTACCAAAGTGACCAGCAAAACGGCGCAATGGTTCACGATATTCTTCTGTACCTGCCAAAATTGCTGCGCCTTCAGTCGCAAGTTCAAAAAGACGTGAAGTTTTCCCGTGAATAATTCTTAAATACGTTTCTTCGGTTGTTTCCGGTTGATGCTGAGACTGCAACTGTAACACTTCACCTTCTGCAATTTCACAAGTACCTGTTGAAAAATCTTTTAATAAGGTAATGTTGTTTAGATCGACCAATAAATCAAAAGAGCGCGCAATCAGAAAGTCCCCGACTAAAACCGCTGTTTGATTATTCCACGTTGCATTGGCAGTAGGACGGCCACGACGGAGATTAGATTCGTCTACGACATCATCATGTACCAAGGTTGCTGTATGCAGCATTTCAATAATTGCAGCCAAATGTTGCGCGTGCTGCATATTCGCTAAACCACAAGCTCGTGCTGCAAGTAAGCACATAATTGGGCGCATCCGTTTTCCGCCAGCTTCAACAACATGTTTGCTGACAGACATCACCAAACCGACTTTAGAGCTAATCCCTTCATTGATCAGGTAATCCATCGCAGCAAAATCTGTCGCAACAGGGGAGAGAATGTCTTGCTTAAAATCGATAACCATATGAAGGAAAACCTCGTACAGGTGAGTAATGGCGCTAAGTGTATCAATTAATCTTTTGCTAAACAGTTATACAGGCTGTGTAATCCGTCATTTAAAACATGATGATGAGTTTTTTGGTGTTAATTTAGGCAGAAAAATGGTTTTCGCACATAACCTCAATACTCTACTTTTGACTTAGTTCAAACACAGTTTGTTCTTGTCGCAATTTGTTTTTAAAAATGTATTGTAAATCACGGAAAGAATCAATCAAAACAACGTATCTGCAATCTAATTGATTTTATTAAAAAATCTAAACAATATTCAGATATGTGAGCATTTGTGCAAAATGACTTGTTGTTTGATCAAATTTCACTTAAAATTTGTCCCCTTGTATAACCCCAGTGGCGTTCGTCTTAAGATCGATATGTCCCTTTATCGGCACGACGACACGGGCAAGTTGGAGTACATTATGTACGCAGTAATCCAAAGCGGTGGTAAACAGCACCGTGTTGTTGAGGGTGAAACCCTTAAAGTAGAATTATTGAAAGCTGAAACTGGCGCGACTATTACGTTTGATGACGTATTAATGGTTGTTAACGGTGACAACATTCAAATCGGTGCTCCAGTTGTAGCTGGCGCAAAAGTAACTGCAGAAGTAGTTGGCCATGGTCGTCACGACAAAATCCGCATCATCAAAATGCGTCGTCGTAAACACTACCGTAAGCAACAAGGTCACCGTCAATGGTTTACCGAGTTGAAAATTACTGGTATCGCAGGCTAACACGAGGAGTAAATAGACATGGCAACTAAAAAAGCCGGTGGATCGACTAAGAACGGTCGTGATTCGAATCCTAAGATGTTAGGTGTTAAAGTTTACGGTGGTCAAACTGTAACTGCTGGTAACATCATCGTTCGTCAACGTGGTACAGAATTCCACGCTGGTGCAAATGTTGGTATGGGTCGTGACCATACTTTATTTGCTACTGCTGACGGCGTAGTAAAATTTGAAGTGAAAGGTCAATTTGGCCGTCGCTATGTAACTGTTGAAGCTTAAGTTTTAATAGTTCAAGAAAACCCGCTTTTAGCGGGTTTTTTTATATCTCAAATTTTGAGCCATTTGTTTAGTTAGAAGCTTTCCCAAAAGTACCATTTTTTAAGTCTTCATAGGCTTGTAGAATTTCTTCATAGCTATTCATTACGAAAAAGCCATGTCCATTGATTGGTTCTTGTAATGGTGGTGCGGATAAAAATAATAAATCACAATGTTCTAAGGCCTTGATGGCAACATCGTTATCGAAGCTCGACATGACTGCCAAAGCTTGTTCTTCTAGAATTTCTTCATCTTTTGCGAATTGGAGCTTGCCTTTACGCAAATAAATAAGGGTGGTGTCTCCATGTGATGCTGGCAAGGTGAGGTGTTGGTCTTTATTGAGATGAACATCTAAGACATTCATCGGACTGAATGTTTTTGCAATTCCCAATGTATTCTGAAATTGTCCAGCCACAATACGAACATAGCCTGCATCTTGCTCCAATTGTACTTTAGGGATGGTATTGCTTAACAAGCTTTGATAGCGGGGTGGCGACATTTTATCTTTAGCAGGCAAATTAACCCATAATTGCACCATTTCAAAGTATCCACCTTGCTCACGGAATGCAGGACTAAAATGCTCTATATGCTGAATGCCAGAAGCTGCTGTCATCCATTGAACATCACCTTGAGCGATGATGCCGCCTTGGCCTGTTGAGTCTTGATGTTCTAGTTCGCCAGCAAAAACAAAAGTCACCGTTTCAAAACCACGATGTGGATGCTCATTGACGCCTTTTTTAGTGCTTTTCGGTGCTAAGCGTCCAGGCCCTAGATGATCTAATAATAAAAAGGGTGAAGTTGTATTACCTAATTCATGATACGAAAACACCGAGAGCGCAGGGTAAAAATCCCCAATTGCAAAATACGTGTCATTTCGTTGAATAAAGGCAAGACTTTTCATAATTTATGACTGTTGTTGTACTTGATGGTATTTAGACTAACAAAATGTAGTATTTCGTCTAGTTGATTCTTTAGACATTATTTTATGTGAAGGCTTTATATGACCTATTTAGAGTAGTCTAATTCAGGTTTTGATCGTAATTTTTATCATTACAATTCCTACATAAAGGCTGCAACTTCATACATAATGCAGGACTTTGCGACATGAAATAAACAAAACCTGTGCTTTTCTTCATTTTTTTAGTGATCAAAAACAGTAAGATGTCGTCATAACAGTAGAAATCTGATAGAAGGTTCATTTTATGAATTTCGTAAAAAAAATGGCTTACGCGGCAACTTTAAGTGCAATGACCTTAGCTCCAGTGATGAGCACACAGGTGTTTGCAGCTCCTGTCGCAGCTTCGACCCAGCAAGCAACAACAAGTTTGGTTCAACAGTTGTCTGGTTTGCAGCGTCTAACAGCAGATTTTGAGCAAACAACCAAAGTAACCAATAACAAAAATGTGCAGAAAAAGGGTTTAACTGCACAGCATATGAATCAAACTTTCAAAGGTGTGATGAAAGTTGAACGTCCTGGGAAATTCTACTGGGAAACAACGAGCCCTGCGAAACAAACGATTGTGACAACAGGTAAGGTCGTGTGGATTTATGATCCTGATTTACAACAAGCAGTCCGTCAAAGCCTAGATGATCAAATTGCCAATACGCCTGCATTATTATTGTCGGGTAATACCAATCAAATTATGCAGTCATATCGTGTAACGCAGCCTGACCGTACGAAGTTGTATTACACCTTATATCCAAAGCAAGAAGACAGTGCTTTCCAAAGTATGACGATTAGTTTTGGCGCAAATAAAGCACCTAACTTAATGGTATTACAAGATTCATTAGGACAAACCACCTATGTTCGCTTTAGTAATATTAAAGTGAATCCAACGATTCCAGCATCAGTCTTTAATTTTGAGCCACCAAAAGGCACAGATATTATTGATCAGTAATTTTTAATTTTTGAAAAAAGCCGCAGTTGATGCGGTTTTTTTCTAGCCTGAACAGATACATTTCTTAATTTTATCTAAGAGCAGGGCTTTGTATAGTGATGAAAAACATCAGAGACTTGCATAACGATGAAGACGGTAAAATTACTCCCATTGATTTCAATCATGACAGTTGTTGCACTGGTCGGCTGTCAACCGAAACAAGATCAAACAACAAAAGTTGAAAAAACAGATATTCCACTTATTCAGGCAAAAGTTGTTACTGTCAAAATTCCAAAGCAGAAAGTATGTTTGGAAGATGGTTGCACCAATTATGATTTGCAAACTGTGGAAACCAATCAAAAATGGATTGATGATTATTTTGTAAACCGCATGAAAAAAGCAGAACCAAATGCGTTTGCTGATTTACCCGATCAACAAGTAAAAGAGCCAGCCAATCAAGCTTTGCAAAGTGAAAGTAGTACCTATGTTCGCTTCGTTGGACAAAACTATAATTTAGCGACTTTTGCAATTCAAACTTATTCTTATTCAGCGGGTGCGGCGCATGGTATGTCACATCAAGAGTTTGTGAATTTTGATTTGGCCAATAAAAAACATATTACGGTCAGTGAACTCCTTAAACCTGATATGAATCAGAAACTTCGTGATGAATTATATGCAGCCAATCAAAACTGGTTAGAAGAGCATAATGTTAAGAAAGATCAGTTAGAGGTCAGCGATAATTATTATTATGGCGTGAATGGTATTGTCTTTGTATATCCACTTTATGAATTAGCATCTTATGCTGAAGGGATGAGTGAGCTAACCCTACCATATTATGCTGCGAAGCAATTTATCAAAGCTGAATATTTACCAAGTTTACCTAAAGAACCAAATTAATCAGTTTTTCAGCACCTACAATCCGTTGTAGATGCTGAGTCTTTGTTTTCTATCGCTGTATTTTTTTAGGTTAAAGCCTTACACTATAGCCAGTTTTTTCTCTATTCATGATTGATTATGATCGACCCAAAATTACTCAGAAATAATATTGAAGCAGTGAATGCTGCTTTAGCAAAACGTGGAATTCAGCTGAATGTACAAGAGTGGGCTGATTTAGAAGCTCGCCGTAAAGATTTACAGTCGAAAGCTGAAAATTTACAAGCTGAACGTAACGCTGGTGCAAAACAAGTTGGTCAAATCAAAAAGTCGGGTGGAGATGCATCTGAAATCATGGCACGTATGGCTGCGATTGGTGATGAAATCAAAGCGGCAGAAGTTGCCTTGGCTGAGTTGCAAACAGAACTAGAGCAAAAGTCGCTTGCGATCCCCAACTTACCAGATGAGTCTGTTCCAGAAGGTAAAGATGAAAGCGATAATTTAGAAATTTTAAAATGGGGTACGCCGCGCCAGTTTGATTTTGACATCAAAGATCATACTGATCTTGGTGAGTGGATGGGTGGGCTTGAATTTGAAACTGCGACGAAGCTAACGGGTTCTCGTTTCAGTGTGTTGAAAGGACCATTAGCGCGTTTACAACGTGCTTTAACGCAATTCATGCTAGACACACATACACTTAAGAATGGCTACACAGAAGCTTATGTACCATATTTGGTCAATGCCGATACTTTACGTGGTACAGGTCAATTGCCTAAATTTGAAGAAGATTTATTCAAGCTGCAAGGTGAAAAAGAATATTATTTGATTCCGACAGCTGAAGTGCCAATCACGAACTTTGTGCGCGATGAAATTATTGATGCTGACCGTCTACCGCTTAAATACTCAGCACATACGCCATGTTTCCGCAGTGAAGCAGGTTCTTATGGACGTGATACACGTGGTTTGATCCGTCAGCATCAGTTCGATAAAGTTGAAATGGTGCAAATTGTTAAGCCTGAGCACTCTATGGAAGCACTTGAAGAGCTAACTGCACACGCAGAGGGCATTTTACAAGCGCTTGGCTTACCTTACCGTAAGATTTTGCTCTGTGGTGGTGATATGGGCTTTGGTGCAGTTAAAACCTATGATTTAGAAGTATGGGTACCAAGCCAAGATACGTATCGTGAAATTTCTAGCTGCTCAAATATGGGTGATTTCCAAGCACGTCGTATGAAAGCACGCTACCGCGTAGATCAGAAGAAGATCGAATTGGTGCATACGTTGAATGGTTCAGGTTTGGCTGTAGGTCGTACTTTGCTTGCAGTGATGGAAAACTATCAACGTGCAGATGGTTCTATTGAGATTCCTGAAGTGCTACGTCCATATATGGGCGGTGCAACGTATATTGACTAAACTGTGCATCTAATTTGTGCATAGTTTTTGCTTTATCTCAGTCAGATTGAAAATATAGAGGCATGATGTGGAAATTTTCCCAATCTCTTTAAAGTTGCAACAGCAACGTTGTCTGATTGTTGGAGGTGGGCATATTGCTTACCGTAAAGCAAATTTGTTGGTCAAAGCAGGTGCAATTGTCGATGTGATTGCACCTGAGATTGAACCTGAGCTACTTCAACTTGTAGCGAAGTCAGCAGGACAATATATTCAAGCTGCTTTTTCTGAAAGTATTCTAGCAACGCCTTATCGTTTAGTGATTGCTGCAACTGATCAAGCTGAAGTCAATAAAGCCGTTTTTGAACAATGCGAACAGCGTAATCTACTGGTGAATAGTGTGGATGATATTCCGCATTGTCGCTTTATGGTGCCAGCAATTATAGATCGTTCACCTTTGGTGATTTCAGTTGCATCGAATGGCGCATCGCCTGTTTTATCTCGACAGCTACGTACTCAGATCGAAACGATTGTGCCACATGGTATAGGCAAACTCGCAGAGTTTTCTGGACAGTGGCGTAAGCAAGTTAAAGCAAAAATTTCTAATCCAGATGAACGTCGTATCTTTTGGGAAAACTTGTATGCAAGTCCGCTCAAAGAGCAAGTGTTCAATGATAATTTAGATGTCGCCAATGATCTGATTGAACAGGCATTAACTGAATGGAGCGCACCGAAAGGTGAGGTGTATTTAGTCGGTGCGGGGCCGGGTGATCCTGAGCTTTTGACTTTGAAAGCTCTGCGTTTGATGCAACAAGCTGATGTGGTGATTTATGATCGCTTAGTGTCTGCACCTATCTTAGATTTATGTCGTCGCGATGCTGAAAAAATCTATGTGGGTAAAGCACGTTCTAATCATTCCGTTCCGCAAGATGGTATTAATGCTTTATTGGTTGATTACGCACAGCAAGGTAAACGTGTTTGCCGGTTAAAGGGCGGTGATCCATTTATCTTTGGACGTGGTGGTGAGGAAATTCAAGAGTTGGTAGAAGCCAATGTGACTTTCCAAGTCGTTCCGGGTATTACAGCTGCTTCGGGTTGTTCAGCCTATGCTGGTATTCCATTGACGCATCGTGATTATGCACAAAGTGTTCGTTTTCTTACAGGTCATTTAAAAGAGGGTTCGCCAGAACTTCCTTGGAATGAACTGGTTTATGAAAATCAAACCCTTGTATTGTATATGGGCTTGGTTGGTTTAGAGCGGATTTGTGAGCAATTGATTGCACATGGTCAGCGACCGAATATGCCTGTTGCTCTCATTTCTAAAGGGACAACCCCTGAACAAAAAGTGGTGGTTGGAACTTTGGATGATATTGCAACTAAAGTGTCAGAGCATCATATTGTAGCGCCGACTTTAACCATTATTGGTGAAGTGGTGAGCCTACGTGAACAGTTAAAATGGCAATAAATCTCCCCCAACCCCTCTTTTTAAAAGAGGGGAGTTCCTCCCTTTGAAAAAGGGAGACTAGGAGGGATTATGAAAAGTAGAGAAAATTTGTGATTCATGTTGTTCTATTCGAGCCTGAAATTCCTGCGAATACAGGTAATATCATCCGTTTATGTGCCAATACTGGCGCACAGCTTCATTTGGTTAAACCCTTAGGTTTTGAACTCGATGATAAAAAGCTTAAACGTGCGGGATTGGATTATCACGAATGGGCAAGAATGCAAATTTGGGACAATATCGAGCTTTGCCTTGCTGATTTAAAAGCAAAAGGTGTTGAGCATGTTTTCCCATTAACAACTAAAGGAACGGCAACACCGCACACGGTTGATCTAAATCGCCCTGTGGCTTTATTGATGGGGCCAGAAACACGCGGTCTGCCAGAGCAGGTACGTTTAATGTTTCCACAAGAACAGTGGATTCGTTTGCCAATGGCGGAAAACTCAAGAAGTTTAAATCTGTCGAATGCAACAGCGGTGATTGTTTACGAAGCATGGCGTCAACAAGGCTTCAAACAACTCTAATTAATGCATCGCTATACATCGCCATAGGGACTCGCAACAACGAGAGTATAGCCATTTGGGTCTTTAAACCAAACTTCTCGATGATGTGCATTCGCGTTATATTTAGGCCCTTCTAAAATTTCGACTTGATGATTTTGTAGTTTTTGTACAATCTCATCAAATTGAGAACTCTCAAACCACAATAACACGCCATTGCCAATCGCTGTATTTGGACTGCCGATATGAGGGTGTTCATGTGCTTGCCATTGATGTAGTTGTAGAACCATATGCTGGTTAAACATTAACTGTTCATATTCTTTGCCACCATGTCCGCTACTAAGTCCCAACATGGTTTGATACCATAAACTGGTTTTCTCTACATCTTCTACCGCAATTAAAGGTTGTGGGTGCATATATTCACCATTTATTTTGATTCTTCTGGTTGTGTTGCATCAAAGCGCTGTTGTGCAGTGATCACTTGTTCAATATTGGTTTCAGCCCAATCTTTCAATTGATAAGCCATTTTAGCTACCTCTAATCCTAGTGACGTTAAAGAATAATCGACACGTATAGGTGAGGTGTTTTGCACTTGGCGTTCAATGAATCCATCTCGCTCCAGCATTTTTAACTTTTGCGATAAGACTTTGGGTGAAATCCCTTGAATACTTTTCTTGAGCAAATTGAAGTGCTGAGTTTCTCTTGCTAGCACATTGATAATCAATAATACCCATTTATCTGCAATTTTTTCAAAAAATAACCGAGCAGGGCAATGTTGTTGATAAATATTATATTTTAATGCTTGATTCATTTAAAACATCCTTAAAACTTCAGTTAAATTGAGCTAGTTACCAATTGGTAACTAATTGACACCTAGTTTCTAAAATATATCATTAAATCGAACTTTTTAAAAATTTGGATAAAACTCATGTCAAACATAGCAGTTGTTTATTATTCTGGTTATGGTCATACAAAAGTAGTTGCTGAAACTTTTGCGCAAACAATCCAAGCTTCGCTGATTGAAATTGATCAAAACGGAGAAATTTCTGAGCAAGCTTGGCAAGCACTTAGCGAAGCACAAGGTATTGTATTTGGGGCACCAACCTATATGGGTTCTGCGCCGTGGCAATTCAAAAAATTTGCTGATACTACTTCTAAAGTTTGGTTTACACGTGGTTGGCAAGATAAAGTGTTTGCAGGCTTTACAAATAGCGCAAGTTTGAATGGCGATAAGCAAGTGACATTAATTCAGTTACAAACACTGGCGTCACAGCATGGCGGAATTTGGGTAAGTTTGGGGCTGTTACCGGCAAATACTAAAGAAGCAAAACGTGAAGATGTGAATAATTTGGGTGGTTCAGTAGGTTTATTGGTGCAAACACCATCTGATGCAAGCGTGGACGAAATCCCGACAGGCGATTTAGAAACAGCAAAACTTTATGCGCAACGTGTCCAAACGATTGTTGAAAAGTTACATGGCTAATTGAACATAAATAAAAAGGCGCATCAAGCGCCTTTTTATTTGTCGACAGTTTATAGTCTGTCATCAAATTCATTGTGTTGAGGAGCAGAGTATTTAAAACCTTTAGTTTTATAACCAAGATATAAAATACCAAACATTGCCCACCACAAGCCGTATTTGAGTGCTGTCTCTTCAATTTCTAACCACATTGCAAAGACACTGAGGAAGCCGAGTAGTGGAATAATCACAAAGCTCAGAATATCTTTAAAGTTCTTCGTGCGACCATCTCGTAATGCATAACGAGAAATTACTGATAAGTTTACAAAGGTAAACGCAGTTAAAGCACCGAAACTGATCATTGAAATGACAATATCAAGATTCATGAAACCAGCAGTTAACGCAACGGCACCCACAATCAAAATATTATATGAAGGGGTGAAGTTTTTTGGGCTGATATGACCAAAGATTTTCTTATTAATTACACCATCACGACCCATCACGTACATCAAACGAGATACACCCGCATGTGCTGAAATACCTGATGCCATTACAGTGACGATTGCAAATGCTAGAACATATGACTGGAATAATGAACCACCGACTAATAGTAAAATGTCAGGCTGTGTGGCAGCAACATCTTTAAAGTATGTTGTAGGATCATTCGGGAAATAGATCTGCATAAAGTAAGTACTGATAATGAAAATCACACCCGCGAATAATGCCGTTAAGAAAATTGCTTTAGGGAGTGTTTTCTCAGTATCTTTGGTTTCTTCAGCAAGTGAACTTAGTGAGTCAAAGCCAGTGAACGAGAAGCAAAGTAACGTTGCACCAGTGATGAGTGCACCGACTGAAGTTAGTTCATTCCAGAAAGGCTCTAAGCTCCAAAGCTGATAACGTGTTTCAGCCGTGATAGGACCGTCGGCATTCACACCCATTTGAAGTTTTTGATAAACCAAATAAGTGAATGTGCCAATTACGATGAGCTGTACTAAAACGATCCAACTGTTAAAGTTCGCAACAAATCGTGCACCACGTAGGTTAACACCTGTCATAAATGCTGTGAGAACAATTACCCATATCCAGTGGTTCACTGATGGGAAAAGTGCTTCTAAATAAATTACAGCAAGAATGATATTGACCATTGGCGAGAGTAGGTAGTCTAACCATGAAGACCAACCCACCATGAAACCAACATTCGGGTGAATGGATTTTTGGGCATAGGTATATGCCGACCCAGAGGAAGGGTAGCGACGAATCATATGACCATAGCTAATCGAGGTAAACAAAATTGCAATCAATGCAACAATGTAAGAGGTTGGCACATGGTAATGACTTTCTTCAGATACTAGACCGAAAGTATCGAACAAAGTCATTGGTTGGATATAAGCCAAACCAATGATGATAATGTGCCAGAGTCCTAGCGTTTTTTGCAGTTTAGCTGCCGATTGAGTCCCAGAAGTATTTGTCAACGGCGTTGTCCTCATAATCGTTGATCAAGGATCAGCTTTAGTGTCAAGGATCGTTTGAGACGAACGATCCCCCCGATAAAAATCTAAAGTGCGCAAATCTATCCTAATTTAAGGCAGTTTGTCAGTAGCTTTGGAGATTTTTTAGCAATTTTTTAGCCAATTTGCCAAGAAAAAAGATGAATGAAAATTCACGAAACCAATAAAAAAGGTTCGATTTAATAAAAAATCGAACCTTTTGGTATTTTAAGTATTGATTTACCAAGCTTTTTTAAGAATAGCTTTCAGATCATCTATATTTGCTTCTTTTGGATTATAAATGATAGATCCATCATTTAATGCCTTCTCGGCAACTTCATCTAACTGAGCTTCAGTGACCTTTCCTGTCTCTCTTAAGGTGCGAGGAAGCTTAGTTAAGCTAAATAATCGATCACGCATGGTCAAAATTGTGGCAATTGCTTTTTCTGCACGAAGATTGGCTGGAGTCTGTGCATAAATGTCTGCGCCTGCAAGAGGTAATAATAATTCACCGATCTTGTCGCCATTGATCTCTTTGTTGTATTCCAGCACATATGGCAAGAATAAGTTCATGCATAAACCGTGGGGTAGATGTGCAACTGCACCTAAAGCATGACCTAAAGAATGTACTAAGCCAACCATTGAGTTCGAGAATGCGATACCGGCCATCGTTGAAGCCTGAGCAAGTTCTAAACGACCTTGAGCATCACTTGGATTGTCCAATACTTTGAATAGATTTTCACTGATTTTTTTGATCCCAGCACTTGCATAAGCATCACTTAATGGATTTGCAGCCAAACATGTATAAGCTTCAACACAGTGAGTCAATGCGTCCATACCTGTCATGGCTGTAAGGTGTGGTGGCAAAGTTTGCGTCATACGTGGATCAAGGATCGCAGCATGTGGCATCAAGTAATAAGAAGCGAAAGCTAGTTTTACATTTTTCTGTGTGTCAGAAACAACAGCAACCATAGTTGCTTCAGAACCAGTACCAGATGTCGTCGGAATAACGAAAAATGGTTTTAATGGTTTTGGTAGATTGTGTGCACCAGAATACTGTAGTAAATCGTCACCGCCTTCAGAAACTAGAATATTGGTGGCTTTAGAGGTATCAATTACTGACCCACCGCCAATCGCAATGATCGCATCACATTTTTGTTTACGATAAAGCTCAGCTGCTTGACGAACGACTTCTAAACTTGAATCTGGTGGAACATCATCAAAGATTGCGCCAATGACTGCATCAGTTGTACTGAAAGCAGCTTCAATTGGATTGAGTAAACCATTTGCACGTACGCCTTTATCTGTAATGATCATTGGACGTTTTGCGCCTAAAGTGGCAAGTTCAAAAGGGATATGCTCTAACGCAGCGTTACCAGCAATTACTTTTACAGGACAAAAAAACTCGTAATAAGGCTTAGCCATGTTATGCGCTCCGTTTGAGATATGATTTCGCTACTTTAAGATAAATGTTTTTCGCACCCGTGAATTTTTCTTTTAATGTCAATTCGGCTGGGTAGCGTTTTACGGCAAGTGAAGCGATCAATTTAGGTAAGATCAGGGCTTCCATTTTATTCAAGCAACGTACAAGACGAATTGCGCTTGAAACATCACCATCAGCGATCATGCGGTCATTGGCAAATGCCTGTGCCGTACTTTCTTGGAAAGAAAATACCAGAAATGCATGCGTTAGATGTTTGAAGGTAATGGTTAAATCAGGCTTTCCTTTGAAATTCGGTAAAAGCTCTAATTGTTTTTCTTCTGTTACACGAGCAATAAATGCAGGTCCATTTGGAAATACATTCATTGAAAGTATGAAGCCAATAGGAAATTTTGAAACTTCCTGTTGTACTTCACTGTCCACTTGGCTTGCCATTACTAAACCACGACCAACAACATCCATCATGAGTTTTACGTAGGCAAATTGCAAAGTGGGCTTCACTGCTTTGGTCGAAATCACTTGCGTATCCCTTGTTAAAATTATGCAAAAGCAAATTTAGAGTAATTACTCTAATTTATTTCTTTAGAATTGAAAAGTAATTTATTCAGATTTGACTTCAAGGTCATGAAAGAAATTTGTATTTTTTAAATAAGCAACAAAATCATGACAAAGTTGCTCAAAGCTTGGGTAATCTTTAAGCAAGTCTTGTAAGCGTACCATTTCTAAACCAGCGTATCCACAAGGATTAATGGTTTGGAAACCGCTTAGATCACAGTCGATATTTAAAGCTAAGCCGTGATAACTACGACCACGACGAATTTTAAAACCTAAAGAGCCAATTTTACGTCCATCCACATAGACGCCAGGTGCATCTGGTTTCGCATACGCCTGAATGTCATATTGTTGGAGTAGGTCGATCATTGCTTTCTCAGCAAAGCTAACCAATGTGCGTACATGCCATTTCAGACGATTCAAATCAAACATGAAATAGGCTACCAGTTGACCTTTACCATGCCATGTCACTTGTCCACCACGGTCAGTATGAACAACGGGAAGGTTGCTTTGCATGAGGATATGTTCTGCTTTGCCAGCTTGACCTTGTGTTAACACATCTTGATGCTGTAATAACCAAACTTCATCTGGTGTAGTTTCATCACGGTGTGTTGTAAAGTCTTTCATTGCCTCAAAGCGTGCTGTGTAATCTTGTAGATCATTGAAGCAGCGAATAATTAAGGAGGGTTTATCAAGGTTCGTCACAATAAACTTCCTTTGTCTGAATGAATACGGTGTTGCGGAAAACCTGTTCCAATTGCTCATCTTGAGATTGATGTGAGTTGGCGCAATTTGACCAGTCACGAATTAATTGAATTTGTGCATATTGCACGGCATTTTTGCTTTTTAGCTTTACATCAAAATCTTGTGCACGTTTTGCTAGGAAATCTTGATTATTTCCAAGCTTTAACTGATGTTTATTTTCTTTTTCCAAAGATTTTTTTGCATTCTTGAGTAGGGTGTTGCTATTTCTTGTATTCAGCGATTTGGCAATAGCAAAACATTGTTGACCATAGTCGCTGATCAATAATTTTTCAGGCTGTGAAAATGCAGCAGCAGTTAAGTAATTATGTCGATATTCTTGATCAAGAGCAGTGAGTAAATTTTGTTTAAGTGTTTGAAACGCCTTGAGCGGTATCGAGTGAAGATTGTTTAATTGGGTTCGAGTGTTTTTATATTCTTGATCAATTTCTTTTAGTTTGATTTTCGCAATATCTTCAGGTTTGAATGCATAAGATCTGCTATTTAATAGGCTTGTATGACTCAATTGCATCATTTGCACGGTATCTTGTAATTGCTTTTCTGAATATTGCTGAGGATTATATTGTCCTTCAAACTCACACAGATCATTTTGCCATGTAAAAGTCTTAGTTTTTGCATAGCATAAATTGGCGAATGAAACTGTAATTGCTGCGATTAGAAGCACATGCTTTTTCATCTGTAGATTCGCAACCATACATCAAAGAGTTATAGAACGATATTTTAAGATATTAACTGATTTTTATCAGTAATTCAGTTGATTAGATATTATGTTGAAATCGGTATAAAAAATCCAAAACACTTTCGTATTTTGGATTTCTCTATTAAAGCGCTGTCTTAATTAAAGGACAGGCTGCAAGATCAGCGTATAAGGCATGAACTTGTTCTAGCTCTTCAAAGCGTAATTGTGCAGTTAAAGAGTGGTATTTACCTGTACGTGACGGCTGAACTTTCACTGTGTCGCCATCAAATTCAGGAAAGTGCTTCTGTAGAATATCAACAACAGCTACTCGAAGTTCATCCCCAGCATTGCCAATCAGTTTGATTGGATAGTCCATTGGGAAAACCCAAAGATGTTCTTGTAATTCACGAGAAGGAGTGCGGTCTAACATGAGCAACCTCTTAACTTGAAACGCCTGCATCAGTGCAGGCGCTTATGATCTATAACATAGATGGGGATGAAGTGTTGAACTTCAAGTCTTATACGGATTCAAAACAGGGTCTTGATTCCGTATAAGGTGGCCCAAATATTAGTCATTTTCTAAGAATGAACGTAAGTGTTCTGAACGAGACGGATGGCGAAGCTTACGCAATGCTTTTGCTTCAATCTGACGAATACGTTCACGTGTTACATCAAACTGCTTACCTACTTCTTCTAAAGTATGGTCGGTTGGCATATCAATACCAAAACGCATCTTCAATACTTTAGCTTCACGTTCAGTTAAGTTTTCAAGTACTTCACGCGTTGCTTCTTTTAAGCCTTCTGAGGTCGCAGCATCAACTGGAGAAGTGATGTTTGAGTCCTCAATGAAGTCACCAAGATGCGAATCTTCATCATCACCGATTGGTGTTTCCATCGAAATCGGTTCTTTTGCGATTTTAAGTACTTTACGAACTTTAACTTCATCCATTTCCAAACGTTCGCCTAACTCTTCAGGTGTAGGCTCACGGCCCATTTCTTGAAGAAGTTGACGAGACACACGGTTGATTTTGTTAATCGTCTCGATCATGTGCACAGGGATACGAATGGTACGCGCCTGATCCGCGATCGAACGTGTAATCGCCTGACGAATCCACCATGTCGCATAAGTCGAGAATTTATAACCACGACGGTATTCAAACTTATCTACGGCTTTCATCAGACCGATGTTACCTTCCTGAATCAAATCAAGGAACTGTAAGCCACGGTTAGTGTATTTCTTCGCGATCGAAATTACCAAACGTAAGTTTGCCTCAACCATTTCTTTCTTCGCGCGGCGAGCTTTTGCTTCACCAACAGCCATACGTTTAGAGATATCTTTAATATCTTTAACGTTTAGACCAAGTTCTTTCTCGATATCAGCAATCTTTTGTTGGAACGCTAATACGTCAGGACGTACTTTTTCTAAATGTGCTTTAGTTTCAGCAGGAGCTTTCGCAATTTGCTCATCTAACCAAGCTAGGTTTGATTCTTGTTCAGGGAAGGTTGTACGGAACTGAGTACGATCCATACGACCACGACGAACTGCATAACGCATGATTTCACGTTCATTTGAACGGATTTGATCATGTGTACCACGAATCATTTCAGAGATGATTTCAAATAAACGAGGAGTGAATTTGAACATCATGAATACAGCAGCTAAAGCTTCAAGAGCAGCTTTTGCTTCATCACTGTTACGGCCATGTTTTGCAATAACCGTTTTAGTTTCATTCCAAGCAGCTTCTAACTCAGAAAAACGAACTTTCGCAACTTCAGGGTCTGGACCTGAGTCGCCTTCAGAATCATCATCACCTTCAGACTCTTCTTCTTCGTCATCATCATCTAGTTTAACGTCTTTGGTTTTAGATGAAGCTTTTTCATCTTCCTCTATTTCTTCAGATTCCTCTTCTAAAACTTCAGGAATCTCTTCGTCAGTTTCTGGGTCTAAATAACCAGATAGAATATCGGCAAGACGACGCTCACCAGTCAAAAAGTCATTATATTCTTGTAAAACTACTTCAACAGCGTTTGGCCAGTAAGCGATTGAATGTAAAACGTCACGAATACCTTCTTCGATACGTTTTGCAATGCTGATCTCACCTTCACGGGTAAGGAGTTCAACTGTCCCCATTTCACGCATATACATACGCACAGGGTCAGTGGTACGACCAGGCTCACTTTCAACCGATGCTAAAACAGCAGCAGCTTCTTCCTCTGCAACCTCATCCGCAGCTTCAGTAGATTCGCCAAACATTGCATCGTCAGTTTCAGGTGCACGCTCATGCACAGGAATACCGACGTCTTGAAGCATCTGAATGATGTCTTCAATCTGTTCGCTTTCTGTAATCGAGTCTGGGAGATGATCGTTAACCTCAGCGTAAGTTAAGTAACCTTGTTCTTTGCCTCGGCTAATCAGAGCCGCTACTTGCGAAGTAGGGGAATTCATATCGCTCATCTTTGCTTACTCTTTGTTGAATCTGTGGCGGTGAAAAACCGTGCATGATAGCACAATTCACTGGGAATGTTTTGGATTTGATCCGTTTGCTTTAAATAAAAAAATACGTTTGATTTCACGGTAGTTTGTTGAATATGGGGTTAACTATTATTTTTTCAAGCATCAAGTCCTTTCGAAATGAAGGAAATTTTCATTCTTGTTGCCCTTAATCTATAAATACACAAAAAAACCGCCGAAAAAAAGTACAAATTGGCGATTTATAGCAAAAAAATAAAATAAAACTTGACAAGAATTTTGAAGAAAGATAAATAGCGGCTAGACCCATTTAAATTTTTCATATTAGAGGTACTTAGTGTCTTCTACAGATTTTGAATTAGATGATGATAACTATGGCGATGATGATGTAAGTTTTGATGAGTCATCAGGAAAACTTACTGCCAAAGAATCATTAGAAAAGCGCCGTTTGATCGATGACCTATTAGCTCAACGTCGTCTCGAGCGAGAGTTAAAAGATTTTGATTATGATTTCGACGACGATGACCTCGATGATGAAGACTAAGCAAAATTGCTAAGACTTTATGATCGAAAATGTTATGCTGTTGCCGATGTATTTTTAAAGTTGGATTAAAGAATGAGCACGTTAGATTTAGACTTATTGAGTAATTATCTCGACGGTGATCAAAACGAATACGGTCTAGATTTCGCAGCGACTCATGGCTTTTTGTGTGCTATTGCCGTTGGTCCAAAATTTGATCGTTGGTTAGATGAGCTTTTCGAGAGCAACCAAAAGAAAGTTCCAAGTGAAATTATAGAGCAAATCAAAGCTTGGTTAGAATCGATTCGCCAAGATTTAGCGAATGAAAATGGAATCGAGTTTCCATTTGAAATCGAAGAAGCTGATGTAGATTCTAGCTTAGGTGATTGGAGCGTTGGTTTCGTCGATGCAATGTTCTTAAACGAAGAGGCATGGTTTGCCCCAGAATTTGAAGAGCAATTGGTTGATTTAACTCTACCAATCATGGTGTTTAGCGGAATTGATGAAGAAGATCCGCAAATGGAATCATTCCGCCGCAATGGTCAGTTGATGGATGAGCTGGCAGAAGAAATTCCAGAAAACTTGAATGAAATTTATTTGATGTATCATACACCTGCGTAATGATACATTTTGCAGTGATGTCATCTCAGTGCAATTATAAAACTAAGTGAATTAAAAACGTCCCCTAGAGGACGTTTTTTATATATAGAGTATTTTGATTTACAGAGGTCGTATATATTCTTGAGGGTATTGTGATTAAATTACAAACTAGAAAATAATAAACTTAGACCTAAGCCACTTAGCACAGAGCCAATAATTCGATTAATAACAACTTGTTTTGCTAAAATTTTATTTCGAATAGTTGGTGTGGAGCAAAAATATGCAATCAATAAAAACCAGACTAAGTGACTGAAAGAGATAAACGCACCGTAACTCAAAAGATGAACAAAGTTATTTTCTGAACTCATAATTTGTGAAAATAAACTGATCACGAATAATGTCGTTTTGGGATTTAAACTATTGGTTAATATGCCTTGTTTAAATGCTTGAAAAGCACTAATGGAAATATTTTCAGCATTGAAAGAAACTTTTTCCTGAGTAAATGTTTTATAACCGAGAAAAATTAAATAAGCAGCGCCAATGTATTGAATAATTTGTAGAAGACTCGGAATATTGTTTTGTAAAAAACTTAGTGCAATTAAGCTATAGCTGATGTGAACCCAAACTCCACTGGCAATACCACATGCGGTTAAGATACCGAGCTTACGACCAAATAAATAACTATTTCTGGTGACTAGTGCAAAGTCAGCACCAGGACTAATCACAGCCAATACGGTAACCAATACGATAGTAATTATTTCATTCACTCAATTGACCTTGTAAAAATATACTAATGATTTATATATTTTTCATATATTTGCTATATTTAAAATCGAAGTTAATTTTGATTGATATATGAGATTTTGGAATGATTGAAAGGTTGTCTTTGAATTCTCTTAAGTTTTTCTATTATGTGGCACGCTATGAAAGCGTTACCGTTGCTGCGGAAAAGCTATTTCTCACCCAAGGTGCGGTAAGTAAACAATTAAAAAACCTAGATGATACGTTGGGTTATGCTTTGTTTGATCGAGAGGGTAGACATCTGATTTTAACTGATCGAGGACGGATCTTGTTTGAATGTTGCCAGCAGGTTTTCCAACAAATTGACCAGTGCCTAATACAGTTACAAGGTGAGATAAAATCGCAAAATACCTTGATCGTTTCATGTGAACCAACTATTGCCATGAAATGGCTTATTCCTCGTCTAGGCAAGTTTAAGCAGCTTTATCCAAATATCGAAGTAGGTTTATTGACCAGTGGTGGAGCAGTTGATTTTGATATTCAGAATATTGATTTAGCCTTGAGACGCAATGATTTTGATTGGGGTAAAGCTATTTATAGCGAAAAAATTGCAGATGAATACATGCTGTGTGTTGGAAAACAAAATACTCAGTCGGTTGATCAGATATTCATTTCATCTTCAAGACCGAAACTTTGGCAGAAATTTTTAGAAATTCAAAATGGTCGATTTAATGAGCTAAATAAGTCTGTGTTGGAGCATTTTTATTTATGTATTGAAGCTTCAATCGCTGGGCTAGGTGCTTCTGTGGTTTCAGCCTATATGGTTGAAAGGGAGATCAAGTATCAGATGTTAGAAAAGTTGAGTCCTGTATATAAAGATGACTCAGCTTATTTTTTACTGTCAGCTTCACCATTTGAAGATGATGTACGCAAAGTGATTTTTAAAACTTGGTTGATCGAGGAAATGCAAGCGAGCCAAGCTGAATTTTCTGCACTCAATATTCAATGATTTGTCTAAATTTTCTCTAATAACCAAACATTTTCTTTTGCATCCACTTTTCCTTTGAGCTTTTCATACTCTGAGGCTAATTGCTTGATTTGATAATGGCTTGCGTAATATTTTCTGAGTTCTTGTTCTGGAACTGAGAAAGGAGGGCCTGCTAAAAGGTCTTGATCATATTCAAAGCTAATTAAGAGTTGAGGGGCGTTCTGAGTCAGTTGTACTAGATGTTGGGTATATGTCTCACGCATATGTTCAGGTAATGCAACCAACGCAGCTCGGTCATAAGTTGCATCAATTTTTGAGATATGATCAATATTCAGTTCAAAAAAGTCACCAACATATAGATCAATACTTTGATGAAGGTAATGGGTTAAATCTCCAACTTGAGACACTGTGAACTCAAGCTTGAGTTCAGATATAAGTTCTTCAATTGCAATTGGGCTAAGATCAATCCCTGTGATATGAAATCCTTGCTGAAGTAACCAGTGGATATCTAGGCTTTTTCCGCATAATGGAATGAATATACGCGCTTGAGGTTGTAAATTTAATGATTGAATGTGCTTGATTAATAGAGGATTGGGGCTAGATAAATGAAATCCAATATTATTGCTTTGCCATTTGTCATGCCAAAATTCGTGTTTCATTATCTATCCTTAATTTTTTACTGAATGACTTGAAATATACGTTGTTGCTTCATTTTTAGCTATTTTTAGACTTATTAAGATAAAATCTTTTGAAGCACCACCAAGCGATATAGATAGTGACAATCGTTAAAATGAAATAGCTCATACGTTGCATAATAGCAGTCATGAGTGCTTGATTTTCACTAAAGTGATAACCGAGATAGGCGAGAAAGCTAGTCCAAATAACAGTTCCTGCACTACTATAAATCATGAATTTTGCAAAAGGCATTCTGCTCATACCAGCGGGTATACTAATTAATGAGCGAACAGCAGGGATCATACGTCCAAAGAAAACAATACGATGACCATGTTTATTAAACCAATTCAGTGCTTTCTCTAGATCCGTCACTTGAATGCGTAAATATTTCCCATAGCGCTCGATGAATTTAAATAATTGAGGTTGAGGAACTTTCCTACCTACCCAATACAACAACATGGCCGCTGCGATTGAGCCGATGCTGCCAGCAATGATTACACCAATCAGGGTAAGCTCGCCTTTTGAGGCTGTGTAGCCTGCGGAAGGCATAATAATTTCAGATGGAATTGGTGGAAAAATGTTATCCAGAAACATTAAAAATGCGATACCTAGATACCCAAGCTTCTCCATGATGGATAAGACCCACTCTTCAAGACCCATAGTGCCTATTTATGTTACTTATGAATTAAGACAGGATAATTCGTGCTTGTTCTACTAGCAATAAAAGATTCGTTAAGCAAGTTGCATGTAATAGGAAGAGAGTAACTGAATATATTTTACTTAGTATTAAACCCTACTTTCTAAAAGTATTTGATTGGTATAAACAGAAAGGTATGTATAATACTGGCGATTTTGCGCAATGGTGAAATCACATAAAAAACCAAATATTAGGGTAAGCCAATGAAATTAAATACTAAAAAAAATGTATGCTCAATTTGTTTTTAATATCAATTTTGATAACTGGATGCGGAGGAGATAATAGCAATGATTCAAGTGTTGTAATTGAACCAACGGATCAATTTGAGATTGAATACAGTACAATTACAGGTACAGCATTTGCCGAATCAACTTTAAATGGAAAGACTGTAACAGCGAGTTGTAAAGATTCTGTAGGTTTTAAAGAAGAGGTGGTAGTTGATGAACACGGTGTATGGCTGGGACAAGTAGATAGTAGTAAATTTCCATGTCGTTTAGAAGTTAAAGCCAATGAACATAGCTATCACAGTTATATTAGCCAAGCAGGAAGAGTTAATATTAATCCGTTTACAGATTTGGCTATCGCTTATGCAAGTACGCAATTACCCGCTACATGGTATCAATCAGGTAGCATAACAGTTGATCAGTTGAAATCAGCGAATACTGCTTTGGTGAATGAGTTAATTAAAAAAGACTATTCACTTGATAGTAAAACGGATCTCTTTACTGCAGAAATACAAACAGTAAATCCTCTCCATTTAGCTATTCAAGCCTTGTTAGATGCAATTCAAGGCAGCAATAGTATTCAGGACTACAATGCCTTATTAACTTTGATTAAGGATGGTAATTTAAGTCAACTACCTGAAAAACTTAAAAACCAAAATACTGAAACAAATGTAGATGATCTCCCAAATGTGACAGATTTTTCATTGAACAAATTCAATAATAAGGCATGTACTTGGGTGGAAAATACAACTGAACTATATATTAACTGTAATAAGGATGTAATGAGTGATTTCAAAAATTTATCGCTAGTTTCCATCATTGGAATATCTGAGTCAGGCATTTTGACAAAACCTTGTGAAATTTATAAATATGGGGAAAATCTAACTCTACAGACAGGGGGTAAATCAATTACTGCACAGTTTACAAGTCAAGGTTTCGATCAAATATATTATCAAAATGATGAAAATCAGATAGTCGTTTCTGCTTCTCCAAGTAAAAACCGTTTTAATACGGCTACATTAGTATTTCGTGATAATAAACTTTTTACTGCTACTTTTGAGGGTTACTTAAATAATGAATCTAGTCTTGGAAATCAAGAATTGACATGTATTATGAATCCAAATTCATGATGGGAAATGAATTGTCTTATTCAGATCTGAATAAGCGTTAAATTTTTTACTTATAAAAAAGCCATAGTAAAAACTATGGCTTAACTATGCTTTAGTGCTTATAGGCGTTTACGTTTTGCGGCAGCAATTTGTGATTGGCGCATACGGAAACCTTCTTTTTGCTTCTCTGTGGTTTTGTCGATACAGAAAACACAAGACACACCATGTTCATAACTTGGAAGAGCTGCTTCTTCTTGCGTTAAAGGCCAGCCACATGCGTGACATTTGATATTTTCGCCTTCTTCAACACCATGTGTGACCGCAGTACGACCATCAAATACGAAGCATTCTCCTTCCCACATGCTTTCTTCAGCTGGTGTTTCTTCAAGATATTTTAAAATACCACCCTTCAGGTGATACACCTCATTAAAACCTTCTTGGAGGAGAAGAGAAGTTGATTTTTCACAACGGATACCACCAGTACAGAACATCGCAATTTTCTTATCTTTATGCTGTTCAAGGTTTTGTTTTACATATTCTGGGAATTCGCGGAAAGTTTCAGTTTTAGGATCAATTGCACCCTTGAACGTACCTGCTTTGTATTCGTAATCATTACGCGTGTCGATTAAAATGACGTCATCACGGCTGATTAGCTCATTCCATTCTTTAGGATCTAGATAGTGACCAACTAAATCACGAGGTTTAACTTCTACGCCTAAAGTTACGATTTCTTTTTTAAGTTTGATTTTCATTTTACGGAATGGTTTTTCAGAGCTTTCTGACTCTTTATATTCCATTGCGTTAAAACCTTCGTTTAAAAGAAATTGATGAATGCGATCAATTGCTGCACGATCACCTGCAACAGTACCGTTAATTCCTTCTGAAGCAACAATTAGAGTTCCACATAAATTGATGTTATTCACTAAGTCCAAAAGACGTTGTTGCAGATCCGCTGCATCTGAAACTTCTTTAAATTGATATAGTGCCGCAACAACCCAATTATTGGTCGCTTGCTGTTCTACAGGTGCAAGCTGTTCTACAGTAGCGTTCATGGATAACTCCAAATGTATTAAGATAGGAAAAATAAGGCGCGTATTTTAGCGTGAAATTTAGAAATAAGCGAGAAAACCATAAAATGAATATGGTTTTAAAGGAGTTGGTTTTGAGTAGTGATCGTCGAATTCCATCATTAACCCCATGTGCAGGGCGTTGTTCAACGGTATTTGGTGATCTAGTTTGTCGAGGATGTCGTCGTTTCAATCATGAAGTGATTCAATGGAATACTTACACACCTGACCAACGCTTAATGGTTTGGAAGCGCTTAGATGCGCAATTGGATCAGATCTTAGTCCCGTTATTGCCAAATGCAAATCTTCAACATGTCGAAGGCTTTATTCATGGTAAGCATATCCGTATTTTGGAAAATGCCAGTAAAGGTCGTAAGTTGTATCATGCTCTAAAAATTTGTGAAAAGAATAAACACTTAGCGCATGAAAGCGGTTTAGGTATTCACGATAAGCAAGTGAAACCTGTTTGGGATGAGTTTGAGCGCCGTGTTCTTGCACTTGCTAAAGCGAGTTATGAGTTGGCTTGGTTGCGGGCAGATGGAATTAGTTCCAATTTATTGCGTGCTTTAGAGGAAGATGAAATTTAATAGGATTTTGTCTTTTTTGCTAATCGATAGATGATGAGTTCAGCAATAAGTAAATTAATTGTCCATCCAAGCCAAGCTTCAAGTTGGTAAATATGCAGTGGAGTGAGCCAGTCAAAATACGGTTGTAACTCATACAAAGCGAGTTTCCATGTCCTTAAGCTCAATGCTGAAAGGGCAAGCGCAAAGCTTCGAATCATCCAGTTACTATGTTTTAGCCATTGTTTATGCATAGCGAAATATAGCGCTAAGGCGGTACTGCACCCCCAAAGTAATCCCAAAACAACAAAGCAGATTTGAGTGCTAAGACCACCATTGGCTGAAAATGCAAGAATAAATCCACTCGGTAGGGCAAATCCAAGTGTGGCGATGATATAGAGCCAGCCTGCATAACGATGTAAACGGGGTAGATTTTGACGAATGTTTCGAGAAAACTGTGTAAAACCTGCTAATAAAACAAAGCTACTCGTGATGACATGTATCTGAAAGCCAATCCGCCAAGGTTGGGTGTTGATGACATCTTGTTTTAATACCAAAAAATTGGTGTGATCAGACCAAGGATAATAATTCAGGCAAATTTCAATCATGAGCCAGCATAGATAACTGAACATGAGAAGGCTCAAAATTTGTAAAAATTGATTTAGGCTTTTCCACATAAAAAGTGATCACTATTATGGTATGGTATTCAAAAAACGAAATAATTTTAGTTGAACGAGAATAGATACATGCAAAATTTTAAACAATTATTGATCTTAACTGTTGGTTTGGCAACGAGTACTTTTTCTATAGCACAAACGATGCAAATTGCACCTTCATGGACGGGTTTGTATAACGATGAACAGAAAATTTCATTATTCTTTCAACAAAAGGGCACAGATGTGTCTGGCTATAGTTTGTTAAACGGAAAGCAAACAAACTTTAAAGGCAAAATTCAGCAAACTGACTTGAACTATACCTTAACTTTGAATGAAGTTGGGCAAGGTGTGGACATCGGAAAGTTTATTTTAGAGTTCAAGAACAATGCTACACCTATCGAGGCGCAATGGTTGCCTACAAGTAAATCTGTAAAGCCGAAATTTTTTAACTTGGATGCTCAACAGTGCAAGTATGCAAAAGGACAGGGAGATTTTCCTGAAACATCCACTCGACTATTAAAAGATGGTGATTTACAGGTTGCGCGAGGCGAGCTGGAATATATGCGTAATGAGATTTATGCACGTCATGGTTATGCATTTAAAACGAAGGAATGGGCAAATACATTCGCGATGTATGACTGGTATATGCCGTGTTATACCAATGTAGAAGGAAGACTATCTAAAATCGAAAGAGAAAATGTAAAACGTATTAAGATGGTCGAACCCTATGCACAAAAGATGGATTGGGGACGTTAAAATTTCCGTACATGGTTGAAATAAAAAAGCTGCCAAATGGCAGCTTTTTTAACATTAACTTTACTTAGAAAATTAACGTTTGATATCGCGTTGTGTTTCACCAGTATAAAGTTGGCGTGGACGACCAATCTTGTATGGTGACGCGTGCATTTCTAACCAGTGGCTGATCCAACCAACAGTACGTGCAAGCGCGAAGATAACAGTGAACATCTCAACTGGGATACCAATCGCTTTTAAGATGATACCTGAGTAGAAGTCAACGTTTGGATAGAGTTTACGTTCTACGAAGTACGGGTCGTTCAATGCAATTTTCTCAAGTTCCATCGCAAGAGCAAGCTGTGGATCATTGATACCTAATGCTTCAAGAACTTCGTCACAAGTTTGCTTCATTACTTTAGCGCGTGGATCGAAGTTTTTGTAAACACGGTGACCGAAGCCCATGAGTTTAACTTCTTTACGCTTCACTTTTTCCATGAATTCAGCAACGTTTTCAACGCTACCAATTTCATCAAGCATTTTAAGAACGGCTTCGTTCGCACCACCATGCGCTGGTCCCCAAAGTGCTGAAATACCTGAAGAGATACAAGCGTAAGGGTTTGCGCCAGTTGAACCTGCAAGACGAACTGTAGAAGTCGATGCATTTTGTTCATGGTCAGCATGAAGTGTGAAGATACGATCCATTGCTTTAGCAAGGATAGGATTTACTTTGTAATCACGGTCAGCAGGTGTAGCAAACATCATGTGTAAGAAGTTTTCTGCGTAACCTAAGTCATTACGTGGGTAAATGAACGGTTGACCTACTGTATATTTGTAGCTCCACGCTGCAAGCGTAGGAATTTTAGCAATTAGGCGAATTGCAGTAATTTCACGATGGTTGATATCTTCGATATCTAAACCGTTGTGATAAAACGCAGATAAAGCACCAACAACACCAACCATTATTGCCATTGGGTGAGCATCACGACGGAAACCATTAAAGAAACGGCTTACTTGATCGTGAACCATTGTATGGTTACGTACTTTAGCGTCAAATTCTGCTTTTTGTTCAGCATTTGGAAGCTCGCCATTTAATAATAAGTAGCAAGTTTCTAAATAGTCTGCTTGAGTCGCTAATTGATCAATTGGATAGCCACGGTGCAATAACACACCTTTGTCACCATCAATGAATGTGATCTTAGATTCGCAAGCAGCTGTCGCCATAAAACCAGGATCGAAAGTAAAGTGACCAGATGCCAATACATCTTTAACGTCAATTACATCTGGGCCCAATGTGCCGCTGTAAATTGGTAATTCAATTTCTTTGCCATCAAGCTGTAATACGGCTTTTTTGCCAGTTGCTGCAGACATTCAATAGATCTCCTGTCCTGGTGAATGATTATCTGACTCGAAATCCTAATCTTGTCATGTGCGAATCAGACGGTGTCAAAATTTGCTATAAGATTAGTGGCTACTAGAATTTTGTCAATTATACTTAGGGATAAAAAATGACGTTCTTAAAGTCAATGAGTCATTCAGTATCAACGAAAAAATTGAGTAAAATCACAGCACCGGTCAAGTATAATATGTCAAATCAGGTTTTAGGTGCATAAAAAAAGTGAAGCGCCAGTACAATTGTAAGTAAATTTTTTATCTCGGCATCTTTTGCCAATGACTGATTAATTTATATAAAAAGCCTGAAACCCTATATATCTCACGGATTAGATTTAATTAAATATTAAAATTTAATCAAGAGTAGAGAAGTCTTGGTTGTTATTTGACTCATTGTGGTGCGATCAACTGGTTAAAAAATAACAGGTGGTTTTTTGGAAGTTTAACTTTTTTAAATAATTTATCAGGTATTTATATTTAATATATAAATGTGGGGTATTCTTTTTGGCTATGTCATTAAACATTCAAATTTAACCTTTATATGGTTATGCCAGTCGACTTTTTTAGGTTTTTTATAAAGATTTTTTTTGCTACTTAATTGCTTATCGAGGAAATAGATAAATAATTTTTACTATAAAAAACAGTGGTATATTTTTTTTGGTGGGTTGAATTGATAATATTGATTTTGAAAGTTTTTGTGAATGATTCTTATTTATTGATTTTTTAGACTAAAGCGAAAGCTGATTGTTTGTATTTTGATATTTCACGTTTTATAATTCGGTGTCGTTATATAGGTTAGGCATGTGCTGTGCTTGCCTAACAATGCCAGCTTTCCTTTGAATTAATTCAAACAAACTCCAGTTGGAGTTTCTACCTACAGGATGCCCGCTGTGAAAAGCAACAGACCTGTCAATTTGTCCATGGGTCAGGTGTTAGCGGTAAATTTACGCTCACCCGTGGCTATTGCATCAATTCTACACCGTCTATCAGGTGTAATCGTTTTCTTATTAGTCGCAGTTCTTTTATGGATTTTGGATAAATCTTTATCTTCACCAGAAGGATTTGACTACGTTAAAAATGTCGTTTTCGGAAATATCCTTGTACGTTTCATCGTATGGGTATTTGTAGCAGGTTTAATTTTCCACTTTATCGCAGGGATCAAGCACTTGCTTGCTGACATCGGTTTTGCTGAAGAATTACAAAGCGGTCGTATCGCAGCTACAATTTCATTGATCTTGTCTGCGGTTGGTATTGTCGCAGCATTCGTATGGATTATGTTCTGATGAAAAGTGCTACAGGTTTAACAGGTTCAGGTTCTCGCGATTGGTATATCCAGCGTGTCAGTGCTGTAGTGTTAGCTGCATACACTGTTGTTATGTTCGGTTGGATCCTTTGTAACAGTGGATTTGGTTACGAACAATGGGCAGGCTTTATGCTGACATTGCCAATGAAGATCTTTTCTTTATTAGCAGTATTATCGCTCGTTGCACATGCTTGGATTGGTATGTGGCAAGTCTTTACTGATTATGTAACGACTCGTCAAATGGGTCCTTCAGCTTCAGGTTTACGCCTTGTACTTACTTCTGCTGTCATTATTTCAGTGATCGTGTACGCAATCTGGGGTATCCAGATTTTCTGGGCAAATTGATAGGAAGAGATCATGGGCGCAATTAACCCTAAAGAAGATTATTCAAATATTCAAAACCTCACTTTCGACGCTGTTATTGTTGGTGGTGGTGGTTCTGGTATGCGCGCTGCTTACCAACTTGCTCAAGCTGGTTTAAAAGTTGCGGTATTGACCAAAGTATTCCCAACACGTTCGCATACAGTTGCCGCTCAAGGTGGTATTGGTGCGTCGTTAGGAAACATGCAAGAAGATAACTGGCACTATCACTTTTATGACACGGTTAAAGGTTCTGACTGGTTAGGCGATCAGGACGCAATCGAGTTCATGACACGTGAAGCGCCAAAAGTTGTTTACGAGCTTGAACACTTAGGTATGCCTTTTGACCGTAACGAAGATGGTACGATCTATCAGCGTCCGTTCGGTGGTCACTCTGCAAACTACGGTGAAAAAGCTGTTCCACGTGCCTGTGCTGCTGCTGACCGTACGGGTCACGCATTGCTCCATACGTTGTATCAAAGCAACGTAAAAATGGGTACTCAGTTCTACGTTGAGTGGATTGCACTAGACTTAATCCGTAACGAAACAGGTGATGTTCTTGGTGTGACTGCAATTGACCAAGAAACTGGTAACATTGCCGTATTCCAAGCGAAAGCGACATTGTTTGCTACTGGTGGTGCTGGTCGTGTTTATCGCGCATCAACAAATGCTTATATCAACACTGGTGACGGTCTTGGTATGGCTGCTCGTGCGGGTATTCCATTACAAGATATGGAATTCTGGCAGTTCCACCCAACGGGTGTTGCGGGCGCAGGTGTATTGTTGACTGAAGGTTGTCGTGGTGAAGGTGGTATCCTTCGTAACAAAGACGGCGAACCATTCATGGAACGTTATGCTCCAACTTTAAAAGACTTGGCACCACGTGACTTCGTATCACGTTCAATGGACCAAGAGATTAAAGAAGGTCGTGGTTGTGGTCCTAAAGCGGATTACATCTTACTTGATATGACTCACTTAGGTGCCGAGACGATTATGAAACGTCTTCCATCTGTATTTGAGATTGGTAAGAAGTTCGCAAACGTTGACTGTACTAAAGAACCAATTCCAGTAGTACCAACAATCCATTATCAAATGGGTGGTATTCCGACGAATATTCATGGTCAAGTTGTTGTACCACATGGTGTTGAAGAGGGTGAATTCTCTGCTCACTATGATAAAGATACTAAAGAGTATTCTTATAAAGGTACGCGTGATTATGTGAAACCTGTAAAAGGTTTCTACGCGATCGGTGAGTGTTCTTGTGTATCTGTACATGGTGCTAACCGTTTAGGTACAAACTCATTGCTTGACCTTGTTGTGTTTGGTAAAGCAGCTGGTGAGCATATTATCGACTATGTAACTAAGCATCATGGCGATGATTATGCACCGCTTCCAACTGATGTATTGGTTAACACGTTAGCGCGTATCCGTAAGCTTGATGATTCAACGACGGGTGAAAACGCACAAGAAGTTGCTGATGCAATCCGTGATATCGTTCAGGATCACGCTGGTGTATTCCGTACTCAAGCATTGCTTGACAAAGGCGTGAAAGAAATCCTTGCGATTGAATCGCGTGTTCGTAACATTCATTTGAAAGACAAATCTAAAGTATTTAACACAGCGCGTGTTGAAGCATTAGAAGTTGAAAACTTATATGAAGTTGCGAAGGCGACTCTGATTTCGGCTGCTGCTCGTAAAGAATGTCGTGGTGCGCATACAGTTGTTGACTATGAGTTAGCACCTGATCACCCAACTTATTCTTACGGTCGCCGTGATGATGAGTGGATGAAACATACATTATGGTATTCATCAGACAACCGTCTTGAATATAAACCAGTACGTTTCAGTCCATTAACGGTTGAAGCAATTGAACCTAAACCACGTACATTCTAATCGGGAGAACAAAGATGAGTAGAGGCACTCGTACATTCGAAATCTACCGCTACGATCCTGATAAGGATAAAGCGCCGTATATGCAAACTTTCAAACTTGAGTTAACAGACAAGCATCGTATGTTGCTTGACGCGTTACTTGCGTTGAAAGTGCAAGATGAATCATTAACATTCCGTCGCTCTTGCCGTGAAGGTATTTGTGGTTCGGATGGTGTGAACATCAATGGTAAAAATGGTTTAGCGTGCTTGTGGAACTTGAACGATTTACCAGAGAAGATTGTGATCCGTCCTTTACCTGGTTTACCAGTCGTTAAGGATTTGGTTGTAGACATGAATCAGTTCTATGATCAATATGACAAGATTCAACCGTTCTTGATTAACAATCAACCAGCACCAGCGAAAGAGCGTTTACAGTCTCAAGCAGAACGTGAACACTTAGATGGTTTGTATGAATGTATTCTTTGTGCATGTTGTTCAACTTCATGCCCATCATTCTGGTGGAACCCTGATAAATTCTTAGGTCCATCTGCATTGTTGAATGCATATCGTTTCATCATCGATTCTCGTGATACAGCGACTCAAGAGCGTTTGGCTCGTTTAGATGATCCATTCTCTCTATTCCGTTGTAAAGGCATCATGAACTGTGTATCAGTATGTCCAAAAGGGTTGAACCCAACGAAGGCAATTGGTCACATTCGTAACATGTTGTTGGATCAAGCTGGTTAATTCAGCTTGTTTCTGGAAACGGGAGTTTCGTAAGAAACTCCCGTTTTTTATTTGGGAATTTGGAAATGTTTGGCTGTGATTTATTATGGGTTTAATCATTGCTGTTGATTGTTAAAACTGATTAAAAAATTTATGGAGTTTGTTTTTTGATCGGTGTGCTTAGCATTTGTGCGAGATTTGTAGAGAATCTTTAACTTTGGTCGATAAGAGTGCAACTTTTATAAAAAGGGCGTTATATTAGAATATAATTTGATGTGTGTATTTCGCTGATTTATGGATGGTATGTGTCAAAAAAATCAATCCAAGCTTGATTACATGTTAGCATTTGTGCCAGTAACTGAAAGCAAAAAATCAGTATATTCTTGCGTTTAGATTGGGAATATCTGTGACTGATTTATGCAGATTATTTGGTAAAAGTCAATTTAGAAAAGTTAAAAATTTATTTAATTTTTCTAAAATGATTTGCAAAAAATTGCTCGATGTCGTCGAGTATAAAAGATGAGTTATGTGCCTTAAATTGCTGGGTGTATAGCTCATTTGTTACATCAAAGGGAATACTCCTGATGTGTAGTGATAATGTCCTAGGGTTGGATAACCTTGGGTAGTAGTGTCTTGTTACCAATTTGGCACTATGAATCATGGGTCTGCTTAAAAGGCAACCTATATTATTTTTTGCAATAGGAAATGGGTCCAAAAATGCAAGAAGTTGCTGACGCATTGCGTCTTGACACTGAACTTTCCGCTGATAGTGCAGCGTATATTGAAGAGCTTTACGAACAGTACCTAGCATCACCAACCTTAGTGTCAGAGGATTGGCGAGAATATTTCGATAAATACCCTAAGGGTGACCAACCACACGGTAGTGTGCGTGAGCAATTCCTCTTATTGGGTCGTAATGCAAACAGAGTTCAACCTGTTGTACAAAGCACTGTTAGTACAGAACATGAGCGTCGCCAAATTGGTGTATTACAATTAATCGCCGCTTATCGTAATCGTGGTCATCAAAAAGCTAAATTAGATCCATTAGGTCTCGCTAAACGTGAAGACGTTCCTGATTTAGATTTGTCTGCTCATAACTTGACTAAATCTGATTTGGATACCGTATTCAATACGGGTAACCTTGCAATTGGTAAAGCAGAAGCAACATTGTCTGAAATGGTTGAGGCAATGGAAGCAACTTACTGCGGTTCTATCGGTGCGGAATATATGCACATCGTTGACACCAAAGAAAAGCGTTGGATTCAACAGCGTTTAGAAGGTGTTCGCGGTAAATTTGGCTATACCAATGATCAGAAAAAAGGTTTCTTAGAGCGTTTAACAGCTGCGGAAGGCCTAGAAAAATATCTTGGTAACAAATTCGTTGGTGCGAAACGTTTTGGTGTGGAAGGTGGAGAATCTTTCATTCCAATGATGAATGAAATCATTCAACGTGCTGGTGCTGTTGGTTGTAAAGAAGTTGTGATTGGTATGCCACACCGTGGTCGTCTCAACCTTCTTGTGAATATCATGGGTAAAAACCCAGCTGACCTTTTCGGTGAGTTCGAAGGGAAGAGCCTACATAAGAAAGGTTCTGGTGACGTTAAGTACCACCAAGGTTTCTCTTCAAACGTAATGACTCCAGGTGGCGAAGTTCACTTAGCATTGGCGTTTAACCCATCTCATTTAGAAATTGTTGGTCCAGTTGTAGAAGGTTCTGTTCGTGCACGTCAAGTTCGTCGTAAAGACATTGGTGGTGACGACGTTCTTCCTGTAATTGTTCATGGTGATGCTGCTTTTGCTGGTCAAGGCGTAAACCAAGAAACGTTCCAAATGTCGCAAACACGTGGTTATACGGTGGGCGGTACGGTTCATATTGTGATTAACAACCAAGTTGGTTTCACAACGTCTGATCCACGCGATACACGTTCTACAGAGTATTGTACTGATGTAGCGAAAATGATTCAGGCTCCGATCTTCCATGTGAATGGTGATGATCCTGAAGCTGTAATTTTTGCGACTCAAATTGCACATGACTTCCGTCATGAGTTCCGTAAAGATGTCATCTTAGACTTGTTCTGTTATCGTCGTCGTGGCCACAACGAAGCTGATGAACCATCTGCGACTCAACCATTGATGTATCAAGTCATCAACAAGAAAGCGACTACACGTACTTTATATGCTGATCAATTGGTACAAGAAAAAGTACTTGATCGTGCAAGTGCTGATGCAATGATTGAAGGTTATCGCTCTGACTTAGAAGCAGGTAATCATGTTGCAAATGCATTAGTTCGTGAACCAAACAAGAAAATGTTTGTTGATTGGTCTCCGTACTTAGGTCATGAATATACTGACGTTTGGGATACAACATTCAACCTTGATCGCTTAAAAGAACTTGGTAAAACGATGAATACATTACCAGAAGGTTTTGTATTACAACGTCAAGTACAAAAAGTGATTGATGATCGTATCAAAATGCAAACTGGTGAAATGCCATTGAACTGGGGTGCAGCTGAAACTTTAGCGTATGCAACTTTGTTAGATGATGGCTTCCTTGTTCGTATTACAGGTGAAGACGTTGGTCGTGGTACATTCTCACATCGTCATGCGAAATTACATAACCAAGTCGATGGTTCTGTTTATATTCCGCTTTGCCATATTAAAGAAAACCAACCGCGTATTGCTGTTTATGACTCTTTGTTGTCTGAAGAAGCTGTTCTTGCATTTGAATATGGCTACTCAACAACATTGCCGAAGAGTTTAATTGTTTGGGAAGCTCAATTTGGTGACTTCGCGAACTGTGCGCAAGTTGTAATTGACCAATTCATCGCTTCGGGTGAAACCAAGTGGGAGCGTGTTTGTGGTTTAACAATGTTGTTACCACATGGTTATGAAGGTCAAGGTCCAGAACATTCATCTGCACGTTTAGAACGTTTCTTACAGCTATGTGCTGAAGACAATATGCAAGTGATGACACCAACGACTCCAGCGCAAATCTTCCATGCATTACGTCGTCAAGCAGTTCGTCCAATTCGTAAGCCAATGATCGTAATGTCACCAAAATCATTATTACGTCATAAACTTGCGACTTCTACTCTGGATGAGTTAGCAAACGGTACTTTCCAAACTGTGATCGATGAAATTGATCCAATCAACAAAGCTGACGTAACTCGCTTAGTGCTTTGTGGTGGTAAGGTTTATTACGATTTACTCGAAAAACGTCGCGAGCTTGGTTTAAGCAATACTGCGATCGTTCGTGTAGAGCAATTATATCCGTATCCGCAACAACGCTTAGCTGAAGTTATGGCTCAGTATCCAAACATTAAAGAACTTGTTTGGGCACAAGAAGAGCCGAAGAACCAAGGCGCTTGGTTATTCATCGTTCCTCGCTTGTACGAAGACGTTCTTAAATCTGGTAAACAAATTAGTATTAGCTATGCTGGTCGTGAAGCATCTGCCGCACCTGCTTGTGGCTCACCGTACTTGCATGCAAAACAACAAGCTCAGCTTATCAATGACGCACTCGCGATTGAAGTTGAACAATCAGGAGATTCTAAATAATGGCAACCGAAATTAAAGCACCGGTATTCCCAGAGTCAGTTGCTGACGGCACGATCGCTACTTGGCACAAGAAAGTAGGTGAACCTGTATCACGTGATGAAGTGATCTGTGACATTGAAACCGATAAAGTTGTTTTAGAAGTGGTTGCTCCAGCTGATGGTAGCTTAGTAGCAATCATCAAAGATGAAGGCGATACCGTTCTTTCTGATGAAGTAATTGCACAATTCGAAGCTGGTGCTGTTGCTGCAGCTGCTCCTGAAGCTGCTGCACCAGCAGAAGCGGCTCCTGCTGCGTCTGCACCTGCGGCTGCTGCATCAACTCAACCTGTTGATCAAAACCAAGCGCCTGCGGTTCGTAAAGCATTATCTGAAACTGGTATCAATGCTGCTGATGTACAAGGTACAGGTCGCGGTGGTCGCATCACTAAAGAAGATGTTGCAAACCATAAACCAGCTGCTTCAGTTCAACCATTAAGCGTTGCTGTTGGTGAGCGTATTGAGAAACGTGTTCCGATGACACGTTTACGTAAGCGTGTTGCTGAGCGTTTATTGGCGGCTACACAACAAACTGCAATGTTAACAACGTTCAACGAAGTTAACATGAAGCCAATCATGGAAATGCGTAAGCAATATAAAGATGCTTTCGAAAAACGTCATGGTGCTCGTTTAGGCTTTATGTCTTTCTTTGTTAAAGCTGCAACTGAAGCGTTAAAACGTTACCCAGCTGTAAATGCATCTATTGATGGCGACGATATCGTTTATCATGGTTTCTATGACATCGGTGTAGCAGTTTCTTCTGATCGTGGTCTAGTTGTTCCTGTACTTCGTGATACTGACCGTATGAACTATGCAGAAGTTGAAAACGGTATCCGTGACTATGCTTTCAAAGCACGTGACGGTAAATTGGGTATCGAAGATATGACTGGCGGTACGTTCACAATCACGAACGGTGGTACTTTCGGTTCATTGCTTTCTACGCCTATTTTGAACCAACCACAAACAGCAATCTTGGGTATGCATAAAATCCAAGAGCGCCCTATGGCAGTAAATGGTCAAGTTGAAATCTTGCCAATGATGTACTTAGCGCTTTCTTATGACCACCGTTTAATTGATGGTAAAGAAGCTGTAGGTTTCTTAGTAACAATTAAAGAATTGTTAGAAGAACCAGCTAAACTCATTCTTGACCTTTAATACTACAAATATTAGCTCCCGTATAAAGTAGCTCCTTTATATGGGAGTTTGGAGATAAAAATGTCTCAACAATTTGATCTTGTTGTTATTGGCGGCGGACCTGGTGGTTATGAAGCAGCAATCCGTGCTGCACAACTTGGTTTCAAAGTTGCTTGTATCGAAAAACGTATTCACAACGGTAAACCATCTTTAGGTGGTACGTGTTTAAACGTTGGTTGTATCCCTTCTAAAGCATTGCTTGACTCTTCTCACCGTTATGAAGCTACTGTGCACGAACTTGCTGAACACGGTATCACGACTGGTGAAGTTAAATTTGATTTAGACACTTTGTTGGCACGTAAAGACAAAGTTGTAGATCAGTTGACTGGTGGTGTTGCTCAATTGCTGAAAGGTAATGGTATCGAGTGGTTACAAGGTACGGGTAAATTACTTGCAGGTAAAAAAGTAGAATTCACACCGTTTGAAGGTGATGTACAGGTTTTAGAACCTAAATACGTAATCCTTGCAACGGGTTCTGTGCCTGTAAACATTCCAGTAGCACCTGTTGATGAAGACTTAATTGTTGACTCTACTGGCGCATTAAAATTCCCAGAAGTTCCTAAGCGTCTTGGTGTGATTGGTGCGGGTGTTATCGGTCTAGAGCTTGGTTCAGTATGGCGTCGTCTTGGTTCAGAAGTTGTTGTGTTTGAAGCATTAGATGCATTCTTACCAATGGCAGACAAAGCATTGGCAAAGGAATATCAAAAAATCTTGAAAAAACAAGGTTTAGATATTCGTATCGGTGCGAAAGTTTCTGGTGCTGAAACGAATGGTCGTGAGGTAACAGTTAAATATAACCAAGCTGGCGAAGACAAAGAACAAGTTTTTGACAAGTTAATCGTATGTGTAGGTCGTAAAGCATATGCAGAAGGTTTATTGGCAGAAGATTCTGGCATTAAACTCACTGAACGTGGTTTAGTTGATGTAAATGATCAGTGCCAAACATCTGTTGAAGGTGTTTATGCGATTGGTGACTTGGTACGCGGTCCAATGCTTGCACACAAAGCAATGGAAGAGGGCGTAATGGCAGTTGAACGTATTCACGGTCATGCTGCTCAAGTAAACTACGACACAATCATCAGCGTTATCTATACACATCCAGAGGCAGCTTGGGTTGGTTTAACTGAAGAACAAGCAGCTGAAAAAGGTCACGAAGTTAAAGCTGGTCAATTCCCATTTGCGGTGAATGGTCGTGCATTAGCTGCGGGTGATACTGCTGGTTTTGTTAAATTCGTTGCTGATGCGAAAACAGATCGTCTTTTAGGTATGCACGTTGTGGGTCCTAATGCATCTGATATCGTACACCAAGGTATGATCGCGCTTGAGTTTGTTTCTTCTGTTGAAGACTTACAGTTGATGACTTTTGGTCATCCAACATTCTCAGAAGTTGTACATGAAGCAGCGCTTTCTGTAGATGGTCGTGCAATCCACGCGATTCAACGTAAGCGTAAATAAAACATAAAGTGTGGTTCGCCACACTTTTTTGAATGAAGATGATTGTCTTATTTAGGCAATCATTTATTCAATATGTAGCAGTCTGGTTTTAAGAAAATCTAGACTGTATCACTACAAACAACATAGTAGGTAACTAAATGAACTTACATGAGTATCAAGCTAAAGCATTATTGAAAGAATATGGCATGCCAGTACAAGAAGGTATCTTGGCAACAAATGCAGACGAAGCCGTTGCTGCATTTGAACAGCTTGGTGGTAAATTCGCAGTAATGAAAGCGCAAGTTCATGCTGGTGGTCGTGGTAAGGCTGGCGGTGTTAAAGTTGCAAAATCAAAAGAAGACGTAATCGAATTCGCTAACAACATCATTGGTACTCGTTTAGTAACGTATCAAACAGATGCAAATGGTCAACCAGTTAACAGCATCATCGTTGCTGAAGACGTTTACCCAGTTGAGCGTGAGCTTTACTTAGGCGCAGTTGTAGACCGCTCTAGCCGTCGTATTACTTTCATGGCTTCTACAGAAGGTGGTGTAGAAATCGAGAAAGTTGCGGAAGAAACTCCAGAAAAAATTATCAAAGTTGAAGTTGATCCATTAGTTGGCTTACAACCATTCCAAGCACGTGAAGTTGCGTTTGCTTTAGGTTTGAAAGACAAGCAAGTGGGCCAATTTGTAAAAATTATGGGCGCTGCTTACCAAGCATTTGTAGAAAATGACTTTGCATTATTTGAAATTAACCCACTTTCAGTTCGTGAAAATGGCGATATTTTATGTGTAGATGCGAAAGTAGGTATCGACTCTAACGCGCTTTACCGTTTACCTAAAGTTGCGGCTTTACGTGACAAATCTCAAGAGAATGAGCGTGAATTGAAAGCATCTGAATTTGATCTTAACTATGTTGCTTTAGAAGGTAACATCGGTTGTATGGTTAACGGTGCTGGTCTTGCAATGGCAACCATGGACATCATCAAACTTTATGGTGGCCAGCCTGCAAACTTCCTTGACGTTGGTGGCGGTGCAACGAAAGAGCGCGTAATCGAAGCGTTCAAAATTATCCTTGCTGATACTTCTGTTCAAGGTGTTTTAATCAACATCTTCGGTGGTATCGTACGTTGTGACATGATTGCTGAAGCAATTATTGCAGCGGTTCAAGAAGTAAATGTAACTGTACCAGTTGTTGTTCGTTTAGAAGGTAACAACGCTGAGCTAGGTGCTAAATTACTTGATGAATCTGGTTTGAAATTAATTTCTGCGAACGGTTTATCTGATGCCGCAGAAAAAGTTGTAGCTGCAGTTAAAGCTTAAGGAGTATCAATCATGAGCGTATTAATTAATAAAGACACTAAAGTATTGGTACAAGGTTTTACTGGTAAAAACGGTACTTTCCACTCTGCACAAGCTTTAGACTACGGTACAAAAGTTGTTGGTGGTGTTACTCCAGGTAAAGGTGGTACAACTCACCTTGACCTACCAGTATTCAACACAATGAAAGAAGCTGTACGTGAAACAAATGCTGATGCATCTGTAATCTATGTACCAGCTCCATTCGTTTTAGACTCAATTGTTGAAGCGGTTGATTCAGGTGTTGGTCTAATCGTTGTGATCACTGAAGGTGTTCCAACGATCGACATGCTTAAAGCAAAACGCTACTTAGAAACGAACGGTAACGGTACTCGTTTAGTTGGTCCTAACTGCCCAGGCGTGATCACTCCAGGTGAATGTAAGATCGGTATTATGCCTGGTCACATCCACCAACCAGGTCGTATTGGTATCATCTCACGTTCAGGTACATTGACTTATGAAGCTGTTGCTCAAACAACTAAGCTTGGTTTAGGTCAGTCTACTTGTATCGGTATTGGTGGTGACCCAATCCCAGGTATGAACCAGATCGAAGCGCTTCAATTGTTCCAAGACGATCCAGATACTGATGCAATCATCATGATCGGTGAGATCGGTGGTACAGCGGAAGAAGAAGCTGCTGAATTCATCAAATCTAACGTGACTAAACCTGTAGTAGGTTACATTGCTGGTGTAACTGCACCTAAAGGTAAGCGTATGGGTCACGCTGGTGCGATCATTTCTGGTGGTCAAGGTACTGCTGAAGAAAAATTCGCTGCATTTGAACGTGCAGGAATGGCTTACACGCGTAGCCCAGCTGAGCTTGGTTCTACTATGTTGCAAGTTTTAAAAGAAAAAGGTTTAGCGTAATACGTTAGATTTTAATCTTTAAAAAAACCCCAATGGAGACATTGGGGTTTTTTTATTGGGAATACTATTGGTGTACCCACAGGCCTTGTTCACCAATAAAGTAGGTAGAATATTCTTCTACCTCAAAATTATAAACAATTGTCATATAATAAGAGTTTTCACTATATTTACGATCATCTTCTTCTTTTTCATCAATTGTCCAGTTAGCATCATAATTAGGGTCTACATACTCACCATATTCATTTTCTTTAAAGCGTCCCTGTTCATAGTCTATGCATCGCCATTGATATAAAAATGTTGTTCAGCGCTAAATTGTTTAACCATTGGATCGTTCGCATTATCAGGTAAATGGATATGATCTTGAGACCAATCAGTGTGTTGGTCTTCAACTAAATGTGCTGGAAGTTTAGGGATATTGGTGAGAAGAACCGGCTTACCCGAACTAAAATCGATGATGTTATGAATAATGTTTGGTGATGGGATCTGACTTTGCCAATCAACTCTCACTGCAAGTTCTGGAATAGTTGTTCTTAGTAATGGCGTTGAAAATGTATAAGCTAAATCAGTAGAAATTAAATCCCTCTTATAATTAATCAATGTGTTTCCATTAAAACTCCCTTGTTTATATACAGCTAATTCAATTGCAGATATCCATCCTTTTTCTTGTGTCCAAAATGGATGATTCGCTGTACAGTAAACATATTTTTCTGCATAACGTGGAAGATCTTTTATTTGCTGTGATTGCACCCAATGACCATCTAGATAATCTTTATCTAAAGTATACTCGCTGATTAATGAGGGAATAGCTACAGCGATAATCCTTTGCTTTTCTGGTGATTTAAATGTTTTAGTTACTCGCTTGTATTCTGTAGGAACATCTTTGTCACTATCTTTAGGACTCGATAACACCATATCCCCAACTTTAATCTCTTGAATTGGAACTAAGCCTTGCTCTGTATGAACAAGTGTCCCTGCACAAAAACCATGTGTACCCATTTTTATTCCTTCTTTTTATATAAAAAAGAGCCTCATAATAAAGGCTCTTTTTAGATCAAAATGCTTACTCAGTCTTTGGTTTTAACCCTTGGGTTAGACCATTAATATCACCACCTTGTAGGCCAAGTTCATTCATTAAGCTATCAATCAAAGGCGCTTGCGAACGATAGCGTAGGGCACTATTCACGACTTGGTCAGATAAAGATGCTTGACCATTTTCTGCAACTTCTCCAGATGCACTGCTTCCACCTGCAAAACCATTTAAACCATTCACTTGGAGAATTTTAATATCATCGATATTTTCCATTGGTTTAACGCTTTCACGGATGATTTCAGGCAAGTGTTTGAGCATTGCTAAACGAACTTGCATTTCAACCTGTTCAGCAGAAAGTGTATTCGCCGCTTCATTGACTGCACGCGCACCTTCAGCATCAACTTGGTATTGTTTCTCTAAAGCTTGTGCAAGCAATACTTTCGCATCTGCTTCACCTTTTGCCTTTAAGCGAACTTTCTCTGCTTCAGCTTCAGCAGCAATACGGATTGCTTCAGCTTCATCGGCAGCCGCTTTCTTACCAGCATCAGCTGCAACGGTAATCGCAATTGCATCTTTTTCCGCTGTTTGTTTGGCAGCAACCAACTCAACTGCTTTTTGACGTTCTGCACGTTGAGTTTCACGTACAGTCACAACTTCTTCTTCTGCTTTTACTGCTTCGGCACGAGCTCTGTCAGCTTGTGCTTTGGCTTCTGACTCAGCACGAGATTTTTCTGCAATTGCAATCGCACGATCTTGTTCAGCAAGTTCAATGGTTTTCTTCTGTTCAACTTGCGCTTTTTCAATGAGCTGTGATTTTTGAATATTTTCATTCTCGACATCACGTGCAGCAGCAATTCTTTTCAAATCGACTTCACGTTCTGCGGCAATACGTGCTTCTTCTGCTTCACGTTTTTTTCCAGCCTCTTGGGATGCGATCTCAGCAAGTTGCTCGGCTCTACGAATCGAAATTTCACGTTCTTGTTGCAGTTTTGCGTATTCTTCTTCACGAGAAATTTCTAATCTTCTACGTTCTGCTTCTAAATCTTTCGCACGAATCGCAAGATCAGTATCTTGTTCGATGTCATTACGCTTCTTACGACGGTCTTCGATAGTTTCTGTGAGTTTAGTCAAACCTTCAGCATCAAAAGCGTTTTGTGGATTGAAGAATTTAAAGCTTGTTTGGTCTAGACCTGTAAGAGAAACTGTTTCTAGTTCTAAACCATTCTTTGATAAATCTTCAGAGACAACTTGTTGAACTTTTTGTACGAAGTCAACGCGCTTCTCATGTAACTCTTCCATAGCCATCTCAGCTGCTACAGCACGAAGTGAGTCGACAAATTTACCTTCAACTAAGTCTTTTAGTTCTTGAGGAGACATCGTTTTTCTACCCAATGTTTGAGCAGCAGTCGCAATAGATTCACCTGTAGGCTTAACACGGACATAGAACTCAGCCATCACATCGACACGCATACGGTCACGGGTAATAAGTGCTTGATCTGCTGCACGTTTAACTTCTAAGCGTAAGGTATTCATATTTACAGGAATAATTTCATGTAAAACTGGCAGTACAATTGCACCGCCATTCAGAATCACTTTTTCACCACCGAAGCCAGTACGAACAAAAGAAACTTCTTTACTAGAACGTGTATATAAGCGGGCAACAATGACCCCAATAAAAATTAATGCAGCAAAAATAACGCCTGTGATTATTAAAATCTCAGTGAGCGCTGAGTTAAACATTTAAAGACCCTCGTGTAATAAATATAAAATTAACTAGCAATAGCTTGAAAACCAATTTTGGTTCTTTGTGTCAAAATAACATCTTGTCCTTGTTGGAAAACAATATCCTGCTCAGGTTCAACTAATACATAGTGTGTTTGACCAAATTGATCTTTAACTTTGGCTTGAGCAGGGGAGTTTGGTCGAGCTTCACCTAAAACGATGTGAGCAGTTCGACCAATCAGATCATCAGAATGTATGGCGGTCGTTTCATCTTTAGGAATCATTTTAGAAATAAGTGCAGCACTGAAACGCACAATAGGCATTGATAGAAATAAGCATGTAGGTGCAATAATCCATGCAGAAAGATAGTGTTCAGTAAAATTAAAGAAAATATCTTGAATAATTAAGCCTGTTAGCGCATAGACAGTCAGGAAAATGATTAACCAAACGAGAAGGGGGACTTTTCCTAGATATAACCACTCTAATAGTTGAGTGAATAAGTTCTCAGGTTGATCAATCGAAACATCTGCATGATCAACATCAGTTAGACTATCTGGTAAAAATTGATCTATAAAACTGCTACTTCCACCAAATAACAATAAGATCACTTCAAGCATGCCAATAAACAAACATAGCAATAACGCAATGCTGAAAACTATGTTTGACGGGTGTATTAATAAATCCCAAATCATGAGTCGTTCTCTTATGTTTTTCTAAAAATATTTATAAAAATAAATTGCTTATAAGAGTAATTGTATCAAGTGTAAAATTCAACCTATTACAGACATATTCTTTAGGCAAAAAAAAACGCAATGATTGGGGTTGTCATTGCGTTGAACAACGAATCTGTTTAAAACAGTTTCGGTTGAAAGGAGAAATGTCATGAGATTAGTGTTACCTAACCTACATCGCTATATTATTAAAAAACTTGACTAAGTTCATAGGTATTCATGTTAACTACTGTTAATAGATGTTAATAAGTGACAAAAAGTGTTAGTTATTTAATCGATCTTTATAGTTCTAAAATTAAACTTAAATCAATGGTTTAAATAAAAAAGCCCAACAAATGGGCTTTTTTAGAGTAAAAGTAACGTAAATTAGAATTTAAATAAGCCTAATCCATCTTTTACTTCATCTAAAGTTTGCTGCGTGATATTACGACATTTTTCTGTACCTTGTTTAAGTACATCCATAATGTAATCAGGATCTTTTTCTAATTCAGCACGACGTTCGCGAATAGGTGTAATCAATTCTTTTAACACACCTTCAAGACGCTTTTTCACTGTGCCATCACCTAAACCACCGCGGCGATAATGTGCTTTTAATTCTTCAACTTCTTCTTTATTCGGATCAAAGGCATCAAGGTAAGTAAATACGATATTGCCTTCAACTTGACCAGGATCTTCAATACGTAAATGGTTTGGATCGGTGTACATTGCATTGACCGCTTTCTTGATATCTTTATCAGAAGCATTTAACACTATCGTATTGCCTAAAGATTTAGACATTTTTGCTTTACCATCGAAACCTGGTAAACGCCCCATATTTGAGAGTAAAGCCTTACATTCAGGTAACAGGTCATGCCCAATTTGGCGGTTTACACGACGGACTACTTCATTGGTTTGTTCAATCATTGGAATTTGATCTTCACCAACAGGAACAACAGTTGCTTTAAATGCAGTAATGTCAGCAGCTTGAGCGACTGGATAGCATAAGAAACCTGCTGGAATATCGCGCTCAAATCCACGCATTTGAATTTCAGATTTAATGGTTGGATTACGTTCTAAACGTGCAACAGTCACGAAGTTAAGATAAAGCATTGTGAGCTCATTCAGTGCAGGCAAGCATGACTGAACGCAAATTGTTGTTTTAGTTGGATCGATACCAACCGCTAAATAATCTAAAGCAACTTGAAGAATGTTATTACGAACTTTATCTGGATTGTCAGCATTATCAGTCAGTGCTTGGGCATCTGCTAATAAAAGATGTTGATGATGACTGTCTTGTAAACCTACACGAGAACGTAATGAACCAACAAAGTGGCCAAGGTGAAGTTGTCCAGTAGGGCGGTCGCCTGTCAAAATGATTGGACGTTGATCAGCATTACTCATGATATGTTCCAAGATTCAGTTATTTCATAAATATATAGATTGGCATTATTGTACGGGAAATAAATTTTTTTCGTCAGCGATTGCTTCAACTTTTATTAAAATAATGTTGTGAAATTATTGAGTAATTCTACAATAGCCTGATAAATATAAACTAGGAAATAAAAATGGCGAGTGGTTTATTACTGTTACTAGATGATATTGCAACAGTTTTAGATGATGTTGCAGTCATGAGTAAAATGGCAGCAAAGAAAACGGCTGGTGTATTAGGTGATGATTTAGCTCTCAACGCCCAACAAGTCAGTGGTGTTCGTGCTGATCGTGAACTTCCTGTGGTGTGGAGTGTCGCAAAAGGCTCATTTGTTAATAAGCTTATTCTTGTCCCATTAGCACTTTTAATTAGTGTTGTCGCATCTTGGTTGATTAATCCATTATTAATGCTTGGTGGTCTGTTTCTATGTTATGAGGGCGTGGAAAAGGTTATACATTCTCTCTACCATAAAAAAGCCAAAACACCAGAAGAAGCGAGTGAAGAGCTACAGGAAGTCGAAGTTGACCTAGCAAAATTTGAAAAAGAAAAAGTAAAAGGTGCGATTCGTACAGACTTTATTTTATCTGCTGAAATTGTGGTGATTTCGTTAGGTACAGTTGCATCAGCAGCGTTTATGACTAAAGTGACAGTATTGAGTATTATTGCGATCGTCATGACCATTGGTGTTTATGGCTTTGTTGCAATGATCGTTAAGATTGATGATTTAGGTTTATATTTAACACAACAAGCATCTGAATTTAAAAATAAAATTGGGCGTGGTTTACTGGCTTTTGCACCAGTTTTAATGAAAACATTATCTATTGTTGGTACGGTTGCGATGTTTTTAGTGGGGGGAGGTATTATTAGTCATACCATTCCACTGTTACATCATTTCACTGAAGAAACTGTCGATCATTTAGAACTGATACCAAGTTTTGGTTCGATTATTGGCGCATTAACCCCGACATTAATCAACTTAGGTGTTGGTTTTGCGGCAGGTATCATTGTGCTGCTTATTGTTAGTTTAATAAAAAAAGCATGGCCAAAAGCTAAAGCATAAAATAAACCGTCATCATCATAAATTGGAGAATAGATATGCGTTGGAAAGGTCGTAGAGTGAGCACCAATGTCGAAGATCGTCGTGGTGGTGGCGGAGCAAAAGCGGGTGGTATTAGTATTATTGGTTTAGTTGTGGCATTTGTTGCATGGAAATTCTTCGGAGTTGATCCTCAACAGGCTTATCAAGCCACACAAGCAGTTACAAATGCACAATCAGCTCAACAGGGAGGTGAGCCGCAAAATATGACTGACGATCAGAGAGAAGCACGAGACTTTGTCGGTACTGTGCTTGCGGATACAGAGGATACTTGGACGCCTGTATTTCAACAGCTTGGTATGACTTATAAGCCACCAAAACTGGTTTTATTTAGTGGCGTTGTTCGTTCAGGTTGCGGTACTGCTCAAGCAGCAATGGGGCCATTTTATTGTCCAGCAGATCAAAAAGTTTACATCGATACTTCATTTTTTAAAGATATGCGTCAGCAGATGGGAATTTCTGGAGAGCAGAATCAAACTGAACTTTCCAGACAAGATCAGGCTGGGGATTTTGCCCAAGCTTATGTGATTGCACATGAAGTAGGTCATCATATTCAAAATTTGTTGGGTATTTCTGGACAAGTCCAACAAGCTCGTTCGCAAGCAAGTCAATCCGAGGGCAATCAACTCTCAGTTCGCTTAGAGTTGCAAGCTGATTGTTTTGCTGGAATTTGGGCACATCAAAATCAGCAACGGACTCAATTCTTGGAGCAGGGGGATATTGAGGAAGCCATGGATGCAGCTGAAAAAATTGGTGATGATTATTTACAGCGTCGCGCTACTGGGCAAGTCGTACCAGATAGTTTTACTCATGGTACAAGTGAACAACGTATGCATTGGTTTGAGCTAGGACTTAAATCGGGTGATATTAATCAGTGTAATACATTCAAATAAGCAGAGCCAAAGGTGTTCTGCTTTTGATTTCCATACCGAAGTTATACGAATAAAAAATAAAAGTTCAGTAAAATAATTGTCATAAATACTGAACTTAGATGATGTGTCTATCTATAGACTCATATTTGTTATTTCAATAAGAACTAAGATGTCTTAGATAAAAATTCTATTTCAGTAATTGACGGTAAATAAATTGATGAGTTACGAATTCCACCGCGAAATCTAAACAGTTTGATTTGGAAAAATCGTCGTGCGCGATAAGTAATAACAAGGGGTAGCATGGGTAATTTCTTTCTTTTACAAGCTTTGACCGCTGTTTTTACGCTTTCAATTGCCACTACCATCTTTAATAAGCGCGTACTTGGATTTCCTCAAGCAATTGGTGTGCCTATTGTCTCAGCAATTTTTGTCTTCATTTTACAATGGGGTGCAAGTCTACTGAATGGTAATCAATTTATTACGATTAATATTCACAATATTGAATCGGCTGTCCGTGAAATTGATTTCTATGACTTCCTCATCAATGGCGTTATCTGTTTCATTCTTACTTCTTCTGCATTGAAGTTTAAAATTTCTGATCTTAAAAATTATTGGAAACCAATCAGCATCTTGGCGACTATTGCACTAGTTTTGTGTGCAGTTATTTATGCTGGTCTACTTTATTTGTTCCAATGGGCGGTAGGTTATTCAGTGCCAATGTCAGTGCTTTTATTACTCGGTGCTGCTTTAGGTGCAACTGATCCGATTGGAATCAAAGGAGTTTTGAGTTCTATTCGAGCGCCACATCATCTAATTGTTAAGCTTGAAGGTGAATCATTATTTAATGATGCAATGTGTATTGCTTTATTCATGACTTTACTGAAAGTTTTACAAGGTGAGCATTTCTCTCTATTGGCAACGATTGAAACTTTGCTATACGAGATTTTTGTCGCTGTCATCATTGGCTTTGCGTTTGGTTTCGGTATTTTGCGTCTCTTACGCGGAAAGCACGAAATGGAGTCTTTGATTCTAACGACTGCATTACTAGCGAGTGGATCTTACTTGGTCGCATTATTTGCACATGCATCTGCACCAATTGCTTGTGTGATTGGCGGATTGATTGTTGGAAATAAATGGCAAGAGTTTAGAGAACAACGCGAGATTAGAGAGGTCAATCATTTTTGGCATGCTGTAGAAGGGATCATAAATTCTTTTTTATTCACCTTAATAGGTTTAGAGCTCTTTATCCTTGATCTAAGTGCCAATTTAATTATTGGTGGAATTATTGCCTTTCTTATTTTGCACTTGTCACGCTTTGCTGCAAATTTTGCAGCATTTGCACTGTTTCCGTCATTCAGAAATAAAAGCTATAACGGCAGTTTAACGATTCTTTCATGGGGTGGTGTACGTGGAGGAATTTCGCTTGCTTTGATTCTCGCTGTTGCGAATGTACCTGCACTCAGTCCATATAGCAGTATTTTAATTGGATATACATTTATCAGCGTATTACTGTCCGGTGTGGTCTGTGGGCTTGGCTTACCTGCAGTAATGAATGCATTTTATTTTAATCCCAATGAAGAAACAGAAGGAGTAAAAGGCTTCTATCAACGTCTCTGTAATAAAATGAACAGACGCGGCTTTAAATATATTGTGAGTGAAGATGAAAGTGGAAAAGAGTCTATTAAAATCTATAATCCAGAACGAATAACAACAATTAAGTCTGATGATGAATTGACAGAAATTTACCATCCGGAAAAAGTTAAAGAGGTTGAACGACTTCAGAATCCCCAAAATTTTTAATTAAAATTAACAGGTTCTTATTTGGAATTTTTAATAAATTTATTTGTATTTTAAAATTTATTAAACAGTAAAAATAATTAATTTAGTACCTAAATTGAACTTGTCAATTTTAGCACAACTAATTATTGGTTTTATTAAATGTGAATTAATTGAAAATAAGTATTTCTGATGTTTTTAGTGCTTTTATTTAAGACTTTAGTATATCTTTTTATTTTTGCTTAAATTTTTTTAATAAATTTATGAGTAAATTTAATACTATAGAGAGATATTTTTGCTATGGGAAAAAACGATTGATTTTTAGAAAAAAATAAGAAATACAGCTAATTGAATGGTTGAAAAAGATAGTAAATAATTCTTAATTTTTACCATGTAGTAAAATTATTTTTTGATATATTTAGTTATAATATATTGTTTTTTAATGTATAAGGGATAAATATAAATTTTTATAAATACTTTGGCAGTATTTTTGTTTAAAAAAAATAAAATATTTAGATAGTTTTATTTATCAATTAGTCGTTTATTAGGCTTTATTGACTATTTTTCTATGATGATGTTGTCATTTTTGTAAATTTTTTTTGTGATATGTTTAACAAAAATTGATTTTAATTTAGATTCTAAGAGGTATAGGAAATGATTGCTAAACTAACCAAATATACATACACAAGAATTAATAAATAATCAGAGGAATAGACCATGTCTGAAATTCAAATTATTTCTAAGGAAAGTCATAAAACTCTTTCTAATACAATGGAAAATACTACGACTCTACCTTCTGAGCCTTCAGTAGTTCTTATAAAGGTTCCGTTAAAGGATATTGTCGTAATTAAAAAAGACGGTATGAATGCGATTGTTTTCTTGAAAAACGGAGAAACAATTGTTGTTCAAAATTTCTTTAATCCAGAAAATAATCTAGATAATAGTCTTGTTATCCAAGATGAAAACGGTCAGTTAGTTTGGGCTAAATTCAAAGAGGGTGAAAGTGACGCTGATGCAGACGCAGATGCAGACGCAGATGCGGATTCCGACAATGAAGGTGCTGTTTACTTAGAAGAAACCCCAGCAGCTCTTCCTGAAGTTGTTGAAGCACCAGTATCAGATGTAATTTTTCAACCTATTCAATCTATAGAACCACTTTTATACAATGATGCATCAATGAGCCCATGGTTGTGGGCTATTCCTTTGGTTGCTGGTGGTATTATTGCTGCTGCTAGTGGTGGCGGAAGTGATAATAACAATAATAATAACGGTGATACGACACCACCAAATACAGACAATGTTGGTTTTACAGTTGATTCTGTTACAGATGATAATACTTTGAATGCTGCTGAATCAGCAGGTGATGTAACCATTACTGGTACTTTAACGAACATTCCTTCAGATGCTGCTACTACTGTTGTGACTGTAATTGTGAATGGTGTGAGTTATTTAGCAACTGTTAATGCTGCCAATGGCACATGGAGCGTTGTGGTTCCAGGTAGTGGATTATTAGCTGATAGCGATAAAATAATTGAAGCGAATGTTAAGTTTACTGACGCTGCTGGCAATAGTAGTACGGTTACTGATACGCAAAGCTACTCTGTTGATGTCGATGCTCCGAATGCTCCGGTGATTAACCCAATTAATGAAAATGATCCAATTACAGGTACAGCA
>NZ_AXCD01000068.1:0-291 GCF_000475335.1 Acinetobacter sp. COS3
AACCATTATCTTTGCCGTCAATCAAAAACATGCCCAGTTTATTGCTGATCGCTTCAATGAAAACTATCCGCAATATGATGGCAAGTTTGCCCGTGTCATTACCCATGCCACTAAGTATCCACAAAGCTTAATTGATGACTTTAGCAAGAAAGATTTACCTGAGCCCCAGATTGCGATTTCAGTGGATATGCTCGATACAGGCATTGATGTACCTGAAGTGGTCAACTTAGTATTCTTTAAAGCTGTACGTTCTAAAGTGAAGTTTATGCAGATGATTGGGCGTGGTACACG
>NZ_AXCD01000069.1:0-1985 GCF_000475335.1 Acinetobacter sp. COS3
TTCTGCAAGCTGGGTGCAGCGACTGGAGCAGAAATGGGTGATTTCACTTTAGCCTGATGATCTTGTTGACTGTCGACTTTGATGAATTGTTTGAGTTTCTTATAGTTAATCGTATAGAAATTGGTTTGTAGCCATTTATTCTGTGCTAACTTTTCAATCACAAGAATCCCAGCTCGCTTTAACTTTGCAACAATTCGTTTGATTGTTGAGATGCTATACACGCCAAGCGTGCTTTGCCACTGTTCATAACTATGGAACCAATATTTTTTCCCATTAAAGGTTTTTCCTTCGTTATTTTCTAAAAAGTAATGCAGCTTCTGTAAAAAATTAGCGGCAGCCACGCCAAACGCTTTAGCAAGCGTTGGCGAAGCAATCAGAGGATAGTCTCCAGATACGAGGAGATGATTATTCTTATTGGCCTTGGACATGATTCGCCCCACGTAGCACACGTTGTGCACGTTCAATCATCTTGTGACGTTGATGTGTACGAAATGCCCAGAGCGACGATAAATTATTATTTTGATTGAGCTTTGCAACTTCAAGAATTTGCTCATCAGTCATTTCATGCATACATTCTCGAATGATTTCATGGGCTTGTTCAAGTTCTTTGAGTAAGGAATTGGCGGTGTCAACAGCAATATAAAGATTGGCGAGTGTTTGACGCTGAGGATTTGAAATAGTTTTGCCAAGTTCAACAATCAGTTGCGAGGCTAGTTTTTTAGGTGTGCAAGAGTTTGCACCATGAAGAATTGCGTTCATAGTCGTTTCCTTGTAGATAAGTTTTAACACTTACCGCCAGCACTTTCCTACGGTGATGGTGGCAGCTTAACAGGAGTAGGAAATACCGTTCTACAAGGTACGGCCAGCATAAAGCTGTCCTGTCAAGCCGCCATAACGACAGCTAAACAATAGACAAAAAAATAGTCGCATAAGCGACATTTGTTTGCGCTTGTAGATATTATCAGGTTTCCTACGCCTGAACACAGATTTTGCTGTGTCCAATTAGCTTAACTGGGTATCACTTGAGCTGTCAACGCTGTGATTAGATCTTTTTACATATCTTAACATTAATTAATTGATTGATTCTGCTGGAGATATTTTAAATTTCTGACGGCTGGAAATTTGATTATGAACCATGTTTATGGTGGCGCATTGAGCACAAACTTTAATGTTTGATGGGTTTTTAACGGAAGTGATGCTAATGATTGATGATCAGGATTTCTAATCAAGCAAATTGAAGCTGATTCGCTAAAAGAATGAGTTAAATAAATCATCGATTGTTCAGGGCTTCAACAACCATTAAGACTTTCTCTAAGCCTGCTCTGGTTTGAAGTTGCTGAATCGGGACACCATCGGTTGCGGTATTGCATGCATTCATAAAATAATCAATCCATTCAGAATCATCGCCAGTGAGTGTTGATAAGCTTTGATAAAGTCGTATCAGTAATAATCCAGCTTCACCTTGTGCAGATGCGGGTTCTAATACAGCTGAGAATTCGATTTGGTTCATCGACGCGAGATCGAGACCCATCACAGTAGCCAGTTGAGTATTACTAAGACCGAGTAAATCCGCGGTATTCAATACGGCTTCTGCTAAAACCATTGATGTACTGGCTGAGTTCATCCAATCGACCCGCTGAGCTTTGCTGATTATTTATTCTATCTTATTTACAGCATATAACTGAAGAAGAGGGAACTTCAGTTTGATCGCTTTAAATCATCCTGAGCAAATCTCAATCTTCTCATTAACAGCTCATTAGGCATTGATTCATCTCAATGCTTCGAATGAAAAAGCTGAGCCGCGCCTGATTTAATTCTTTATTTTATTATTTTATTTTAATAGAGAACAACAGTCCATTTTAGCCTCATCCATCAAAGCAAAATGAGCCGATCGATCGGAGTAATTTGACCTTATGGGAAAAATCAAAGACTTAATGCGATTACATTTGGCGAATCTAATTGTCTAGGAGAGTGGTGGCAGTCCA
>NZ_AXCD01000070.1:0-230 GCF_000475335.1 Acinetobacter sp. COS3
AGATTCTAAAAGCCCTTATCATTGATAAGGGCTTTTTTAATGCTCAATTATTTTAATTATAAGAAATGTCTGAAAATGATGATAAAAAGTACAATTAAATCAATATTTAATTTTTTTCTTATGAATGACTTGACCATCCTCTACTTCATGCATAGAATGCATATCCAGATTCTCCCATAGCTCAGTCGGTAGAGCGACGGACTGTTAATCCGCAGGTCCCTGGTTCGAGC
>NZ_AXCD01000071.1:0-333 GCF_000475335.1 Acinetobacter sp. COS3
TTGGATCAATCACCACTGCTGTTGCTGGATCAACAACGGTATCCACTGCATACACTTGGCTATCTGTAATGGTCGCTGTATTGCCTGCTGCATCTGTAACAACAACGCTCGCATCCACCGTTAAGTCTGGGTCTGCTGCTAAGTCACTACCCGCAACATCCACTGTCCACGTTCCGTCTGCCGCAAGTGTGGTGCTGTAGTCCACGCCATTCACGCTGACTGTTACCGCATCACCTGCCGTGAATTCACCTGTCACCGTACCTGTCACTGGAACTGTGCTGCCTGCTTCTGCCGCATTTAAGATGTTGTCCGCTGTAATTGGATCAATCACCA
>NZ_AXCD01000072.1:0-233 GCF_000475335.1 Acinetobacter sp. COS3
TCAGTTAACTACCACGAATAACAATGTAACGACTGCACAAACTACAGCGAATTCAGCACTAGCAGAAGCACAAAAAGGCATTAATTTTGGTGATGGTAGTACCTCAAATAACTATGCGTTGGGAGAAACTATCAATGTTAAAGGTGATAGTAATATCAACAGTGTTACTACTGCAGATGGTGTGCAATTAAGTTTAGCATCGGATATTAGTGTCGACAGCGTGACCACAGGCA
>NZ_AXCD01000073.1:0-415 GCF_000475335.1 Acinetobacter sp. COS3
TCCGATTGATCTTGTGACTGGCGTGATTGACGGCATTACAGGTGGTACTGATGGCAGCCCGATTGATTTTGTCACTGGTGTGATTGATGGCATCACGGGTGGTACTGGTGGTAGCCCAATCGATTTAGTCACTGGTGCTCTTGATGGTATAACAGGTGGTGATCTTGCTAATAATCCTGTCATAGGTATTGTTCAAGAAGGTATCGATATTCTACAAGGCGTTGAAAGCTTAAAAACTGAAATCATCAATACGGGTATTGATACTGTAGCTGACACCATCATCGGAGCTTTCCCTCAAGCTGAACATCCTGTCGGGGATATTGCTGACCTAGGTACCCTCACTTTTGAGACTTCTCGCGATACTGTAAATGGTGCTTTAGAAACCGTGTCTGATTTGGCGGGTGCTGATCTTAGT
>NZ_AXCD01000074.1:0-412 GCF_000475335.1 Acinetobacter sp. COS3
CTATCTTTTTCATTTTCAATATAGCCAATAACTGGCTCATCTATATCAATAAAGACTTCTAAAGGCTCTTCAACTTCTGAATAAATCCTATTAGTCCGACCTCTTTCATCCAATACACCCTTCAAATAAACTCCATCTTTTTTACGGATGCGGTAAGAACTTTTTAAATAATCTGAATGAAGTCCAAGACTAGAAAAATCAATACGATGGCTAAATTTTTTAACCTCATCAAAAACTGGTTCTTTTAATATAGGTAAGGACATATTAACTTTCGCTCCACCCATAAACAAATGCTGCCCCGCCTTCGTCTTAAACTTGCCACCCGTGATCGGAAAAATACCTGAACCATTCAACTTAATCTGAGAACCTCCAGCAGTAATCACAATCTCTCTCGGACTAGTAATCTCAATTC
>NZ_AXCD01000075.1:0-362 GCF_000475335.1 Acinetobacter sp. COS3
CCAATGTCCACGTGCCATCACCATTGTTAGTCGCTAGGTAATCCACTCCATTTACATTTACAGTCACGGTTGCTAATGAATCATTCACAGTGCCTGTTAATGGCGGAGTACTATCATTAGTCAGTACATCATCAATCGTCACAATCGGTGCGGTGATATCTGCTGATACAATGCCTGTCCCTGGTGCTGATTCATTACCTGCTGGATCTGTCGCTGTTGCTGTAACGGTATCACCATCCACCAAGCCACCTGGGTTTGGTACACTCCATTCGCCTGTGGTTGGGTCAGCCACAACCTCTGCTGTACTGCCATCTGGGAAGGTTACTGTCACCGTTGAGCCCGGTTCTGCTGTACCTGTAATT